>NZ_JADPKU010000067.1:0-326719 GCF_023074095.1 Bradyrhizobium sp. 137
TCCTAATTCGCCCGTCGCGTATGCATCCAAGGGGATCGTACTTGTTACGGCGGGACGCGCGGCCGAAGCGTTTTCTCCGATTCAGATCGCTTTGCGCCTGAGCCCCAAAGATCCGGCTGCTGGGACTTGGCGTTTTTCCTCTGTCACGCTCATGTTCATCTAGGCCAATACAAGGAAGGTATTGAGGAATGTAGGCGCTCCATAAATTTGAACAAATCGGACTGGTTTCCGTATGCAGATCTGATTGCTGCCTATGGAGCCACCGGCCAATCGGAAATGGCCCAGCAAGTAATGGTCGAATTAAATGCAATCCGACCGGACTTCACGATCCAGTGGTTCAAGCAAATCGGCTACGCACGTTCGAGCAATCCGCAGTTTCGTCGTGAGTACGACGGCATCATCGAAGGACTCAGAAAAGCCGGCGTCCGCGAGCAATGACGCGACAGGAATCTCATGGCCTTGGCCTACGGGCAGACGAGGGCCAATGATTAAGAACTGCTTCTGGCCGTTCGCGACCGCTTGTCCGGCGCACGGACATGTCCGACGTGCGGGGCAGACCGGAAGTCAATGGCCGAGGCTCAAATCACCGCTGTTGACCGGAGCGGACTCGGAACATAGAGCTGCCTCTCAGCGAGCAAACGGCCGACGTCTCGCTTCGACAGGCCACTTCGGCTCGCGCGAAGATGGTTCAGTCTTCCGAGCGCAGCCCCGCTTCGATGCGTTGGATCAACCGCTCCCGCAAGGAAGGCACCACGTTGCCAAGGACGACGAAGGTGCGGACGATGGGCAAATACGGCTCCATGGCTGCCGTCAACTCCGCGAGCAACATGCCGGCCAGCCGCGCATATTCGGATTGCGCCGCCGCATTGGTGGCGCGCGGCCGCTGCGGATCGTCTGCGATTTCCGGGCCGAGCTCGGACAGGATGACATGCAAGAACCCAAGGTCGAGGGCGGCGGGCCCGCGCATCGCGAAGGTCCAGTCGACGAGCTTTGGGCCTTCCGCCGTCATGATCACGTTGCCGGGGCTAAGGTCGCAATGGCAAAGCCCGTCGTCGGTCGGCAGGCGGTCGATCATGGCGAGGATATCGGTAGCGATGTGCTTCGGGACCTTGCCGTCGTCGTGCCGCAACTCGCGCTCCATATGCTCCCGCATGGAGAGGACCTCCGGCGGCGGGCACGTCTTGTGAAGAGACATGGCCAGAGCCGCGACGATCGCGCCCGCCTGCGCGAACGGCACCGCGCCGGTCCGCGAGAGGTGCCACAGGGTCGGTCCGTCGAGGCGCTCCAAGACGATGCCGAAGCGCCCATCCAGCGTCACGTCGCCGAACACCTCCGGCACCGGGACGCCGGCGGCGCGCACGGCGCGGATCATGCGCACCTCGTGCCGGGGCATCCAACGCGACACGCCGGGTTTAAACAGTTTGATGACCTGACCGGGCGCCCAGGCGTAGACTTCGGAGAAGGCGCCTACACCGATCTTTTCCCCCAGCGATCCCCGCATGCCTGTCCTCCGCGCAGAGGAAACACCAGCAGCGAGCAAAAAGGAACCCCTTCCGTCGCGGGAGCCGCCGGACATTATGATTGCCTTTGAACCTGCAGAGACCTTCGTCCACTCCGCTAAATGGTCCCAAGTCTGGTATTGGCCCTGGCTGTGTGAAAAGCCACGAGTCGGCTACGATTCCTCCGTTTCCTGATGGAGGACACGGATGGGACGCTTCGTTGAAGGCGCGGACAGATCCCAGCTGACGCTCTTGCCGGAATGTCTGGAGGATTGGGTAAGCGAGGACAACGCGGTCCATGTGATCGATGTGTTCGTCGAGGCGCTCGACCTGCATGGAATGGGGTTTGAGCGTGTGATCGCCAAGGAGACGGGCCGGCCTTCCTACCATGCGGCAGTCCTTCTGAAGCTTTACATCTACGGTTATCTCAATCGGGTGCAGTCCAGTCGCCGCCTGGAACGTGAGGCGTGCCGCAATATCGAGGTGATGTGGCTAATCGGCCGCCTGGCTCCCGATCATAAGACGATCGCCGACTTCCGGAAGGACAATGGCGCGGCGATCCGGAAGGTTTGTGCGAAGTTCATTGCACTATGCCGGCAAATGGGCCTGTTGCAGACCCCAAGCGTCGCAATCGACGGCAGCAAGTTCAAGGCGGTGAACAACCGCGACCGCAACTTCACGCATGCCAAGATGGCAAGGCGGATGGCGCAGATTGAGGAAAGCGTCGGTCGATATCTGCATCAACTCGATAGCGCCGATCGGCAGGAGCCATCGGAAGCGATCAGCATCAAGACGACGAGGATCAAGGAAAAGATCGCTCGGCTAAAACAGGAGATGAGCCGCCTGGAAGTGCTTGATGCGCAGATGCGCAACACGCCGGATCAACAGATATCGCTCACCGATCCGCATGCCCGTTCGATGGCCACCAGCGGACGCGGATCGGGTGTCGTCGGCTACAATGTCCAGGTCGCGGTGGACACCGAACACCATCTGATTGTTACGCACGAGGTCATAAACGTCGGCAGCGACCGTGGGCAGCTTGCTCGGATGTCGAAGCAAGCCAAAGAAGTGCTCGAAGTGGACAAACTCGAGGCGGTCGCCGACCGTGGCTACTTCGACGGAGAGGAGATATTAGCCTGCGAAGAGGCCGGCGTTGCAGTCACCTTGCCTAAGCCCATGACGTCGAACGCCAAGGCGGAGGGCCGGTTCGGCAAACAGGACTTCGCCTACCTGGCTGATGCGGACGTCTACCGCTGCCCATCCGGCCAGCTGCTGCCCTATCACTACACCAACATCGAGCATGGAATGACGCTGCGCCGTTACTGGTCGACAGCGGCGTGCCAAGGCTGCGCGATCAAGAGCCAATGTACGCCGTCCAAGGAGCGCCGCATCACGCGCTGGGAGCATGAGCATGTGGTCGAGGAGGTCCAGAGACGGCTCGATTCCAATCCCGACGCCATGCGGACGCGGCGCGAGACCGTCGAGCATCCCTTCGGCACGATAAAAGCCCGTATGGGTGCGACCCACTTCCTGATGAAGCGCCTACGGAATGTCGCCGCTGAGATGGCGCTGCATGTTCTCGCCTACAACCTCACACGGGTGATGAACATCGTCGGCAAACCGAGCCTGATTGCAGCCATCCGCGCCTCCTGAAGGCCGGAAAGTGCGTCCAAAAGCGCAATACCGCGTCGTGATACCCACTTTGGCCGCCATTGGACGATCCGACGCGACAACATCGGCCGCCCGCAATGATGGGCGACCACGGCCGCGTGCCGACCTATCCGTTTGCACACAACCAAGACCCATAGCTGCACTTAGCTCAGAGCGCCGGGAAGGTTGCTTCCGTAAAGGACCCGACTAGGGCCAGGCAATTGGCCAAGGCAGCCTTTGAGCCAAAGCAGAATTCCTGGGTGTTGGCAAATTCCTCGAACACGCCTCTGATGACCGGCTCCATCGCGGCACGCGCTAGCGCATCCGGATTTGGTGCCCGGCTGTGTTGACGAAGCTGTAACGGCTCAGGCGGGCCACCCAGCCGCGGAGGGTGAAGCCGGTGTCGCCCTACTAAGGTGCTAATCCCCCGGGGAAGTATAAATCCCCCTGCAACGCGTCGAACAGGCGTGCGACAGCCTGCGCGTGGGACGCGGTGTGAAGCTCGAGACTATCGATGCGGGCAGAGACCGGGCTCGCTCTATCCCACGTGCCCAATGATGCCATCATGCGCCTGTGTTGCCCGACGGGGCAACGACTTTTTGCCCGACGGGTCAACCGTCTTTTGCGAAGTGTCTAAGCCATTGATCCCGCTAGGGCCGGCTACTGTGCATGGGGTTGTTTTCGACATTTTTTGTTGCGGGGGCAGCAAAGCTCACTCGTCCCGCTACTTCATCACCCGCACGCCCTTGGTTGTAAACCGCTGCGTCCTGCCGCCGGGGCGCAGCGGGCGCTTCGTGCCGGCGGCCTTGCCGGTGCCGGGGGGCTGGTGCGCGGGGACGAGCTGGTGGGGCTGCGAGCCGATCAAATCGGCGCGGCCCATCTCCTTCAGCGCCTCGCGCAGCACCGGCCAATTGTCGGGATCGTGGTAGCGCAGAAACGCCTTGTGCAGGCGGCGCTGGCGCAGGCCCTTGATCGCCTCGACCTTGTCGCTGCCGCCGTGGCGGACGCCGCGCAAGGGGTTGACGCCGGTGTGGTACATCGCGGTGGCGGTCGCCATCGGCGAGGGCAGGAAGGTCTGCACTTGATCTGCGCGATAGCGGTTCTTCTTCAGCCACAGCGCGAGGTTCATCATGTCCTCATCGGTCGTGCCGGGATGTGCCGCGATGAAATAGGGGATCAAATAGTATTTCTTGCCGGCCTGCTCGGCGGCTTCATCGAACATCCGCTTGAAGCGGTTGTAGGCGCCGATGCCCGGCTTCATCATCTTGTCGAGCGGGCCGCGCTCGGTATGTTCCGGCGCGATCTTCAAATAGCCGCCGACGTGATGGGTGACGAGCTCCTTGATGTATTCGGGGCTCTCCACCGCGAGGTCGTAGCGCACGCCGGAGGCGACCATCACCTTCTTGATGCCACGGGTCTCGCGCACCTTGCGATAGAGCCGGATCAGATCGTCATGCGAGGTGTTGAGGTTCGGACATATCTCGGGGAAGACGCAGGACGGCCGCCGGCACGCCGCCTCGACCTTCGGATCCTTGCACGCCATCCGGTACATGTTGGCGGTAGGGCCGCCGATGTCGGAGATCACGCCGGTGAAGCCCGGCGTCTTGTCGCGGATCTTCTCGATCTCGCGCAGGATCGAGCCCTCCGAACGGTTCTGGATGATGCGGCCCTCATGCTCGGTGATCGAGCAGAAGGTGCAGCCGCCAAAGCAGCCGCGCATGATCGTCACCGAGAATTTAATCATCTCCCAGGCGGGGATCTTTGCATCACCGTAGGACGGATGCGGCGCGCGCGCGTAAGGCAGGTCATAGACCGCGTCCATCTCCTCGGTGGTGAGCGGGATCGGCGGCGGGTTCAGCCAGAGATCGCGATCGCCGTGACGCTGCACCAGCGGCCGCGCATTGCCCGGATTGCTCTCCCGGTGCAGCACGCGTGAAGCGCGCGCATAGGCCTCGCGGTCCTGCTCGACCTGCTCAAGGGCCGGCAGGCGGATCACCGTGGCGCCGCGTTGGCGCGATGCGCCCTCGTCGGCGGAGTCGAGATCGTCGGCGTGCAGCTCGGTGTAATCCGCAGGGACCTTGCGGAACAGCGCGACGCCCCTGATGTCGTCGAGCTCGCGCGGCGCTTCGCCGGCGGCGAGCCGCTGCGCCACTTCGACGACGGCGCGCTCGGCATTGCCGTAGAGCAGAAGGTCCGCCTTGGCGTCGGCCAGCACCGAGCGGCGCACCTTGTCGGACCAGTAATCGTAATGTGCGATCCGGCGCAGCGAGGCCTCGATGCCGCCGAGCACGATGGGGACGTCCTTGAACGCCTCGCGGCAGCGCTGGGCGTAGACGATGGTGCAGCGGTCCGGCCGCTTGCCGCCTTCGCCGCCGGCCGTATAGGCATCGTCATGGCGCAGGCGGCGGTCCGCGGTGTAGCGGTTCACCATGGAATCCATGTTGCCGCCGGTGACGCCGAAGAACACATTTGGCTTGCCCAATGCCTTGAACGGCTCCGCCGAGTGCCAGTCCGGCTGCGCGATAATGCCGACGCGAAAACCTTGCGCCTCCAGCAGCCGGCCGATGATCGCCATGCCGAAGCTCGGATGATCGACATAGGCATCGCCCGTCACCAGCACGATGTCGCAAGCATCCCAGCCGAGCGCATTCATCTCGGCACGGCTCATGGGGAGGAACGGCGCCGGCTTGCGCGGGCGCGCCTGTGCCATCAGGGGCTTTTCGGCGGTGACGATCTGGGTGTCCATACGGATAGGCATAGGGCTCCGGGCGGGTGAATTCAACCGATCGATGCGCGGCCTTGCCGATGTCTCGCCGATGCAGCTTGGCGGCATCGTCATGACGCGTGGAGCGCGGAGTTCCATCCTCGCGGCCGCGCTGATCGGGTGTCGGCCGCGGGAACCAATCGCCGCTGCGGACATTCTGGTCCAGGGTTCTAACCGGGCCCGTGTCGCGCGCGCCTCCACCATCTCGGCGTTCGTGACGTCGCCTCTGGCGATGGGGGAATTGTGAGCACCGTCATAGAGAACTTGCTGATGCGGAAGCAGAAGCTCGTGGAACAGCTCGAGACAGCGCAGTCGGTCGAAGACCGCGACAGGCTTGAGCACCAGCTCGAACAGATCAACACCGCGCTGGATTTTCTGGACAGGCCGGGACCGGAGGAGGAGCCGTGACGGCGCTCAATCCATCCTCGGCGCCTCCATCTTCATCTTCACCGCCTCTACTTTCAGCGCCTCTAATTTCAGCGCCTTGGCATAGACCAAGCCCGAATTGGTGATGTGCGTCGTCATCAGCGCTTCGAAGGAGGCTTGCTCGCCGCGTGCGAACAGATCGAGCAGCCTGCGATGCTCCTCGAACGACGAGCGGGTGCGCACGTCGATCGGCGAGGTCAAATTGGTGCGGAGCGCGGCGACGCGGCCGGAGACGAGCTGATAGGATTCGGCGAGGTAGCGGTTGCCGCAATGGGCGAACAGCGCCTCGTGAAAAGCGGCGTCGGCGCGGCCATAGGCGATGTTGTCTCTTGCCGCGATCGCCGGCTCCATTGCGGCGATCGCTGCGCTGATCGCGGCGACAGCACCGTCGCGGTCGTGGCGGAAGGCGAACTCGGCCGCCTTCGGCTCGAGCGCGATGCGGAAGGTGCAGAGCGCATGGATGTCCTCCGCGCTCGGCGTGAACACGAAGCTGCCGACCTGCGGCCGGATCACCACAAGGCCTTGCGCCTGCAGCTGGCCCATCGCCTCGCGCACCGGCGTGCGGCTGACGCCGAAGGAATTTGCCACCATCTCCTCGGAGATGGCGGCGCCGAGCGCGAACTCACCGTCGATAATGGCCTGGCGCAGCCGCTGCATCACCCGCTGCGACAGCGATTTCGGCGTATCGAGCTTCAACGACTTCATGGGCTCGGTCAGATCACCTTGCCGGGATTGAGCAGATGCTCGGGATCGAGCGCGGCCTTCAGGGTGCGCATCAGCGCGATCTCAGGCTCGCTCCTGGCGTGATCCAGCCACTTCTTCTTCAGCGTGCCGATGCCGTGCTCGGCGGAGACGCTGCCGCCCATCTCGCGCACGAGACCATAGATGATCGCGTCCATTTCCTCCTTCGGCTGCTGCGCGACGGAGAGACCCCTGACCCAGGAGACGAGATGCAGATTGCCGTCGCCGATATGGCCGTAATACACGCTCTCGCAGCCCTTGATGCCATCAGCGAGTGCGGCCTTGCAGCGCGTCGCGAACTCGTCCATCCGCGCCACCGCCAGCCCGATGTCGTAGGAGATGTGCGGCCCCAGCACCTGGCCGAACTCGGCACAGATGTCGCGCACGCGCCAGAACGCTTGCGTTTGCGCCAGCGATTGCGCCACCGCCGCGTCAGTCAGCAGCCCGCGCTCCATTAGCTCTTCGAGCCAGGTCTGGAAGCGCGGCGCGTCGATACTCTCGTCGGTGCCTTGCGCCTCCACCAGCACGTAGAGGCCGTGGCCAGCTGCGACCGGCGGCTTCACGCCGGCGCGAATCGTGATCACGTCCCAATAGTCCGGCCACATCACCTCGAAGGCCGACAGCAGCGGCCCGAGCCCGCTGCGCGCCGCGCCGAGCAGCGCGATCACCGCGGCATAGTCCTTCAGCGCGCACAGCGCAGCCATGGTCGAACGCGGTTTTGGAAACAGCCGCAGCACCACGCGGGTGATGATGCCGAGCGTGCCTTCCGAGCCGATGAAGAGATGCTTCAGATCGTACCCGGCGTTGTTCTTCATCAGCTTGTTGAGATTGGTGATGATGGTGCCGTCGGGCAGCACCACTTCGAGCCCGAGCACCAGCTCGCGCGTCATGCCGTAACGGATCACGCGGTTGCCGCCGGCATTGGTCGAGAGATTGCCGCCGATGGCACAGGAGCCGCGCGAGCCGAGATCGAGCGGAAAGAAGAAGCCGGCCTCATCTGCGGCCTTCTGGATCGTCTCCAGCGGAGTGCCTGCCTTTACCGTCATCGTTGCCGACGCAGGATCGATCTCCTCGATGCCGGTCATGCGCTCGAGCGAGATCGCGACCCAGCCTGTTTCGGGCGATGCGCCGCGGCACAGCCCGGTCAATCCGCCCTGCGGCACGAAGGGAAGCCGCGCCTGCCGGCAGGCCAGAATCGCATCGGCAACGCCCTGCGCATCGAGCGGACGGATCACCGCGCGCGGCGTTTGCGGCAGGCTCGCGCTCCAATCGTTGCAATTGCGCGCCGGCACGTCGCTGCCGGTCAGCACCGCAGCGGGGCCGAGCTTGTCGCGAAGTGCGCCGAGCAACTGGTCGGGAAGCTCAGCGGGGGGCGCCATGTCCATGCGAGACCTCCTTGGGGGGCGCCGACGGGCGCGGGTTTGCATTCGCCTTGTATGTAAGGTACAAGGCGAAATGTAAAGCAAAAACAATGCTTCGACAGGCGCTGAAGATCGTGATGGATCAGAGGCTTAGTCCGAAGCCGCAGCAGAGGGTGATGTTGATGATGGAGGCAATTCGCGGGTTCTGGGTGGCATCAGTGACGCCCCTGGCGACGGACGGCAGCGTGGATTCCACAAAGCTCGCGGCTCATGCCAAGCAACTCTTCAGTAGAGGGATCGACGGTGTCGTGCTGTTCGGCACCACTGGCGAGGGCACCTCGTTCACTGCAGCCGAACGTATCGCGACCATCGAAGCCGTGCTCAAGGCCGGCGTCGCGCCGGAGCGTATCGGCATCGGCGGCGGCTTCCCCGCCATCACCGACGGCATCGCATTGACGCGCGCCGTGCTCGGCCTCGGCCTGCGTCACGTCCTGTTGCTGCCGCCTTACTTCGATCGCAACGTCACCCCTGAAGGCATCGAGGATGCCTTCGCCGCGATCATCGACGGCGTCGGCGACGATCGCCTGCGCGCCTCGCTCTATCACATTCCGCAGGTCTCGGGCGTTGTGATCCCGACCAGCGTCGCTGCGAATCTGCGCAAGCGCTACGGCAAGGTGGTTGCGGGCCTGAAGGATTCCAGTGGCGACTTCAAGCAATTCCAGGCGTTCCACAACGCCGCGCCCGACCTCGCCATCACCGTCGGCAACGAAGCCGACATCGCCCGTGCGATCGCCGCCGGCGGCGCCGGCACTATCTGCGGCATGGCCAATGTCGTGCCGGAGCTGGTCAAGGCCATGGTCGACGGCAAGGATGTCGAAGCGCGCATGCAGGCCGCGATCGACGTCGTGGTCAAGACGCCATCTCTGGTCGCGACGCTGAAGGCCATCCTCGCGGCGCAGACGGGCGATGCCAGCTGGCTGCGTGTGCGACCGCCGCTCCGCGCGTTGTCCGACGGCGCCGCGTTCCAGCGGAAGCTCGACGCGTTGATGGCGCCTGCCATCGCCTGAGATCCCACGAAATCGCGGTACACTGCCGCGGTTCGCGTGACGAGACGTTCGGCGAGAAGATCATCGCCGGCATCTGCGACAACCATCGCGGTGCGATCCTGGGATGGCCGGCAAGTTCGCCTCGATGAGCGTCGTGGCGCTGATGCCGTTGTTCTCGGTCACCGGCATCGCAAGCTGCGGCGACCGGCGCAGCCCCCGCTCGGGCAGCTCGTTCCAGGCGAGTGACCGCGACGCGAAGGCTAGCCAAGCGCGCGACAATCGTTCAAAAGCCCATGGCCTGTTCTCGTCAAGGTTCACGCCATGAAGCGCCGCACCGTCAATCCCGCCGAGATCCGCCGCGCGTTGCTGTTGCGCGAAGAAATCGCGTTGCTCGATCTCAGATACGAGGCGGCGTTCGCGACTGGCCATCCGCTGTTCGCTGCTAACATGGCTGCCGACCGGATCGCGGTCGAAGCCGAGGTCAGGCTGCCGCGCAAGGACGTGGCGATCGTGCTCTATGACGATGGGGAAGAGCTGGTTGCGACCGGCGCCGAACGTCTGGCCGCGCTCGGCTACAGCAACATCAGCGTGCTCGATGGTGGGCTGAGGGCCTGGCGCAAGGCCGGCTACGAGGTGTTCGAGGACGTCAATTCCTATTCAAAAGCATTTGGCGAGCTGGTCGAGGCGCGCCGCCACACGCCTTCGCTCAGCGCCGACGAGGTGGCAAAGCTCATTGCCGAGAAGGCCAACATCGCCATTCTCGACGTTCGCCGCTTCGACGAATATGCGACCATGAACATTCCGGGCTCGGTCAGCGTGCCGGGCGCGGAGCTGGTGCTGCGCGCGGGCAGCGCCGCGCCCGATCCCGCCACCACGATCATCGTCAATTGCGCCGGCCGCACGCGCTCGATCATCGGCACCCAGTCGCTGATCAATGCCGGCGTGCCCAACAAGGTGTGCGCGCTGCGCAACGGCACCATCGGCTGGACGCTGGCGCGGCACAGGCTCGATCACGGCGCCGGCAGGCGCGGCGGGCTCGGGCCGTTCGAAGGCGGCCCGGCCAATGCCCGCGACCTCGCCTATCGGGCCGGCGTTCGTCATATCGGCGCGAGCGAGGCGGCGGCGCTTGTCGCGCGGACCGACCGCACGCTCTATCGCTTCGACGTGCGCGATGCCGAGGAATATGCGGCCGGCCACCTTCCCGGCTTCCGCCACTATCCTGGCGGCCAGCTCGTTCAGGAGACCGACATGGCCGCACCGGTGCGTGGGGCGCGCATTCTCCTGACTGACGACAAGGGCGTGCGTGCCGACATGACGGCGTCCTGGCTCGCGCAGATGGGCTGGGAGGTCTATGTGCTCGAAGGCGGCTATGACGGTGCGCTCGAGATCGGCCCGCCGCGCGTATTGCCGAAGCCAGATCCGGCACATCGTTACCGCCGCCCCTATGAAGGCACCGACGTCGCCGAAGGTGCGATGCAGGCCTATCTGAACTGGGAGTATGGCCTGGTCGAGCAGCTCCGCCGGGACGGAACGCACGGGTTTTATGTGATCTGACTCTGTTACCCTTCACCCTCTCGGGATGGCGGAATTGCTGACGCAAGCATGGCGGGCTCCCGCCATCTTCTCCCCGTATCCAGGCCCTATTGTGCCGCGCACCGTCCGCGGTCTATGAGCTGCGGCAAAGGTCTACTTACGGAGATACAATGCCAGCCCCCGGCCAAAGCCCCGAGCGGAATGCGAAGGCGCTGCTGCTCGAAGGCGTCAATGATAGCGCAGTCGAGCTGTTCAAAAGCGCGGGCTTCTCCAATATCGAGCGCCTGACCAAGGCGCTGGACGGCGAGGATCTGCGGCGGGCGCTCAAGGGCGTGTCGCTGCTCGGCATCCGCTCGCGCACCCAGATCACCGATGAGGTGCTTGGGGCCGCCGACCAGCTTCTCGCGGTCGGCTGCTTCAGCGTCGGCACCAACCAGGTCGATCTGACCGCGGCGCGCAAGCGCGGCATTCCCGTGTTCAACGCGCCGTTCTCCAACACGCGCAGCGTCGCCGAACTCGTGATCGGCGAGATCGTGATGCTGCTGCGGCGGATCTTTCCGCGCTCGGTGTCGGCGCATGGGGGCGGCTGGGACAAGTCGGCGACCGGCAGCCGCGAGGTGCGCGGCCGCACCCTCGGCATCGTCGGCTACGGCAATATTGGCTCGCAGCTCTCGACGCTCGCCGAGGCCATGGGCATGCGCGTGATCTACCTCGACCGCACCGACAAGCTCCGTCACGGCAACACCGAGCCGGTCGAGAGACTGGAGGAGCTGCTGGCGCAGAGCGACGTCGTCAGCCTGCACGTGCCCGAGACGCCGGAGACCGCCGGCATGATCGGCGAGAAGGAGCTGCGGGCGATGAAATCAGGCTCGTTCCTGATCAACAACAGCCGCGGCACCGTGGTCGATCTCGATGCGCTCGCGGGCGCCTTGCGCGACGGCCATCTCGCCGGCGCGGCCGTCGACGTGTTTCCGGTCGAGCCGTCCTCGAACGCGGATCGCTTCAACAGCCCGATGCAGGGCCTCGAGAACGTCATCCTCACGCCGCATATCGGCGGCTCGACCGAGGAGGCGCAGGAGCGGATCGGCGGTGAGGTTGCGCGCAAGCTGGTCGACTTTTTCATCACCGGCTCGACCATGGGCGCGGTGAATTTCCCGGAGGTGCAGTTGCACTTGCGGCCCTCTGGCGCGCGCTTCAGCCACGTCCATCGCAACGTACCCGGCATGCTGCGGCGCCTGAACGAAGTGTTTCTCCAACGCGACATCAACATCGCTGCGCAATATCTGGAGACCGCCGGCGATCTCGGCTACGTCGTGCTCGATGCCGACTTAGCCGGCCAGGATTCAGCGGCGCTGCTCCAGCAGATCCGCAGCCTCGAGGGTACGGTCGGCGCGCGGCTGGTGTTCGAGCACTAGCGCATCATTGACGGCCGGCGGTAAGTCGCCTTCAATGCCGCCTCCTGGCGGATCGAACGAGAACAGAAAACAGGGGAAACCATGGCGCAAATGCGTGTGAAGCTCTGTGCGCTGCTCGTAGGGACGGCGGCTGCATTGACGGCGGGTAGCGCCTCGGCGGCGACTCTGACAGACGACGCCGAAACGGTCTGCAACGGTCTTGTTGGCGGCATTGATGCGGTGAAGATCGATTCCGCAACATTGCTGGCGCCGTCGCAGCTCGTCGTCGCCGAGCGCGGGCCGACCCCGTCGGGGCGCATCACGCCGGCCAATCCGCGCTTCTGCAAGGTGCTCGGCCACATCGATCCCACCGACCCCAAGGCGCCGCGGATCAAATTCCAGGTCAACCTTCCGGTCGAATGGAACGGGCGCTCGCTGCAATATGGTGGCGGCGGTTTCAATGGCGTGCTGATCACCGGCCTTGCGCTGCCGCCGGCCTATCCCTTCGACAAACCGTCACCGCTCGCGCGCGGCTTCGTCACCTATGGCACCGATTCCGGCCACGAGACCAAGCAGGGCGAGCCGCCGCAGCTGTTCGCGCTCAACGACGAAGCGTTCGAGAATTTCGCCCATCGCGCCTACAAGAAGGTGCGCGATGCTGCGGTTGCGCTGATGCAGCGCGCCTACGGCAGGAAGCCGGACAAGATGTACTTCATGGGCTCGTCCGAAGGCGGCCGCGAAGGCCTTACCATGGCGCAGCGTTATCCCGACGATTTCGACGGCATCTTCGCCCGCGTCCCCGTCATCAACTGGGTCGGCTTGCAGTATGCCGGCACCCGCTCGGGCCTCGTGACCATGGGCGAGGGCTGGATCAATCCGGCGCAGGTCAAGCTCGTCGGCGATGCCGTGCGCGCGGCCTGCGACAAGGCCGACGGCTCCGACGATGCGCTGGTGCAGGATCCCGTTTCCTGCAAGGCGGCGTTCAAGGTCGAGACGCTGCGCTGCGCGGCGGGCCAGAGCGGCGATCAGTGCCTCACTGACGCGCAGATCAAGGCCGTCAACACGCTGCACGCGACCTACAAATTCCCGTTCGCGCTCGCCAATGGTCTCGACGATTATCCGGGCTGGGGCGTCTCCGGCGAGGACACGCCGGCAATCGGCCCGACCGGCGGCTGGGTCGCATGGTGGCTCGGCACCGCGCCGCCCGCGCAGCCGCCTGCACACAACAACGGCATCGCCTGGATCTACGGCGCCGGCGGCATCCAATATGTATTCGCGCGCGATCCCAAGCTCGACGTCACTACCTACAAGGTGGAGGAGCACAAGGCGCGGCTGCTCGAGGTCTCCACGCTGATGGACTCGACCGATCCCGATCTCAGCCGCTTCCGCGCCCGCGGCGGCCGGCTGATCATGCTCGAGCATATGGCCGACTATGCGCAGAGCCCCTATGCCGGCATCCGCTATTTCGACAGCGTCGAGCGCAAGCTCGGTAAGGCGGAGACCGCGGAGTTCGCGCGGCTCTACACCGCGCCCGGGGTCGACCATGTCGGCTCCGGCGCGCCGGCCAATGTCGATATGCTGAGCGTGCTGGTCGACTGGGTCGAGGAGGGCAAGGCACCCGGCGATCTCGAAGTCGCCGAGCAGAAGGTCGAGGCGCCGTCGTTCGCGACGCTGCGCGCGCTGCCGCTGTGCCGCTGGCCGGCCTGGCCGCATTACAAGAGCGGCCCGGTGATCGAGGCGTCGAGCTTCACCTGCGCGCCGTGAAACGGCCCGTTTGACAACCATCTCGCGCCTGGCTAGATATTTCGCATGCGAAATAAAGAAGCCGGCGCAAGACACCATCGGCTGATCTATCTGCTGAGCGTCGCGCAACGCCGGTTGCAGCGTTGCATGGCGGCTCGGCCCGAGAGCGAGGTAACGCCGGCGCAGGCCGGGCTGCTGTTCATTCTCGGCAAGCAGGATGGTGTGCTGATCGGCGAGGCGGGCGCGGCGCTCGATCTTGGCCCGGCCGGCATTTCCGGCCTGGTCGATCGCACGGCGGCCGCCAAACTGATCGAGCGGCGGGCCGATCGCGAGGACGGACGCGCCTGGCGGATCTGGCTGACGCCGAAGGGGCGCAGCGCGCTGGCGCAGGCGAAGGCCAGCGCGGCGGAGGTCAATGCGGCGCTGACGGAAGGATTTACGGCTGCGGAGATCGACATCGTCGCACGCTGGCTGATGAGCATTCAGGACAAGTTTCCAAGAGGAGCAGACGAATGACCGAGTACGTCCGGATCGAGAACAACAGCGGAATTCTTACCCTCACGCTGGCGCGCCCCGACAAGAAGAACGCGCTGACGGACGCGATGTACGGCAAGCTCGCCGACAGTATCGAATCCGCCGAGTTCGATCCGTCCGCTCGCGTGATCCTGATCCGCGGCGAGGGCGACATGTTCACTGCCGGCAACGACGTCGGCGAATTTGCCGCGGTTGCAGCGGGCAAGTCGGAAGGCAGCCGCAACGTCGTGCGGTTCATTCAATCGCTGGCACGTTGCACCCGGCCCCTGGTTGCGGCGGTGCAGGGCCGCGCTGTCGGCGTCGGCACCACCATGCTGCTGCATTGCGATCTCGTCGTGCTCGCCGACAATGCGCAATTGTCGACGCCCTTCGTCAGTCTCGCGCTGGTGCCGGAAGCGGCCTCCAGCCTGTTGATGCCGGCGCGGATCGGCTACGCCCGAGCTTATGAGATGTTCGCACTTGGCGAGACCGTCCCGGCGCAGGCCGCGCTGGAATGGGGCCTCGCCAACCGGGTGGTGCCGCTCGACACGCTCGATGCCGAGGCGCTTGCGCTCGCGCAGCGCCTGGCCCGCCAGCCGGCTGGTGCGCTCATCGCCACCAAGAAGCTGATGCGCAATGGCGAGGCGCTGGTTGCGCAGATGAACGCGGAGGGCGAGCAGTTCACGCAGCGCCTGCGCACCGCCGAAGCGCGCGAGGCGTTCACTGCCTTTGCCGAGCGCCGACCGCCGGATTTCACCAGGGTTGCGTGAGGGAACGCGGCCTGCCGGAGTCGCAGCGAGTACAACCCAGGTATTCGATTAAAGTCTTAACCAAACCTTGGCATGTCGGGGTGCAAGGTGGCTGCTCGTGAAGACTAGGCCCCCGACCATGGCAATGTTTAAGAAATCGGTAAGCTCGCTTCTCCTGACTTTGATGGCCCTGCTGGCCGCCGGCGCGCTGGCCAGCACGGCAATCCAGATGTTCGGGGCCTTCGGCCGCTACAGTGACAGTCTGGAGACCGAACGGCTTGCGAACGCGGACAAGGCGATCTTCCAGGGCGTGCTGTCCTTGCGCAACAATCGCGGCGATGCCCAGAGCGCGCTGCTCGGCGAGGACGATCCGCGTGCCAAGCTCAGCGCCGCCGAAAAGGCAGAGCAGGCCGGCTTTGATACCATCATCGCCGCCCTCTCCACCGTGGAATTCGCCCGGCGCGACGAGCTCGCAAACACGTTGAAGCAGCGCTGGAGCGAGGCCCCGCCGAAATTCCAGCTGTTCTACGAGGAGGCCAGGCTGCCGCGCGGCGAGCGCAAGGTGGAGCGCACCGCCGCCTGGTACGATTCCGTCACGAAGGTGATCGAGACCGCCAATCTCGCGTCCACGGCGGTGTCGAACCGCGCCTGGATGAACGATCCTTTCATCGCCCGCATGATCCAGGCTCGCCGCCTCGCCTGGCAGGTGCGCGACCGCTATGGCATCCAGTGCTCGACCTTGCGCCCGAACGTCAACAGCTCCAAGCCGCTCGATGAGACCCAGAAGCAGACCGTGGCCAGCTGGAATGGCATCGTCACCGCCGGCTGGACCGGCATGGAGGAGCTGCTGGCTGCGCCCGACGTGACGGCGGACCTCGCCAATGCGGCCAAGGAGGCACGAGCCAAGACCGATGGAGTTCTTAAGCAGATCGGCGAGCTGACCAAGAACTTCGACGGCAGCGGCCGCCCCGCGATGCCCGCTTCGGAATGGAACGCGTTGTGCCAGTCGCCGTTCGCGTCCATCGTCGCTGTCGCGAACAAGGCCCTCGACCAGTCGATCGCGCGCGCGGAGACGGTTCAGAATAAAGCCCTCACCAACCTCATCGTGCAGTCGTTCGCATTTCTGCTCGCGTTGGCCGTGACCCTGGCCGGCGTGTTCGTGGTGCGCAACCGCCTCATGGGCCCGGTGCGCGCCCTTCTCGACGCCATCGCCCGCATCAGCGCGCGCGACTATGCGACGCCGGTGCCGCAATCCCGGCATCCCGACGAGTTCGGCACCATGGCCGCCGCACTCGAAAGCCTGCGCGAGAGCGCGGCAACCGCGGAACGGCTGGGGCAGGAGCGTGAAGCGCAGCAGGCATTCCAGCTCGCCCGCTCTGGCACCGTCGATTCCGCCTGCCGCAGCTTCGACGACACCGTGCAGGCCGTCATCCAGAGTGTTGCGGCCTCGACGCGGGAGCTCGATGACACCGCCAGCGGCGTGCGCTCGCTGTTCTCGCAATCGAGCAGCCAGACCGCGGCGGTCTCCTCCGCGGCCGAGCAGGCCACCAACAATCTCGAGACCATTGCGGCGGCGACCGAGGAGCTCTCCGCGTCCGTCGGCGAGATCTCCGCGCAGGTGCAGGCCAGCGCCCGCGAGGCCCGCGAAGCCGTGTCGCAGGCCGCGCAGACCAACGCGACGGTGGAGATCCTCGACCAGACCGCGAGCCGCATCGGCGAGGTCGTCAAGATGATCAACGCGATCGCCGGCCAGACCAACCTTTTGGCATTGAACGCCACGATCGAGGCCGCGCGCGCGGGCGAAGCCGGCCGCGGCTTTGCCGTGGTCGCCGGCGAGGTCAAGAGCCTCGCGGCGCAGACGGCGACCGCGACGGAAGAGATCTCGCGCCAGGTCGAGGAAATCCAGGGCGCCACCGGCCAAGCCGTTGCTGCCATCCGGTCCATCGGCGGCGCCATCAGCGGCATCGACGAGAAGATGACGGCGATTGCCGCCGCCGTCGAGCAGCAGCGCGCGGCCACCACCGAGATCTCGCGCAACTTCCAGCAGGCCGCACAAGGCACCCGCGAGGTCACCGACACCATCGGCAGCGTCGCCAGGCTCAACCAGGAGACCGGCAATGCCGGCACGGTGTTGTCTCACTCCGTCAGGAAGATGTCGGCCGACTCCGATCGTCTCCGCGTCGCGGTCGAGGGCTTTTTGGGAGCGGTGAAGACCGCCTAGTTTCGCCTCATTCCTGATTCCAACGTCGCGCGTTCGGCATTGCCGCAGGTCGCCGCGGCGGGTACATCTGTGCCGCCTCGCAGCGTGTGCGCGGCGCCAGACGTAAGACACATCAGGGATGGAGAGTTCGATGCCGGTCACCCCACACAAGGTCCAGCGCCCCTATCGCGGCGTGTTCCCGGTCGCGCCCACTATCTTCGACGAGCGCGGCGAGCTCGACCTCGAAGGCCAGCGCCGCTGCATCGATTTCATGATCGACGCCGGCTCGCATGGTCTGTGCATCCTCGCCAATTTCTCCGAGCAGTTCGTGCTCACCGATGCCGAGCGCGAAACCGTGATGCATACGGTGCTGGAGCATGTCGCCGGACGGGTTCCTGTGATCGTCACCACCACGCATTTCAGCTCGGCCGTCTGCGCGGCGCGCAGCAGGCAGGCCGAGGCGGCCGGCGCGGCCATGGTGATGGTGATGCCGCCCTATCACGGCGCGACCTTCCGCGTCCCCGAGAAGGGCATCGTCGAATTCTTCAAGGTGCTCTCGGGCGCGATCACCATTCCCATCATGATTCAGGATGCGCCGGTTGCCGGCACGCCGCTCTCGGTCGAGCTGCTCGCGCGGCTGTCGCGCGAATTCTCCAACATCCGCTATTTCAAGATCGAGGTGCCCGGCGCTGCCGCAAAGCTGCGCAGCCTGATCGATGCGGGTGGCAAGGACATCGAGGGCCCCTGGGACGGCGAGGAGGCGATCACGCTGCTCGCCGATCTCGATGCCGGCGCCACTGGGGCGATGACCGGCGGCGGTTATCCCGACGGCATTCGCCAGATCATCGATCCCTATTTCGCCGGCAAGCGCGAGGAGGCCAAGGCGGCCTACGAGCGCTGGCTGCCGCTGATCAATTACGAGAACCGCCAATGCGGCCTGATCGCCTGCAAGGTCATGATGCAGGCCGGTGCCGTGATCAAGTCGGACACGGTGCGCCATCCGCTGCAGCCGCTGCATCCGGCGACGCGCGCGGGGCTGCTGGAGCTAGCCAAGGAGCGCGACGCGCTGGCGCTGCGGTGGGGGAAGTAGGGCTCTCCACCGTCGTTGCGAGAAGCGAAGCGACGAAACAATCCGGACCGTTTCCGCGGAGAAAGTCTGGATTGCTTCGCTTCGCTCGCAACGACGGGGTCCGCCCATTTCGGCTGAAGGCGTCGAATTGGCGCGGTTCGGGTGGTTTCCCGCTGCCCGGCGATGACATATTGTACGTTCGCCAACCAGGCCTGCGGAGAATCTCAGGACATCACGTAACAGCTCTTCTTTTGCCGCTATTTCGAGCCAGGTTGGCGTGAACCGACGGAACAGGGAGGCAGTGCCATGACGATGAGGCCGGATCCCACCTTTCACGCATCGCCCAAGCTTGCGATGGAAGCACCAGCGGAGAACTTTGCCTACACGCTGCTGCTCAGTCCAGATTTCTCAAAACCTGATGCTCTCGCGGTTATCGACGTCAAGCCGGGGTCGCCGACCTACAGCCAAATCGTCCACACCGTGACGATGCCCAACAAGGGCGATGAGTTTCACCACTTCGGCTGGAATGCCTGCTCCTCCGCCTTGTCGCCGCTCGCCGGACATGCCTTCATCGAGCGGCGCTATCTCATCATCCCCGGACTGCGCTCGTCGCGGATCTACATCATCGATACCAAGCCGGATCCGACCAAAGCCAAGATCCACAAGATCATCGAGCCGGAAGAAGTCTTCAAAAAGACCGGTTACTCGCGGCCGCATACCATCCATTGCGGGCCGGACGGCATCTATGTGAGCACGCTGGGCGGCGGCGGCCAAGACGGCACCAACGGTCCTCCAGGCGTTTTCATCATGGATTGCGAGACGTTCGAGGTCCTGGGACGATGGGAGATCGACCGCGGTCCGCAGACGTTGCACTATGATTTCTGGTGGAACCTGCCGCGCGACTACATGGTGACGAGTGAATGGGCATTGCCGCCGCAGTTCGAGAACGGGATCGTCCCGGAAGATCTGCTTGCGAATAAATATGGCCATCGTCTCCACTTCTGGGATCTTCGCGCCCGTCGCAACGTCCAGACCATCGACCTCGGCGCCAATCATCAGATGGCGCTAGAGGTGCGGCCCGCGCACGATCCGGTTCGCGAATACGGCTTCGTTGGCGTCGTGGTCGACACCACGAATCTCGAAGCATCGATCTGGACCTGGTGGCGCGACGGCGGGACATTCCACGTGGAGAAGACGGCGACAATCCAGCCCGAGCCCGCGGCAAAGGAGAAGCTCCCGCCGCTGCTCCAGGGCTTTGGTGCCGTGCCGCCGCTGGTGACCGACATCGACCTCTCGATGGATGATCGGTTTCTCTATGTCTCGTGCTGGGGCACGGGTGAAATGCGCCAGTACGATGTGAGTGATCCGCGAAAGCCGAAGCATGCAGGCTCGGTCCACATCGGTGGCATCGCGCGCCGCACGCCTCATCCGAACGGCAAGGCATTTGCTGCCGGTCCGCAGATGGTCGAGATCAGCCGCGACGGCAGGCGCGTGTACTGGACCAATTCGCTGTATTCCACCTGGGATGACCAGTTCTATCCCGACGGAGTTCCGGGCGTGGAGGTCATGGCCAATGTCGGTCGCGACGGCGGTCTCGAACTCGACAAGGACTATTTCGTGAGCTTCCCCGACGGATATCGTGCGCACCAGATCAGGCTGGAAGGCGGCGATTGTTCGACGGACTCCTTTTGCTACCCGTCGGCCTAGATTGGGGACACGCGAGCCCGGGGCTTGGCTGGCTCTGGCTCGCTCTCGTTGCGAGCGGCTTCTATCACGGGGTCAATCCGGGAATGGGATGGCCGCTCGCCGTGTCGGCCGGGCTCATGGACAAGAGCCCGCGCGCGCTGTTCCGTGCGTTGTGGGCTCTGGCGGCCGGGCATCTCCTGGCAACGCTTCTCGTGCTGCTGCCATTCGCGCTGCTGCTCGTGCTGGCCGAGTGGCAGCGTTCGATCCAGCTAGTCGCGAGCCTTCTCGTCATCGGTTTCGGCGTCTATCGGCTGATCGAGCGGCGTCATCCGCGCACGCTGGCACGAATTCCGCCAACGCAATTGGCGCTCTGGTCGTTTGCCGTTGCCATTGCTCACGGCGCCGCCTTGATGCTCGTGCCGATCTATCTCGGTCTCTGCCAGGCCTTCGAACTCGATGCCGGCCATGAGGCCGCCGGCGCGCTGATGAAGGCAAGTCTTGTGAAGGCAAGTCTCGGGATGACGGTGCTGGTGTCTGTGGTGCACGTTGCCGCCATGATCAGCGCGGGCGGATGTCTGGCGTGGCTTGTCTATCGTTATCTGGGATTGAGGTTCGTCTCGCGAAGCTGGTTCAATCTGGATGCAATCTGGGCGACCAGTCTCATTGTGGTTGGCGTCGTGGCGCTCGCCTTCAATGTATCGAGCTGGCGGTGAAGCCTAGCGCGTCAAAGCCCACTCGCCGACGATGCGGAAGCGTGCCTTCGCGTCGTCCTGTTTGAACAGTACGATGCGGTCGATCACGAGCGTCTTGGATCCTAGCGCTGCAAACCTGCTCCGCAGCATCTCCAGAATCGGCGCGCGGCGCTCTGCGTCCAGCCGTCCTGTCAGGGTCATGTGAAAGCGAAATTCTTCCATCACGTAAGGGTAGCCCCAGCGGTCGAGGTAATCGCGCTGCCGCTCGCTCAGTTTCTCGGGCTTGCGACGCGCGCGATCTTCCGCGCTCAGAGGGGCGCGGAACGAGTCGAATTCGCTGACGCAATCGGCGGCGAGCTGCTGGAGCGCATCGACCGGCTCGGCCGCAATCACGGCAATGAAGCCGCTTATGGAATCGACGACCGGTCGTATCGCCGGAATCGGTCGCTCCTTACCAGCAAATGCCGCGCAGGCCGCCGCGAGCTCGGCCTCGCTCTTGCCCGGCGCCAGCATCATCGGCGCCTTCAGTGTGGCGTGAAAGCCGTATTTGCGGGGATCGGCGCTGATATCGCGCCAGTCCGGCGCGACATCCAGTGCCTCGCGCGGAAACGGCACTTCGTCGCCGGTGTAGGCATCGTAGCCGAGCAGCTCGGCGCCGAAGCGGGAGAGGGCGCTGTGGGCGCCGGCCGCAAAATAGATCGCGCAGCGGGGAAAACCTGTCATCGCCTCAGCATAACCAATTTAAGCCGCAACGACAGCCTCGCGCGGCGCCGCCGCTGCTGCTGTGAGCAGCCGCGTCGCATCGGTGAGATGCACCAGCTTGCCGCCTGATATCACGGCGATTAGCCGCGGCCGCAACTCCACGCTGTCGTCGACCAAAAGAATGTCGGCGCGGCGCCCTTCCGCGATGGCGCCGCGATCGGTAAGGCCGGTTGCACGCGCAGGTCCGGCAGAGACCAAATCCCAGGCCTGCTCCAGCGGCAGCACGCGGTCGGCCGCGAGCCGGAATGCGGCCAGCAGCTGTGCCGGATAGTAATAGTCCGAGGCCAGCACCGAGCAGAGACCCTTGGCGACCATGTCCGACGCCCTGGTCCAGCCGGTGTGGCTGCCGCCGCGCACGACGTTGGGGGCGCCATAGACGACGGCGTCGCCGTGGCTTGCTGCCGCCCGCGCCGTCTCCTCGTTGATCGGAAACTCGGCGATCATCGCACCGAGATTGCGAAACTCCTGGCGCATCGCCGGCGTCGCATCGTCATGCGAGAGCATTCGCACCCCGGCGGCGCGGGCCGCCGCCGCAAGCCGCGAGAGCGACGCCGGAACGTCGGCGGCGCGCGCCACCACACGTTCGACCAGCCGGTCAAATTCCTCGCTCGAAAGGCCGGTGCGCTCCACCATGCGGTTGCGCTTGCGCGGCTTGGCCATGTCGGCAACCGTGCCGTCCATGTGGTCGTTGAAGGCGAACAGGTCGACGCGGCCTTCCGCGAGCCATTGGCTGATCTCGGTCTCGGCATCGAGATTGTAGGTCTCGTGCCGCAGATGGAAGCGGGTGTCGGCGGCGAATTGCGGACGTTGCCGCTCGATCGCCTCCATCAGGCCGCGCGCGTTGCCAGCGCTGCGCAGGCCAGGCTCCCACGAACAGGTCGTGGCGTGGAACACCGTGGTGATGCCGTTGCTGATCGCCTGACGATCACTGTCGGCGAGCGCGACGTCGATCGGGAAATCGACGCCGGCGCGCGGCATCATCTGGCGCTCGAAGGCATCGCCATGCAGATCGACGATGCCTGGCAGCACCAGCAGGCCGCGGGCATCGATCGCGAGCCGCGCGCGGGCGCGAGAGACATCGACCAACGCAATGTCCGTTCCGGACACGAGAAGTGAGGTTTCGACGAGCCCGGCGCCGATCAGGGCCCGGCCGCCTTCAAGGAAAATGTCTGTCACGCGACCGCGCTTCGTTTGCTGGCAGGAGAACCGGTGGAAGAGCTCGCCCGTGCTTCGTATGTCGCGAGGAAATCTTCAATCCCGAGCTTGCGGAAATCGGGCAGCGCTTCACGCAATTTGTCGTGATCCCAGTCCCACCAGGCGAGCTTGGCGAGCCGGCCGGCGATCTGCTCCGAGAACCGCCGCCGCACGATGCGCGCCGGATTGCCGGCGACGATGGTGTAGGCCGGCACGTCCTTGGTGACGATAGCGCCCGCCGCGATCACCGCGCCGGTGCCGATATTGCGGCCGGGCAGCACGATCGCGCCGTGGCCGATCCAGACATCGTGACCGACATGGATGTGATGCTGGCGGCGCCAGTCGAAGAACTCGGTGTCGTCGCTCTCGCCTTCGAAATAGGCGCTTGAACGGTAGGTGAAATGCGCCTGGGTCGCACGATGCATCGGATGATTGCCGGGATTGATCCGCGTCATTGCCGCGATCGAGCAGAACTTTCCGATGATGGTGTAGGTGATCTGGGCATCGTTGACGACATAGGAGTAATCGGCCATCGCCACTTCATGCAGTACGGTGCGCGCGCCGACCTCGGTGTAGGCGCCGAGCCTGGCCTCGTGCAGCTTGGCCGAGGGATCAATGGTCGGCTGAATCGAAAGAGCTTTGGCGGCCATGTTGCATCCGAAGCGCGAGGGTGGGGCGTTTTCTTGGAGCGGCATTGATGACAATGCTTTGATGACAACGTCATGACGTGGCGATGACAGGGGATGACGTGTGTTGGATCGCCGCACCGCAACGCGGATGTCACACAAGTGTTAAGCGCCGGCGTTAGCGGTGGGTCCGATTAATCTGGAGCCCTGCATGCTGGTCGTGGAAGGTCTGACGTGTCGCTTCGGCGCAAAGGCCGCGGTGGACGACGCTTCGTTTCAAGTTTCCCCGGGCGGCTTCGTCGGTGTGATCGGACGGTCCGGCGCCGGCAAGTCGACCCTGCTGCGGACCATCAACCGCCTGGCGACGCCGACCGAGGGCCGCATCCTGTTCGACGGCATCGATGTCACCGCGCTGCGCGGCAAGGAGCTGCGGCAGTGGCGGGCGCGCTCGGCGATGATCTTCCAGCAGTTCAACCTGGTCGGCCGGCTCGATGTCCTCACCAACGTCCTGATGGGGCGCCTCGCAACGATGCCCGCCTGGCGCTCGCTGTCGCAGCTCTGGCCCGAGCAGGACAAGGCGCTGGCGATGTCCGCGCTGGAGCAGTTCGACATCGCCGCGCTCGCCGCCCAGCGCGCCGACCAGCTCTCCGGCGGACAGCAGCAGCGCGTGGCGATTGCCCGCGCCCTGGTCCAGCAGCCCGACATCATCCTCGCCGACGAACCGATTGCCTCGCTCGATCCGCGCAACACCAAAATCGTGATGGATGCGCTGCTGCGCATCAACAAGCATTTCGGCATCACCGTGCTCTGCAATCTGCATTCGCTCGATCTGGCGCGCAGCTATTGCGACCGCCTGATCGGCATGGCGCAGGGCCGCGTGGTGTTCGATGGCGCGCCGGCCGCGCTGACCGATCACGTGGCGCGCGAGCTCTACGATCTCGAAGCCGCCGACGTCATGGGCGGCATGCCCATCCCGGCGCCCGAGGGCGTTCCGGCGCTTGGAACGGCGGCTGCCGCCTGAGCCTCGCCTGATTAGTTCAAGTCTTTTGCGTCAACCGACCCCAACCGACGAAGAGGGTATCATGATCACTCGCAGATTAATCCTTGCCGGCGTCGCCGCGCTCGCCTTTGCCACCTCCGCCTCGGCGGACGGCTGGAAAGCCAAATATCCCGAGCTGACCTTCGCGGTCGTGCCGGCGGAGAACGCCTCCGGCGTCACCGAGCGCTGGGCGCCGTTCGTGAGCTATCTCTCCAAGGAACTGGGCGTGAAGGTCACGCTGCGCATCGCCAACGACTATGCAGCCGTCATTGAAGGCCAGCGTGCCGGCAACATCCAGATCGCGAGCTACGGCTCGGCCTCGTTCGCCCGCGCCCGCCTGACCGGCGTCAAGACCGACGCTTTCGCCAACGACATCAACGCCGACGGCTCGACCGGCTACTACTCGGTGTTCTTCGTCAAGGCGAGCAGCCCCTATAAGAAGGTCGATGACCTCAAGGGCAAGAATCTCGGCCTCGTCGACCCGAACTCGACCTCCGGCAACAACGTGCCGCGCTTCGAACTCGACAAGATGGGCATCCCAGATACCGACACCTATTTCGGTAAGGTCGTCTTCACCGGCAGCCACGAGAATGCGATGCTGGCGCTGGCGCAGGGCACGGTCGACGTTGCCGCCAACCAGTGGACCAGCGATGACGATTCCACGCTGGCGCAGATGCTGACCAAGGGCATGCTGAAGAACACCGACGGCTCGGCGATGAAGAAGGACGATTTCCGCATCATCCACAAGTCGGCGCCGATCATCAACGGCCCTTATGCCTACAATTCCGACCTGCCGGAGGATGCCAAGGCCGCCATCGCCAAGGCATTCTTCGATGCGCCGGCCAAGGACAAGGCCGCGTTCGACCGTCTCTCCGATGGCCAGAAGAAGGGCTTTCATCCCGCCACCACCAAGGACTGGGATGGCACGATCGAGCTGATCAAGTTCGTCGATGCGCTGCGTAAGAAGAAGGCGTCCTGAGTTTTTGGGACGATGCACTGGAGCCGGGTCGATGGACCCGGCTCTTTCTCTTTGATCGACCACTTGTTCTGACCAGATGACCGTCGCGGTTTCGATCCTCCCCGAGCAGCAGCTTGCCGTGCTCAACGCCGCCTATCGCCAGGCGGTCGCGCGCAGGCGATGGCGCCTGCTGTTGGGAGCTGGTATCTTTGCCGGTGCGTTTATTCTCGCAGCGATCGGCGCCGAAGTGAATCTGCGCACGCTGTTCACTTATTTCGGCAATTTCATCAGCTATTTCGACCGCATCCTCACGCTCGACAACGGCCAGCGGGTCTGGACCGATGTTGGCGAGTGGCTCTGGGGCTGGCGCAAATGGCTGAAGATGCTGGGCGAGACGCTGCTGATCTCCTATGTCGGCACGCTGATCGGCGCCACCTTCGCCTTTGCCCTGAACTTCTTCGCGGCGGAGAACACCTCGCCGGCGCCCTGGCTGCGCTTCACGGTGCGGCGCCTGCTCGAATTCGCCCGCACCGTTCCCGGCATCGTGTTCGCGCTGATCTTCGTCATCGCCTTCGGGTTAGGTCCGATGGCGGGCGTGCTCGCGATCGCGATCCACTCCACCGGCGCGCTCGGTAAGCTGTTCTCGGAGATCGTCGAGAACGCCGACATGAAGCCGGTCGAGGGCGTCCGCTCGACCGGGGCGAGCTGGCTCTCCTGCATGCGCTTCGCCGTGGTGCCGCAGGTCACTGCGGGTTATGCCAGCTACGCGTTGCTGCGCTTCGAGATCAACGTCCGCGAAGCCTCGGTGATGGGCTTTGTCGGCGCCGGCGGCATCGGCAAGGAGCTCGTCGTTGCCATCCGCAAGTTCTATTACTCCGACGTCAGCGCGATCCTGCTCACCATCATCGTGACCGTCTTCATCATCGACATCACCACCGGCTGGCTGCGCGGCCGCCTGTTCGGCAAGGAGGCGCGGACGTGACCGGGCCGCAGCAAGTCGAGACGCGAGAAATCCGCGCCCGCTACCCCGATGTGTTCGACCGGCCGGCCTCGGCGCGGCTTGCAACGCCGGCGATGATCATCGCGGCGTTCGCGATCCTGATCTATGGTCTGGTCGATCTCGATTTCTCGCCGTCACGATTCCTCGCAGGCCTCAGCCAGCTCGGCTGGATCGGCCTGATGATGATCCCGCCCGATCCCGGCTCCTCGTTGCCGGTCTATCTGAAGGCGCTGGGCGAGACGCTGTCGATCGCGCTGCTCGGCACGACGCTGGCGGCGCTGTTCGCGCTCCCGGTCAGTCTGCTGGCCGCGCGCAACGTGGTGCCGTCGAAGATCCTGCGCTTTCCCGTTCGTCGCTTGCTGGATTCGATCCGCGGCGTCGACACGCTGATCTGGGCGCTGGTGTGGATCAATGTGGTCGGGCTCGGCCCGTTCGCCGGCGTGCTCGCCATCGCCGTGTCGGATTTCGGCGCCTTCGGAAAGCTGTTCTCGGAGGCGATCGAGGGCGCCGACCAGAAGCAGGTCGAGGGCATCCGCGCCTCCGGCGGCAGCGCGCTGCACGAGATCCGCTTCGGGCTGCTGCCGCAGGTCCTGCCTGTCATCGCCGGCCAGGTGCTCTATTTCATCGAATCCAACACCCGCTCGGCCACCATCATCGGCATTGTCGGCGCCGGCGGCATTGGCCTCCAGCTCGCCGAGCAGATCCGCGTCTTGGAATGGCAGAAGGTGTCTTTCCTGATCCTGATGATCTTGGTTGCGGTTGCCGCGATCGATTTCATTTCCGGCAAGCTGCGCTTTGCGATCATTGGGCGAAGGGTTGTCGCTTAACTCAGCTGCGGCCGCAGTCTTCTTCCCTTCTCCCCTTGTGGGAGAAGGTGGCGCGAAGCGCCGGATGAGGGGTCCGTCTCCGCGCATTCAAATGAGAGCCGGATTCGCGGAGAGAACCCCGCACCCGTCTCGCCGCTCCGCGGCGAGCCACCCTCTCCCACAAGGGGAGAGGGGAAGAGGGCGGCAGCTCACCCGTTGTCCACCAAAAACTCCACCCGCTCTGCTGCAAACCGCGAGTGCTTGGTCACCAGCGGCTTGCCGTCGAGAGCGTGGTCGGTGGCATCGACCACCAGGATCGGTCGTCCCAGTGCAAGATCGAGCCGGGCGGCGTCAGTCGCGTCGATGATGCCGGCCGTTATCCGGGTCGCGCCGCGGCGGTAGTCGCGAATGCCGTAGTGCTCCAGCAACTTCGTCATCGAGCGCGTCGCGGCGAACACGGCGCCTGCGCCCGGAAACAACTCAGCCGACAGCCAGGTGGTGGAGACGCAGATCGGCGTGCGATCGGCAAGGCGGATCGCCTCGATCCGCACCAGCGCCGCGCCGGCCTTCAAGCCGAGCTCGCGCGCCAGCTCCCGGGTCGCGACCTCATTGGAGGTCTCGATCAACTGGCCGCGCGGCTCGCGGCCGCCGGCGCCGACGATCTCGGAGAACCGGGTGCGCGAGCGCAGCGGATAGGCCAGCCTCTGCGCCTCGACATAGGTTCCGCTGCCGCGCTCGGCCCGGACCAGGCCGCGCTCGGCCAGCGCGGCCAGCGCGCGCCGCACGGTGTGGCGGTTCACGCGGTAGGTTTCCGCGATCTCCATCTCGCCCGGTAATTTGTCGCCGGCGGCAAAGCGGCCGTCGGCGATACCGCGCTCGATGCCGTCGGCGACGAGGCGCCACAGCGCGACGCCCGACGATGCAGTGTCTTGCATGCTCATATCGCTGGTCAGCCTAGCTCAGAAATCAGGCCTTTGTCACGAAACAGTCATGGCGCTCCTTTATGAAGTTGTCTAGTATCATAGACAACTTAGAATCGGCAAGTTCGGTGGATTTCGTGACCCAGCAGAATAACCAGCAAGCCCAGCGCAAGGCCGCGATGGCCGTGCTGGCGCACGCGGAGGCGGGCGAGATCGCCGCCCGCCTCCGCGCACTCGCCCTGCCGGCCCATCAAAATCTGCGCGAAGGCGAAAACGGTCTCGTCATGCTGCGCGGCCGGGTCGGCGGCGACGGCGCACCGTTCAACCTCGGCGAAGCCACGGTGTCGCGTGCGGCGGTCCGGCTTGCCAGTGGCGAGGTCGGCTTCGGCTACACGCTCGGCCGCGATGGTGAGAAGGCGCGGCTGATCGCGCTGTGCGACGCGCTGGTGCAGTCCAGCGATTTTGGCGCAGCCGTCGAGCGCGAAATTATCGCGCCGTTGCGCGAGCAGCTTATGACGATGCGCCAGCAGGCAGCGGGGAAGACCGCCGCGACGAAGGTTGATTTCTACACCATGGTGCGCGGTGAGGGGTGAGATCATGACCACGATTGCGGAACTGCCGCCGGGTTTCGCCGACAGGGTTCTGTCGGCGCAATCGACCTTTCGTTCGGTCATGGATGCGATGGCGCGGCCGGGTTCGGTCCAGCGCATCGTCCCGACAGCCGGAGCGCCCCATACGATGATGCGCGGCACCGCCGCGATCGCACTGACGCTGTTCGATCACGACACGCCACTCTGGCTCGATGCGCGCATGGCAGAAACTTCCGACGTGATGAAATGGCTCAAGTTCCACACTGGCGCGCCGGTGGTGCAGGACACTTCGATTGCCAGCTTCGCGCTGATCAGCGACGGCGCGGCGCTGCCGCCGCTCGAATGCTTCGCGCTCGGCACCAACGAATATCCCGATCGCTCGACCACATTGATCCTTCAGGTCGATAGTCTGGGCTCGGGACGCAGCGTCGAGCTGCGCGGCCCCGGCATCGATGGCACCACGACGCTCCAGGCGTCGATCAAGCCGTTCGACCTGTTCGAGCGCCTGCGGTTCAACGAGGCGCTGTTTCCGCGCGGCCTCGATGTGGTGCTGGTTGCCGATGATGCGGTGGTTGCGATCCCGCGCACCACCCGCGTCGCGAACAAGGAAAGCTGACCGCATGTATGTCGCAGTCAAAGGCGGCGAACGCGCCATCGAGAACGCCCATCTCCTGCTTGCAAACGCGCGGCGCGGTGACCCAAGCGTTCCGGAAGTCACGCTCGATCAGATCTCGGAGCAGCTCGGCCTCGCCGTGGACCGCGTCATGAGCGAGGGCTCGCTCTATGACCGCGAGCTCGCCGCGCTTGCGATCAAGCAGGCGCGGGGCGATCTGATCGAGGCGATCTTCCTGGTCCGTGCCTTCCGCGCCACGCTGCCACGCTTTGGCGCGAGCGAGCCGGTCGACACCGGCGCGATGCGCATGCAGCGGCGAGTGTCGTCGACCTTCAAGGATATTCCAGGTGGCCAGATCCTCGGGCCGACCTTCGACTATACCCACCGCCTGCTCGATCCTTCGCTCGCAGAAGGCGTTGTGCCGGAAGCGCCAGTGACGGCGGAAGCATCAACGGCACCCACGCCGCGCGTGACGGATATTCTTGGCCGCGACGGACTGATCGAGTCCTCGCCGCAGGCCGAGGACGGCGCCAGCGTCGGCGATCTCACCCGCGAGCCGCTGAATTTTCCGGCGGACCGCGACCTGCGCCTGCAAAATCTGGCGCGTGGTGACGAAGGCTTTCTGCTGGCGATGGGCTATTCCACCCAGCGCGGTTACGGCCGGAACCATCCCTTTGCCGGCGAGATCCGCTTTGGCGAGGTCGATGTCGAATTTTTCGCCGAGGACGTCGGCTTCGCCGTGCCGCTCGGCTCGATCGAGCTCACCGAGTGCCAGATGGTCAACCAGTTCAAGGGCTCGGCGACGGAAGCGCCGTGCTTCACCCGCGGCTATGGCCTCGCCTTCGGCCAGAGTGAGCGCAAGACCATGTCGATGGCGCTGGTGGATCGGGCGCTGCGCGCTCGCGAGCTCGGTGAGGAGGTGCGTGCCCCCGCGCAGGACGAGGAGTTCGTGATGTCGCATTCGGACAACGTGCAGGCGACCGGCTTCGTCGAGCATCTCAAGCTGCCGCATTACGTCGACTTCCAGTCCGAGCTCGGCCTGCTCCGCAAGCTGCGCCAGGAGTTTGCCGAGGCCAATGCGCCCGATGCCATGAAGGAGGCCGCGGAATGAACGCGCCCGCCTATAATTTCGCCTATCTCGACGAACAGACCAAGCGGATGATCCGCCGTGCGATCCTCAAGGCGATCGCGATCCCCGGCTACCAGGTGCCGTTCGCCAGCCGCGAAATGCCGATGCCCTATGGCTGGGGCACCGGTGGCGTGCAGGTGACGGCGGCGATCCTGGGACCTGAGGACGTGCTGAAGGTGATTGACCAGGGCTCCGACGACACCACCAACGCGATCTCGATCCGAAAGTTCTTTGCCAAGACCGCGGGCGTCGCCACCACGACGGCGACAGACGAGGCAACCGTGATTCAGACGCGCCACCGCATTCCTGAGACGGCGCTGCATGAAAACCAGGTGCTGGTCTATCAGGTGCCGATCCCTGAACCCCTACGTTTCCTCGAGCCGCGCGAGACCGAGACGCGGCGCATGCATGCGCTCGCCGAATATGGCCTGATGCATGTCAAACTCTATGAGGACATCGCCCGCTTCGGCCATATCGCGACTGCCTATGCCTATCCGGTCAAGGTGAACGCGCGCTACGTGATGGACCCGTCGCCGACGCCGAAATTCGACAATCCCAAGATGGACAATTGTGCCGCGCTGCAATTGTTCGGCGCCGGCCGTGAGAAGCGCATCTACGCGATCCCGCCCTACACGAAAGTCGTGTCGCTGGATTTCGAGGATCATCCGTTCGAGCCGTACCGTTTCAACGCGCCGTGCGCGCTGTGCGGCGCGGAGAACTCCTATCTCGACGAGATCGTCACCGACGACAAGGGCGGTCGGATGTTCGTCTGCTCGGACACCGATTATTGCGAGGGCCGGCAGGCCGCCGGCCATCACGGCAGCCTGAGCGCCGCACCGTACAAGGAGAAGGCGGGCTCACATGGCTGAACTCGATACGCTCGAAAGCGACCAGCCGCTGCTGGTGGCGGAGTCGCTCAGCAAGTCCTTCGGCCGCATTGCCGCGTGCCGAGAGGTGTCCTTTGCGCTCTATCCCGGCGAGGTGCTGGCGATCGTCGGCGAATCCGGCTCGGGCAAGTCGACGCTGCTGCAAATGCTGTCGGGTCAACTCACGCTGAGCGCCGGCCGGGTCTCTTACCGGATGCGCGACGGCGTCGCCCGCGATCTTACGACGCTCGGCGAGGCCGAGCGGCGCTTTCTGTTCCGCACCGACTGGGGCTATGTCCATCAGGATCCTGCGCAAGGTCTGCGCATGGCGGTCTCGGCCGGCGCCAATGTCGGCGAGCGGCTGATGGCGGTGGGATGGAATCATTACGGCCGCATCCGCGACGCCGCCTCCGACTGGCTGACGCGCGTCGAGATCGACGTCGCGCGCATCGACGATGCGCCGCGCACCTATTCCGGCGGCATGCGCCAGCGGCTCCAGATCGCGCGCAACCTCGTCACCGAGCCGCGGCTGGTGTTCATGGACGAGCCGACCGGCGGCCTGGACGTGTCGGTGCAGGCGCGCCTGCTCGATCTCCTGCGCAGCCTGGTCGCCGAGCTGCACCTCGCCGTCATCATCGTCACGCATGATCTCGCGGTGGCACGCCTTTTGTCGCACCGCGTGATGGTGATGAAGGGCGGCCGCGTCATCGAGACCGGCCTCACCGATCAGGTGCTCGACGATCCGCGCGAGCCCTATACGCAACTCCTCGTCTCCTCGATTCTGCCGCCATGAGCCTGCCAACATGTGCCTTGCGATGACCGCCATGATCGACATTACCGACGCCCGGAAGACCTTTACGATGCACCTGCAAGGCGGCATCGAATTGCCGGTCGTGCGCGGCGTGACGTTCCATGTCGATCCCGGCGAATGCGTCGTGCTCTCGGGGCCATCAGGCGCCGGCAAGTCGTCGATCCTGAAGATGATCTTCGGCAATTATCGCTGCGATTCCGGCCGCATCGGCATCCGCCACCGCGGCGGGCTGATCGATCTTGCCGTCGCCGAGCCGCGGCAGGTGCTCAATGTCCGCCGCGCGACCATCGGTTATGTCAGCCAGTTCCTCCGCGCGGTGCCCCGCGTTGCGACCATCGACGTGGTCGCCGAGCCTCTGATCGTGAACGGCCTGGCGCGCCCGGAAGCGCAAGCCCGCGCGGGCGCGCTCCTGCATCGTCTCAATATTCCCGAGCGGCTGTGGCAGCTTCCGCCCGCGACCTTCTCCGGCGGCGAGCAGCAGCGCGTCAACATCGCGCGCGGCTTCATCTCGGATCTGCCGATCCTGCTGCTCGACGAGCCGACCGCTTCGCTCGATGCCGCCAACCGCACTGTGGTGGTCGAGCTGATCGCTGAGAAAAAACGCCAGGGTGTCGCCATGGTCGCCATTGTCCATGACGACGAAATCCGGCATCTGATTGCCGACCGCATCGTCGATGTCACCAGCTTCGCCGCCGCGGCCTGAAGGAAATCGACATGAACGCCAAGCCGAAGGAAACCGTCATCGCCAACGCCAGGATCGTGCTGGCTGACCGGGTGATCGATCAGGGTTGGCTTGCTCTGGTCGACGGACGCATCGCCGAGATCGGCGAGGGCAGGGCGCCCGCCGGCGCCGAGGATGCTGGCGGCGACCTCGTCATGCCCGGCCTGATCGAGCTTCACACCGACCATCTCGAAGCGCATTACGTGCCGCGACCGAAGGTGTTCTGGAATCCGGTCGCCGCTGTCATCTCCTATGACGGCCAGCTCGCGACCTCCGGCATCACCACCGTGTTCGATTCGCTCCGGGTCTGGCGCGAGGACGGCGCGGAGGAAGTCGATGGCCGCGCCGGCGTGCTCGCCGCCGCGATCACGACCGCGCGCGATGCCGGCCTCTTGCGCGCCGACCATTTCCTGCATCTGCGCTGTGAAATCCCGATGCCGAGCGTCGTCGAGGAGGCCAAGGAGCTGATCGACCGGCCCGACGTCAAGCTGATGTCGCTGATGGATCACACGCCGGGCCAGCGCCAGTTTCGCGACGAGGTCAAGCTGCGCGACTATTATCGCGGCAAGGGTGGCGGCAAGACCGACGCCGAGCTCGACGAACTGTTCGCGAAGCGCTTTGCCTATCAGAAGGTCTATGCCGCGACCAATTTGCGCGAGATCGTGACGCTGGCGCATGCGTACAAGATCCCGCTCGCAAGTCATGACGACACCACCGAGGAGAACGTCGCCGATGCCGTGCGCGACGGCGTCGCGGTGGCGGAATTCCCCACCACGCTCGAGGCCGCGCGCGGTCTGCATCACGCCGGCATCGACATCCTGATGGGCGCTCCCAACGTCGTGCGCGGCGGCTCGCATTCCGGCAATATCGCCGCGGTCGATCTCGCCCGCGAAGGCCTGCTCGATATCCTGTCGTCGGATTATATCCCGTCGAGCCTGCTGATGGGTGCGCTGCAGCTTCCCGAGCATGTGCCGGCGATCGATCTGCCGTCGGCGATCCGCACCGTGACCAAGGCGCCTGCCGATGCGGTCGGGCTCACCGATCGCGGCGAGATCGCGATCGGCAAGCGCGCCGACCTGATCCGCGTGCATGTTGCCGGCAGCGTCCCCGTCGTGCGCAGCGTCTGGCGCGAAGGGAGTCGTGTCGCATGAGCGAGACCGCGGCCATGGCGCAGGAGGCAGCGGGCGCGATCGGACCCGGGCGGCTGGTACTTGTGGTCGGTCCCAGCGGCGCCGGCAAGGACACGCTTTTGCGACTGGCGCGGGCGGCGTGCAGTGATGATCACGACATCGTCTTTCCACGCCGCCTTGTGACGCGGGAATCCTCCGCTGCCGAAGACAATCTCACGCTCGCCCCTGACGAATTCCGCCGCGGTCAGCAGCATGGCGATTTCGCCATGCACTGGGAGGCGCACGGGCATTCCTACGCACTGCCGCTCGGGATCAACGACGATATCCGTGCCGGACGCACGGTGGTCGTCAACGTCTCGCGCACGGTGATCGGCGCGCTGCGCCAAGCCTATGCAAATGTCGTGGTGGTCGCGATCACCGCACCGCCGGACGTGCTGGCGCAGCGGCTTGCCGCGCGGGCGCGGCACAGCGACGGCAATATCGCGGCGCGGCTGTCGCGCAGTGTCGATGACGCGCGGGCGCATGCCGATATCACCATCCTCAACGCCGGCAGCGCGGAATATCACAGCCGACAGCTCGTGCGCGTGATCAGGAATGAAGGCTGGCATGAATGATGGCAGGCACGATCAGGAGAGTGGAAGAATGTCGGTGATCGAAACGGTTGAACAGCTGGAGGCCATCTACGGCGTCACCAACGATGCCTCGACCGTGAAAGTCGCCGACCATGTCACGCCACTCTACCGCATCTACATCGAGAAGGCGCCGTTCGCGGCGCTCGCCACGATCGGGCCGGAGGGCATCGACTGCTCGCCGCGCGGCGATCTCCCCGGCTTTGTCCGCATTCATGACCCGAAGACACTGATGCTGCCCGATCGCCGCGGCAACAATCGGGTCGATTCCCTGCGCAATATCGTGCGCGATCCCCGGGTGTCGCTGATGTTCCTGATTCCCGGCTCCGGCAATGCGGTTCGTGCCAACGGCCGCGCCCATCTCTCGATTGATCCCGAACTGCTGGCCTCGTTCAAGGTCGAAGGCAAGGCGCCGCGCAGCGTCATGGTCATGAGCGTGGACGAGATCTACTTCCAATGCGCCCGCGCCATCGTCCGCGCCGACCTCTGGAATCCCGACAGGCGCGTCGACCCAAAGACCCTGCCGACGCCCGGCCAGATCCTGGCCGAGATGAGCGAGAACAAGGTCGGCGGCGCGGAGTACGACCGCGCCTGGCCCGCGCGAGCCGCAGCGACGATGTGGTGACTTTTCTTACCCTCTCCCCTTGCGGGAGAGGGTGGCTCGCCGCGATAGCGGCGAGACGGGTGAGGGGTATCTCTCCGCGAGCGACCCTCTCACAGCTGATCTCGCGGACAGATACCCCTCATCCGGCGCCATAGCCGAAGCTTCGCTTCGACGTTCTTGAGAACGGCGGCCGAAGGCCGCCTATGCCACCTTCTCCCACAAGGGGAGAAGGGAAGAACGAGTCCGCGGCGGCGGCTCACCTCAATTAAACGCCATGCCGCCGCTCAGCGCGATGGTCTGACCCGTCATGTAGGCATTGTCGACCAGCAGCATCACTGCCTTCGCCACCTCGTCCGCCGTGCCGAAGCGGCCGAGCGGGATGCGGCTGACGAGCTGTTGCTGGCCGCTCATCATGTCGGTCTCGATCAGCGACGGCGCCACCGCGTTGACGGTGATGCCCTCCTTCACCAGGCGCGCGGCATAACCTCGCGTGAGGCCCTCGATGCCGGCCTTGGACGCGTTGTAGTGCGGGCCGATAGAGCCGGCACCGCGCGCAGCCCCAGAGGAGATGTTGACGATGCGGCCCCACTTCCGGGAGCGCATCGACGGCAGCACGGCCTGCGTGCACAGGAACACGGATTTCAGATTGACCAGGATGGTTCGGTCGAAATCGTCTTCATTGAGATCATCGAGGCCGCGCGTGATCGCGATGCCCGCATTGTTGACGAGGATGTCGATCGGTCCGAGTCCGGCCGTGACGCGCTCGAGCATGCCCGTCACGGCCTCGCGCTGCGAGACGTCGGCTGCGACGACGATGGCGCGGCCGCCCTGCTTGCCGATCTCGCCCGCCAACTGCTCGGCCCGACCGATCTGCTCGCGGCAGTTGATCGCTACGGCGGCACCGGCCTTGGCCAGCGCGCGACAGACGGCCGCGCCAATTCCGCGCGAGCCGCCGGTGACGAGCGCCGTGCGCCCCTTCAGACTGTCTGACATGAGAAACTCCGATCCGATCACAGCGGGATCGTCGGGCGTCGGCCACTGCCGTTCAAATCAAAAGGCCGCTACATGAATTTAGCGCCGCCGCCGCGCCCTGGTGCGCGCCGCCTTCTTGGCGGCGGCGGAGCGGGTCTTGGCGCCCTTGGTGCGGCTCGCTTTCCGCGCAGCAGCCGAACGTGACGCCGCGGTTCGCCGGCTCGCGGCGCTTTTGGCCTGTTTTGACAACGCGCTGCGCGACGCCGTCGAGCGCGGCTCCTTCTTCAGGACATTTTCCACGGCGCGCGACACGCGCGGCCGGCGCTTCGGGGAGCGCTTGCCCTGGCCGACCTCATAGGCATATTTGGCGCTGCGGCGCGTCGATTTCTTGGTGCGCCCCTTGCGTGGCGGCGGCAGATCGACGCCGGCGCCGCGTGCCTCGGAAAGGCCGATGGCAATGGCTTGCTTTGTCGAGCGTGCGCCGTGCTTGCCTTTACGAATCTTGTCGATCTCGTCCTTGACGAATTCGCCGGCCTGCGTGCTCGCAGATTTGCCGGCGCGCTTGTCCTGCTTCGCTTTGCGAATGATTTCCTGACTTGGCATGAGTCGAGTTCCCTTCGAGATGACAGGGATGTCTCACCGCAACGCATAACCCGGACGATTGATCCTGTTCAGTTCCTCAGCGCCGCCAGCAGTTCGTCGGGACGCTCGGCCATGATCATGTGCCCTGCGCCCGGCACGATGACGGTCTTCGCATGCGGGATCGCCGCCGCCAGCGCCTTGCCGGCTTTCGCGGGAGTCATCATGTCTCGCTCGCCGAGAATCAGCGTGGTCGGGACCCTCACGCTCGCAGCCGCGGCAAGTGCATTCGCATAGCTGTTGCAGGCCGACAGATCCCTGAACAGCACGCCCGGCTCGCAATGCTTCAACACGGTCTGCGCGCCGCCATGCATCCAAAGGCCCGGCGCGAGGCTGCCCCCGAGCTCGGCCTTGAAGCCGAGACCCCAGATCGAGACCATGTCGACGGCGTCCTGGTCATTGGCTTCGGCGGCTTTGAGCAGATCCGGGCCGACGGTCATGGTCGCGGCGGTGCCGATCAGGCTCAGCGCGGACACCTTGTCCGGATGCCGCGCCGCCGCCTCCAGCGAGATCAACGAGCCCATGGAATGGCCGATCAGGTGGGCCTTCGCGGCGCCTGCCGCATCCAGCAGCGCCGCGGTCCAGTCGGCCATCTCGGCGATGGTCGACAGCGACGGCCCGGCCGAGCGACCGTGGCCGGGCAGGTCTGGCGCCAGCACCGAAAAGCCGTGATGGGCGAACCAGCGCGTGTGCAGCGCCCAGGTCGAATGATCGAAGCCGGCGCCGTGAATGAAGGCGACCGCGGGCAGCGACTTGTCGAAGTCGCGGCCGCCGGTTGCGACAAACACGTCGGTGCCGTTGACGGAAAGCTTCATGGCGTCAGACCTTTTGCGAGATGCGCAGCGCTTGGTTGAGATCGTCGATGATGTCGCTTGCCGTCTCGATGCCGACCGAGAGCCGCACCAGCTCCTCGCCGATTCCGGCGGCCTTGAGCTGCTCGGCGTCCATCTGCTGATGCGTGGTCGAGGCGGGGTGGATCACCAAGGTCTTGGCATCGCCGACATTGGCGAGATGGCTGATCATGCGCAGTGATTCGATGAACTTGCGCCCGGCGGGCCGGCCGCCCTTGATGCCGAAGGAGACGATGGAGCCGGCACCGCGCGGCAGCAGCGCCCTTGCGAGCTGAAAGTCCGGGTGGTTCTCCAGCGAGGGATGCAGCACCCAATCGACGGCCTTGTTGGCTTTCAGCGCGTCCAGCACGAGATGCGTGTTCTGCATGTGCCGGTCCATACGCACGCCCAGGGTCTCGACGCCCTGAAGCAGCTGGAACGCGTTGGTCGGCGACAGGCATGCGCCGAAATCGCGCAGGCCCTCGGTGCGCGCGCGCATGATGAAGGCCGCGGTGCCGAACTGCTCGTCGAAGACGATGCCGTGATAGCCGCCATAGGGCTCGGTCAGCACGCCGAACTTGCCCGAGCCGCGCCAGTCGAAGCGGCCGCCGTCGATGATGGCGCCGCCGATCGCAATGCCGTGTCCGCCGATCCATTTGGTCGCCGAATGCATGACGATGTCTGCGCCGAGCTCGATGGGGCGGCTGAGATAGGGCGTGGCGAAGGTGTTGTCGATCAGCAGCGGAATTTTTGCCTCATGCGCGATCGCCGCGACCTTGGGAATGTCGAGCACTTCCAGCCCGGGATTGCCGATGGTCTCGCCGATCACGAGCTTCGTGTTCGGCCCGATCGCGGCGCGGAACGCGTCGAGATCGCGCGGCTTGACGAAACTGGTGGTGATGCCGAAGCGCGGCAGCGTATGCCCCAGCAGGTTGATGGTGCCGCCATAGAGTGAGCTCGATGCCACGATGTGGTCGCCGGCGTTCAAAAGTGTCGCGATCGCCAGATGCAGCGCGGCCATGCCGCTGGCGGTGCAGATCGCACCGACACCGCCTTCGAGCGCCGCGAGCCGCTCCTCCAGCACACCGGTGGTCGGATTGGAGATGCGCGTATAGATGTGGCCGGCGCGCTCCAGGTTGAACAGCGCGGCGGCGTGATCGGAATCCTGGAACACGTAGGACGTGGTCTGGTAGATCGGCACGGCGCGGGCGCCGGTTACGGGATCCGGATGCTGGCCCGCATGCAGGCTCAGGGTCTCGAAGGCAGGCGGCTTTGGCGCGGGCATGCGTGGCCTCGTTGGTCGATCGGCGGAGGCCGCCCTTGTGCCACAAAAAGAAGCGCTGCGTCAGCCCATTGACAGCGCCTCTAACCCCGGATCGCTCGATGATCCCGGCCTCGCGCAGCAAGATCTCCGCGTCTGGTAGGCTTCGAATCTCTTCTCGTTGGCCGCGACGATCTTTCGCGCGTCCTGCGCCGGCATCGCGGCGAGGATGGCGATGGGGCAGTTCGCGTTCGGCCAGCTCACGGTCAGCCTCCAGCACATCAAGGCCCAACGCGCTCACGCTCCCTTCTGCCCCGCCAGCCGATTCCGCACCTCGGCCGCAATCTCGAACGAGCGCAGCCGGGCGGCGTGATCGTAGATCTGGCCCGTCGTCATCAGCTCGTCCGCGCCGGTCTCGGCGATCAGTGCCTTCAGCTTCTCCTCCACGATTCTGGGCGAGCCGACCGCCGAGCAGGACAGCGCCTGGCCGACACCGGCCTTCTCCGCCGGCGACCACAGCACATCCATGTCGTCGACCGGCGGCGGCAGCGGGCCCGGCGTGCCCCGGCGCAGATTGATGAACTGCTGCTGCAGCGATGAGAACATGCGCTGCGCCTCGGCGTCGCTGTCGGCGGCAAACACGTTGACACCGATCATCGCGTAAGGCTTGTCGAGTTGCGCCGAGGGCTCGAAGCGCGCGCGATATTCGCGCAGCGCCGGCATCATCATCTGCGGCGCGAAATGCGAGGCGAACGCGAACGGCAAGCCCAGCATCGCCGCAAGCTGCGCGCCAAAAGTGCTCGATCCCAGGATCCACAGCGGCACCTTCGTGCCCATGCCCGGCACCGCGCGGATCGCCTGGTTCGATTGCACATCGCCGAGCAGCGCCTGCAATTCCAGCACGTCGTGCGGAAAGTTCTCCGCAGCCGTCGCAAGGTCGCGCCGCAGCGCCTTTGCTGTGAACTGGTCGGTGCCCGGCGCGCGCCCAAGCCCGAGATCGATCCGTCCGGGAAAGAGCGATTCCAGCGTGCCGAACTGCTCGGCGATGACCAGCGGCGAATGGTTCGGCAGCATGATCCCGCCGGACCCGACGCGGATGGTTTTCGTTCCCCCCGCGATATGGGCGATCACCACCGACGTCGCCGCGCTTGCGATCCCCGTCATGTTGTGATGCTCGGCCAGCCAGAACCGCTTGTAGCCCCAGGCCTCCGCATGCCGGGCGAGATCGAGCGAATTGCGAAACGCCTGCGCGGCGTCGCCACCTTGGCGGATGGGCGCGAGGTCGAGCACGGAGAAGGGGATCATGTGTGGTACCCGTGAAGGGCGCGTGTGCGCGGGGACCTCACATATAGGGGACCAGGGATAGGAATGCTGCTCGAACCTGTCGCGACTTGGATCTTGACGGAGCAGCGCATCCTTGACGCTGCAGCCCGCGCTGCCCGTTCACAACACTGTTATTGCGACCTATGGCGCCCTTCGTCGCAACTGGGCGTTCTGCGCCTGTTGTTATAGATTGCCGGAGCACTGCTCGGTTGCCAGGAGGAACTGACATGACCACGGTCGTACTCAACCGCCGCAACCTCCTCGCCGCTGGCGGCTCGGTGCTCGCAACCGGGGTTTTGGCGAGCGGAGTTTCCGGGCTGCTGTTGCCCGCCCGTGCCGAAGGCCTCGCGCCGACCGAGTCGATGTCGGGCGGGGCGAACAACTACCGCAAGGGCGCGGCGATCGTGGAGCGGATCGGAAAGGGCGGCTTCTGGATGAGCGGTACCGTGCGCCGCGCCGGCGACGGGGCTCCGCTCGCTGGGCAGCGCATCCAGATCTGGGCGCACACCGTCGAGGGGCAGGAGCACGAGCCGCAGAGTCATGGCGCCACGCTCACCGACAAGGACGGCAAGTTCCGGCTCGAGATGCCGCAGATCATTCCCATCTTCGGCCAGCCGCATGGTCACCTCGCCTATGACAGCGGCGAGTTCAAAACCGTCTTTCTGCGTCCGGTGATGCGGAGCGCAAAGGAAACCAGCCTCGAGGCGCACTTCGTCCTGCAGCCGGCTTGAGCCGCGAATTGCAAATGAAGGGATGGGAATCGGCCCGGGCGACCCTGATCTGGGTGGCCCTTGCCTTGGCCATTTGCGTGCCGATCGCCGCCGCAGCAGGAAGCGACCTGCTCGCTTGGCGCGGTCCGGTCTACATCCTCGCCGGCTTCGCAGGGATCGTCGCCCTCGGTCTTGTGCTCGTTCAGCCCCTGCTGATCGGCGGATATTTGCCGGGGCTATCGGCTTATCGCGGACGGCGTGCCCATCACTGGATCGGCGGCGCGCTGGCCTTTGCGGTGGTGATCCATGTCGCCGGCCTCTGGATTACCAGTCCGCCCGACATGATCGACGCCCTTACCTTCTCATCGCCGACGCCGTTCTCCCCCTTTGGCGTGGTCGCCATGTGGGCCATCTTCGCTGTCGCGCCTTTGGCTGTCTTGCGCCGGCGATTGGGACTGCGGCTGCGAACCTGGCGCATCGTCCATATTCCCCTCGCGATCGTCATCGTCGCAGCCAGCGTGGCCCATTGCCTGCTGATCGAGGGGACGATGGAGACGATCTCCAAGATTGTGCTTTGTGCGCTCGTTCTCGCGGCGGCCATCAAAGTGATGGCTGATCTGGTTTGGAGAAAGCGGACGTTGCGCGGAGAGGGCATTGCGCGGCAGTAGGCGTCGGATGGATAGAGCACTTGCGAAATCCATCGTGCTTCGTCATCGGCAAGCCTCGACGGGCTTCGCTGCCGCCTTGGCTCTTTGCGCTACGGCGGACTAGTCGCCCTACCCACGCCACGAGCTGGACGTGATTAGAAATCACGATTTGTCGTGCGCGTACTTCTCCAGAAGCAGCCGATTATATTCATCTCTCACGGCTCTCCGCGAAATATGCCCTTTTCGGTCTTTGGCGATCTTCAGAAGATCGGGATCAGTCGGTGCCCGTGATTTCCGCCTAAATCTCGCAAAGAGTGGGGTCGTAGGCGCCGACGTCCTTCCAAACAGCCGGTCAAACCATCCCATTGTGTCCTCCCGGACAGACGGCAGATTACGACATTATCACCATGAATTTGGGGGTCAAACGGATTGCGTCCGCGGCTAATGGCCCCGGATTACGCTTGCACTCCATCCGGGTTACGCCACTGGAAAAAGCGAACGGTGCGCGGCGAGAGTGTTGCGTGGCGGCAAGCGTAGGATGAGTAGAGCACTTGCGAAATCCGCGACGTTTCGCCACTGAACGAGCTTGATGGATTTCGCCACCGCCTTCGCTCCCTGAGCTACGGCGGACAAGTCGCTCTATGCATCCTACGCGTATTTTGTTGCCTCTTCTTGCGAACACGTCGGGCATCGTCAGCGCCGATGTCTGCTCTGCTTGCCGCAGATGGTGGCGGGGCGTATCCTTGCGCGATGGCTGTCAGCGCTCCCGATCTGAAGGCGTTCCTGCTCGCCACGCCGTTCTTCGGTGGTCTCCCGGAACCGAGTCTCGACCTCCTGATCTCGATGCTGGTCGAGCGCCGCTTTGATGCCGGAGCAACTGTCGTGGCGGAGGGCGAGCAGGGACGCTCGATGTTCATCGTCAAATCCGGTCGGCTGGCGGTGCGCAAACGGGCGAATTCGGGCAACGTCATCCCAATTTCCGCTCTGGAGCCTGGCGATTTCTTTGGTGAAATGACGCTGATTGAAATGCAGAATCGCTCCGCCACGGTGGTGGCGGAGACTCCGACGGCGCTGTACGAACTGACCGCCCAAAAGCTCTACGCTTGCTACAAGGCCGATATCCACGCCTATGTGATCGTCCTGCAGAACATCAATCGCGAACTGTGCCGACGGCTGCGCCGTGCCGACGATCGCTTCATGGGACAGCGGATGCGTGACGACAATTGACAGTGCGTAGACGGGTACAGCGCTTGCGAAACCCATCATGCTTCGTCACTGAGGCAAGGCCTCGATGGGTTTCGCTTCGCTCTAGCCATCTTACGAGCTAGCAGACGTCGACTTGGTCTGTGCTTCACTAACGCTCCGTTAAACAGCGAGCCATAAAGCAGCCTAGCGGATTGTGAGTAAAACAATGCATGCGCTACGCTCGTGAAGGAATTGGTTGCGCCTCAAGTGCGTCGCTATTGCGAGATATTGAAACAAGAAGCCACTCAAAACTGTCGAGCCGATTAAGAGTATGGACCAGCTTTTTACGGCCAAGCTAATAGTTAATCTCCTCGCGGGGGGCTAGTGGTCTTCGTTGTCTTAGCGCTGCTCAGGTCCGTGATAAGTGGTGGCAAGCGGGTTGTTTGGGAAATCTGCGAGTTACGGCAGGACTGGTATGCATGTGTATGGTCGGGCTTTCCCGGCATGGCAACATCGGTCCATGGGGCGCGTGGGTTGGCTTCGGCGGCATCGTTGCATTGCTATTGGCAAGTCTATTCGTTGGTCGCTCGTACAGGTTCAAGGGAAAGCCGCCGTAACAAAGCTGATATCGGGTCACTGCAATTTTTACCCGTCGGGCAAAACACCCGCCCCATACAAAACCTCGTCAATCCCCTGCCGTAAAAATATTCCACTTTACCGAAATTCGGAATTGCGGCATTCTCCCACCCATCCCGGCCCGAGGAGAGGGACGATCGTACGTCGTAACGAAACGTGGGCCGGGGTGCGGTGGACGCGGCAGCGTCGGGCACGCGTAGGCGAGACCAGGGCGAGATGAACCTCGTGAGGTCCTTGACTGCGTGCGGACGGACGGCGCCCGTGTCCGGCGAAGCCCTTTGGGTGAAGCCGGATTGCTGCGTACGGCAAAACCGTGTGGTCCTGACCGTCGTTGCTACGGTCAAGCCTTGCGGAGATATCTTGAGGCCCAACCGGGCCCTCGAGGCATCGCCATTCGCGAGGTGACGGAGGCCAGAAGGAACTCGGCTCCGGGGAGAGCAGGCATAAGCCGTCAAACCACTGCGCAGGGAAGGCCGTGTGTTCGGCTTCACCTGTATGCCGCTGTGCAGTTTTTCTGCGTGTGCATTCGCACGGCGGACCGTGGGTGCCAGCCGGCACCCGGCCTTCCCTGCGCCCTCTTCACCGAAGAGGGGCACGGAATAGAGCAAAACTCGGGCGCATCGAGCCGCGAGAATGCCTTGTCATGTGTGGAACACTGGTGCTGCCGGACAGGATTGAACTGAGGTAACGATCCCGCTTTATATTGATTTTATTGAATTTTTCGGTCCGGTGGTCTGCCTTTGTGTGGCACTCTTGCGGGGCGGCGCCCCACGCTGACAGGCTACCAAGTGCGGGCGGCGATTCCCACTGGATTTTGGGGCATCCTGCCAGCGATGGTGAGCATTGGCAGCGGATGAACTCATGCGGCCTCCCGTGCAACGTAGGAATGCATTGGCGTCGTTAACGAGGGGTTCGGGCCTTGCGGACCTTGATCCAGGTGTCCATGTGGTGGTGGCCGCATAGGGGCGGTTCCAGGTCTGATTTCCAGCCGGAACCCCTGAACCGGAAGCCGAGAAAAACGTTGCCAAAGGACCGGGGAAGTTGTAATTTTCTCGGAGATCGCTGGATATAGGGCGTGAGCATAACCAGCCCCGCCTAGGTAAAACTAGGACCATCCGAACGGATGGGCAGCCCTCACGGGTCAAGAGGTTCGCCCCGAGACACTTAGGTGTCGAGCAGGCCCGAAAGGGCCTGTTTCTATTTCTACCATGGCGTTCTGCGCTTTTGATCGTAGATGCGTGGGGGCAACTTCCCCTTGAGGATCAGCCCGACCAGATTGACGAAACGGACCTCGCCGTAAGTGGCAACATGCTTGTCATCGGTCCGGTGGAAACCGGTACGAACCCGCATCAGCAATTTCGCATCTGCCCGGCCCTTCAACTTCTCCAAGCTCAGCGCGATGATGTAGTGCGCGTTACCCAAATCCACGGTGAGCACTAGATAGCGGTCGCGCTCTCCCATCCACACACGGCCGCGCATCGCGCGCTCAATGTGCCCCCACATCTCTAGCGACGCGGCGTACCGTTTTGTGCAGAAACGACCATCAGGGCGGCTGCACCCGGGGAATACAGGTCGCTCATCATTGGGCTTTGGCTCTTCCGTGAAGCAGTGATCAGAGAAGGTCACCAGGATAGGAACGTCAACGCCGCCGACCTTGACCACAGCAATGCGATCGTCGAGATGGCTTAGGTCGAATGTCTGGTCTCCGGTTTGAAAAGCGCCCCACGGCACTGGTATCGATCCTTCAAATGTTTCAGTTGCGTGAACTCAGTTGCTAGTCGCAATCATCGCCGCCCGCAACCAGTCAGCTTGACCAGATTGCGCGCCGGTCTCACGATAATCAGCCGCTTCTGGAGTTCCTGAATGCTCGACGCATATTTGAGGAAAGGCGCAAGACTGCCGACAGAGGCCAGTGACGGACGGAGGGTCATCGAAGACGCGGTCACGTCGACCTTGTTCAGCCCGTTGAAGTTCATGACCCCCCGCGATGCTGGCCAAATCTTGTCTTGGCTGACCGGGCCCCAGCGCGACATGACGGCCAACGTCCATAGCTTGCAGCTGTGGCCACGCTTTGCAGCGGATGACAAGTCTGCGAACGAATACACGATTGAGCCAGACCTAGTGCTTGACGGAACTGTGGATGACCAACCGTTTCGTTGGATCATTGAAGTGAAATGGGACGCCGTTCTACTTCGTCACCAGATTGAGGATCAGATCAGGATTTGCACAAAAGGTCTGAAAGGATGGCGCCACATATCTTTGGTCAAGTCAGCCGAGCTGGCGGCATTCGATTCGCCCACCACGATCATCCAGTGGAACCAAGCTCTCGCTATCCTTCAAGATGTCCTGCGCGCCAACGCAGCGGACGGGGCCAGCTTGTTGTGGTGCCGAGATGCGATCCGGTTTCTGGAAAAACTTGGAGTCGGCACGTTCAAGGGTTTCGGAGTTTTGAATCTGGCGCCGGTGACGATCGAAGAGATGGATCTATCGGTATGGCGAGGGCTGCCTGTTGATCATTTGATCGAGGTTACGCCAGTCAGTTTTTCCCTGCGGTAAGGAGATCGAGGATGTCCAACATCTACAATTCGTTTGCGAACGTCGTGAAGATCACCAGCGAGCTCTCGACCCTCCAGCAGTCGGCTCGAGATTTATTTCAAGCGCCGGAGGGATACGGCCTCTCTTCGTTCGCGTGGACTCCGCATGAGAAAATGGCGGACCACGAGTGGGTGTACGTCTGGTCAGCCATCGGTGCGACGGTTTTTGCTGAGGGACAGAAAAAGAACAAACCTATCGGACGCTTGCTCCTTTGCATGGACCTGTTCCGACAAACCGCTCCTGCCGTCGTCCGGACCACGTTGCCTCATTCCACAGAGAGCTTCCTGACTTGCGTCTTCATCGCCGGCAACAACGTCACTGACAAGACCTATGATCCGGTCTCCCTTCAGTTCACTACGGACGGGTGGCCCGTCCTCGCAGATTTGTTTGTAGCTCACGAAGGCGGCAGATTGATCCAATATTTGGAGCCAGAGGAGCAGGACAACGCGGACTGGACGAAGCGCGCTTGGCTGTTCGCGGTACCGCTCTCGGCAATGCCTGATCGGGATCAATTCCGTAAGGAACTTGTCGATCCGTTCTGGAGCGCAATCGCGAACAAGACCTCTGGGACTATTTTTCCGGAGAATAGTGCTGCCTGCCGATTTCCCCTTGCGCGATCGTCTATTGGTTGAGCTGCCAGCACGCGCGATTTTTGCTCGCGCCCCGGCCGCCGATAGTCCTCATCCTTCCTGTCGCTTCCTCCCTGTCGTGAATCATGCGATCAGTGAACCTGCCGGAGATTGGGCAGGCCAGGTCGGCGACGAGCGAGTTAGCGATGCTTGACGAAAACGCCAGCGGCGCGTCGCCTTCGACGCCATGGTCTACCACCAAAACGATCTGATCCCGTGGCTGCTTGCTGTGGTGGCCGTGATCGGCGGCAACCGCAACTACCCTTCTCTCGGGTGAAAAGGGCGTGCACGTGTGACATCAGGCAGCTCGGGCGAGCGAGCGCCGCTTCTGGCGGAGGTAGCGCGTGATATCGGGAAGCGGCATCGCGTTCAGGACCCGGTCGGCAGGGACGCCGCCCTTGCGGGCCATCTCGACGCCCCAGTGCATGTGGTCGAGTTCGGGGATCGAGTGCGCGTCCGGATTGATGCTGAGCATGCAGCCGAACTCGAGCGCAGCCTGGTGCCAGCGCCAGTCCAGGTCAAGCCGCCATGGATGGGAGTTGATCTCGACGACGACGTCGTGCTTGGAGCAGGCCCGCAACACCTTCTCGATGTCGATCTCGTAGCCGGGCCGCCGCTGAAGCTGCCGCCCCGTCATGTGGCCGATGATAGTGGTATGAGGATCGGAGACGGCGCGAAGCAGTCGCTGCGTCTGCGCTTTGCGATCCAGTTTGAAGCGGCCGTGGATGCTGGCGACAACGAAATCGAAACGCTCCAGCACGTCATCCGGATAGTCGAGCGAGCCGTCGGCCAGGATGTCTGACTCGATGCCTTTGAGTATCCGGAAATCCTTGCCGAAGCGCTTGTTCAGGCGGTCGGCTTCCCGCTGCTGCTGCGCGATCTCCTCGACGGAGAGACCGCCGGCGTAATGGGCGGATTTGGAATGGTCGGCCACGCCGAAATACTCGAAGCCTCGCTGGCGCGTCGCCTTCGCCATCTTCTCAAGGGTCTCGGTGCCGTCGGAGGCATCGGTGTGGCAGTGAAGGATGCCGCGCAGGTCCTGGTCGGTGATGAGCTTCGGGAGCTTGCCTTTCAGAGCCAGCTCGACCTCGCCGCGGCCCTCCCGAAGCTCGGGGTCGATGAAGGGCAGACCGAGGGCGCGGTAGATCTCGACCTCCTCGCCGGCGATCAGGGTCCGGTCCTTGTGCAAGCCGTCGGTGTCCAACCGCATCCCCTTCTCGGCGGCCAACGCTTTGAGCTGCTCGATGTGGGAGGCGGAGCCGGTCGCGAACAAAAGCGTGGCGCCGAAGTGCTTGCGGTCCGACAGGCAGATCTGCAGTCCGTCCGTCGGCGACGGCTTCGCCGCCTTGACGGTCTTGGGGGTCTCGGCAACGATTGCGAGATCGCCGACGAGTTCGCAGCCCCGTCGGAAGTCGCCGGCGATGGTGACGCGCTTCAGCTGGGGCTGGGACTTTTGGATCGAATCCTTGGCGTGCGCCAGCAGGGAGGCGGCTCGGTGCAGATGGAGGCGGCCTTCTCCACTTTTTGCAATGGCCAGATTTTGCAGGATCTTGGTCTGCAGCGCGGCACCGAGCCCCTTGGCCTTCTTGATGCGGTCATCCTTGGCGGCGGCCTCCAACTCGGAGAGCGAGCCGATGCCTAGAACCTTGTACAGGCGCAGCACCTTGTCCGGACGAAGGCCGGGCACAGCGAGCATCTCGAGCACGCCCTCAGGGATCTCCTTCCGCAGCTTTTCCAGGCTCGGATGAGTGCCCGTCTTGTGCAGCTTGGTGATGATCTCGGCGATCGCCTCACCGACGCCAGGAATCTCGATAAGCCGGTCCTCGGCGATGAGCACATCGAGCGGATCAGCAAGGACGGCCAGGGAATCTGCGGCCCGAGAGTAGGCTTTTGCGCGGTACGGGTTGCCGCCGCGCAATGCTGTTCGCTGCGCATATTCTCGAAGGAGGGCTGCTACAGCGCGGGTGTCGAGGACTGGCACTCAACTAGCCTCCCGCCCCACGTCCTGCGATCCCGGTGAACCGACACGGCGTTGAGCGGTCGCAGCGACGTCAAGCTCTCGATCGAGAGACCTCTCGAGCTTCTGCGCTGCGCGGAAGTCCTCGAGGTGCTGCATGTTCGGAGCGTAAGCAGCCTCCTTTTTGAGGAGGTTATAAATTCGCCCAGCCAAGAGCTGCAGGTGCTTCATCTTGCCTTGCGGCATCGAGCGAGCCTTGCAAAGAGCTCGGACGGCGTAAGCGCGGACGTAGTCAAAAGCGTCTGACATGATCTTGGTCAACGCTGGGGCGCGCCCATAGTTCGTAAGGGCCTCGTTTGCGGTCAAATAGGAACAGCGGAGCGCGGCGTCGCTCACTCTCGGGGCGGCGCGGCGGCCTAGCGGGGCCCCGGAACACATGACAGCTTCCGAAGTTTGAAGAGTCGTTGAGTAAGGTAGGTAGACTGCCCGCCGCCGGCCCCAACCCGGCGGTAGGTTTTTTGTGAGTGGCGTAGCGTGGCGAAGCGTACAAAGGCACCGGCGGCGAAGCCGGGAGGCCCCGAGATGCCGGGGTTCATCTCACCCCAACTTGCTACCCTGAAGGCGAAGGCGCCTTCGGGCGCGCAGTGGATTCACGAAATCAAATACGACGGCTACCGCGTCCAGCTCCGGATCGACGGGGACGATCGCCGAGCCTTCACGCGCAAGGGTTACGACTGGGTCAGCAGGTTCTCAAGGATTGCGGGCGCCTTCGATATCGAAGGACCGGCCATTGTCGACGGTGAGGTGGTCGTCATCCATGAGGGGCGCACGAACTTCTCTGAGCTGCAGGCGGACCTGGGCAGAGGCGATCAGGATCGCTTGCTCTACTTCGCATTCGATCTGCTGTGGCTCGACGGTAGAGATCTGCGCAAGGAGCCGCAAATCGAGCGCAAGAGGCTGCTCAAGGATCTGATCGAGCAGCACGACCTCAAGGAGCCCGTGCTCTATAGCGAGCACCACGAAGAGGACGGCCAGGCACTGTTCGCCGCGGCGAGCAAGCTGAACTACGAAGGCATCGTCTCCAAGCGGGTGGACGCACCTTACCGATCGGATCGGGTGGAGGCCTGGCAGAAGATCAAAGTCGTTCAGAAGGGCAAATTCCCTGTGGTCGGCTTCATCAAGGACCCGTCCGGCGTGGCCGCTCTCTATCTGGGCAGGAAGGAAGGCAAGGACCTCGTCTACATGGGCAAGGTAGGCACGGGATGGAGCCGGACAACGTCAGCGCAGATCCGCAAGGCGCTCGACACCGTCGTGAGCCCGAAGCAGAAGCTGACGAAGACCATCCGGAAGCCGAAGGCCACTTGGGTCGAGCCCAAGTTCTTCGCAGACATCGAGTACCGCGACATCACCTCCGAAGGCCTTCTGCGGGCCAGCTCTTTCAAGGGCCTGAGCAAAGGAACGCGGCGTTCATAGCCGCGTTTTCCCGCGGAGTATGTGGAGTACCGGTCATGGATCCGGAAAGGCGAATTGCGAAGGCCTTGGAAGACGCACAAGGCATCTTGGCCCGGCATGTCGAGCCCGGCCCCAGAAATTGCGCGCAAACCATAAACAAGCTGCTGGACGTGCTCGACGACGAAGCCGTTGTGCAGGCGATCGAGGACTCGAGAATGGAAAAGCCTACCCCGGAACAGCTCGCCGAGCTCAAGAGGCTCAGCGCGATCGCGCGCGTGCCCGATGAATCTGAGATCGTGACCTCCAAGGAGGAGGCCGAGATCCGGATACGAGATCTGCAGGAAAAGGCGAGGATCGAATGATGCCTGACAGGCCGATCAACGGTGTCGAGCCCGAACGCTCCGAGGACGATATCCAGCGTGAACAGCTTGGTCCCCGCGGGGTCCCCGGACGGGAAAGTCCAGCGAAGATGACGCCCCAGCGGGAGAAGAAGACGCCGAAGGATGTCGACCCCGGACACCCCGCGTGAATCCTATGGAAACGTTCGATCCGGATCGTGCCTGCCAAGTACATGATGGGCTCAACGACCAGATGATCGAATGGAGACCTCAATGGGCTGAGGTGTACCGCGAACACGGCACCACGTGGGATGAAGGGGTCGTATCCTGGGACGGGCTGTTGCTGGACGGGTGGGTTGCCATCATGCACAGGCATCCCTGCGGCCGTTGAGCCAGCCTTCGTCCCTTCGGCCCAAATGCGGCCTCGTGACGGCAAGGAACCACGCGAATCCTTGCGGCGTTGGAACGCATCATTCGCATCAGGAGGATCCGATGGCGGCAGTTAAAAAGACGACGGCACGCGGTCGCAAACAGGACCGGGCGCGCGTGGCCGGCGGACAGAAGCACGAAGTGGCATACGAGGCCAAGAAGAGCGGCCGCTCGGCATCGGCCGTGAAGAAGGCGGTCAAGAAGGTCGGCAACTCCCGCAAACGAGTCGAGAAGCGTCTCGGCCGCTGAGCCTCATATCCGTCCGGAGAAGCGCGTGAAAGCGGTCAGCCTCTGCACGGTGGGATCGACATCCTGCATGTAAATTTGCGTCCGCAGGAACGATATCTCGTCGTCCAGGGCAGTCACGTCCACGTCGATGAACCAGGACTTGGGCCTGCCGTCGCTGCCATCGTTCCAGCGATAGCCCCTGCGCTTCAATGAGTCCTTGAGCTCGAACGCGGTCTGCTCCGCCCAGACCCGCATCGTCGGCTTACGGGCGGTCTCCAGCAGGAGCGCCAATGCCGGCGAGCCAATCGTCGGCAATTCGAACGCCAGGACCTCCAGCAGGGCGTGGCAGTCGTCGACGGCCCTATGTGCGTGGTGGAAGTAGCCGGCTCCGTTCAGGAGATAGCCGAGTTGCGAGCCTGCGAAACCGTGCTTGCGCCAGTCGATCTCGCTCATGCTGCAGCCCCAGGCCTTGTGCTCGAACACGGGCCAGTAGCGTTCGGCGAATTTTCTGTCAAAGCCGCTGTTGTGCGCGATCGTGATGACTGCACTTTCGACGAAGGCGGCGACAGCGTCATCATCGAATTTGTGTCCGGCGACCATTTCGTTCGTGATGCCGGTGAGTGCCGTCACTTCCGCAGAGATGCGCGCTCGGCTCGTTGAAGGCGGAGAAGGTGTCGCGCACCCCGACGATCCGCCCATCCTGAGTGTAGTCGAACTTCACCATCCCGAGCTCGATGATCTCGTCCTTGGCGTGGTCAAGGCCGGTCGTCTCGGTGTCGAGCAAGACGCCGGTCCTGACCTCCTGTTCTGCTGTCGCAATATAGGTCGGTCAGGCAACCAGGCGCCTCAGGATCCGGTAGTCGGGTGACCGGCTTAAAGCCTCAGCCATTGCGGCCAAGTCCACCTGTTCCAGAGTATGCTCTTCTCTCGGGGGCTGGGTCAGCGCGTCCATGGACCCACAATACCGGCCGAAAGCTCCACGAGGTACCTGGAAAACAAGCGAATCACGACGTTTTCGGACGTGCCCGAGGGCGCTGCGGGCAGATGGCCAATTTTCCTGTTGGCGCTCCCGGAGCATGTCGGAACCGGCAGGCTCCGTTCGTCTTGAATCCAGCACCGTCCCTCCGGAGTACCGCGTTCATGGCCCCCCGCGCCAATTGGAAAGGCTTCCTGCGTTTGTCACTCGTGACCTGTCCGGTGGCCCTCTATCCGGCCACGTCAGAAAGCGAAAAGATCTCCTTCAACCAGCTGAACCGGCAGACCGGCCATCGCATCAAGTATCTGAAGGTCGACGCTGACACCGGCGACGAGGTGCCCAACGAGGACATCGTCAAGGGCTACCAGCTCGAAAAGGATCAGTTCATCGAAGTCACGAAGGAGGAGCTCGAGGAGATCGCGCTGGAATCCACGCGCACCATCGAGATCGACGAGTTTGTCGACAAGTCCGATATCGATCCGCGCTACCTGATCCGCCCCTACTACATCCGGCCCGACGGCAAGGTCGGGCACGACGCCTTCGCCGTTATCCGGGAGACCATCCGCGAGATGGACAAGGTCGCTATCGGGCGCGTCGTGCTGACAAATCGCGAGCACATCATAGCGCTGGAGCCGATGGACAAGGGCCTGGTGGGCACGCTGCTGCGCTACCCCTACGAGGTGCGCAGCGAGGCCGAATATTTCGACGAGATCCAGGACGTCAAGGTCACCAAGGACATGCTGGACCTCGCCAAGCACATCGTGAACCAGAAGGCGGGGCGGTTCGAACCGGACAAGTTCGAGGACCACTACGAGAGCGCGCTGGTCGAGCTCATCAACCAGAAAAGGGCCGGCAAGCCGATCGTGCCGAAGGATCGGCCGAAAGGCGACAACGTCGTCGATCTGATGGACGCACTGCGCAAGAGCGTCGGGAGCGCAGCGGCCGAGACCGAGGCTGCAAAGAAACCTGCCAAGAAGGCGAAAAAAACGGCCGCGGGTCAGAAGGAGATGCTGATGCCGATCGCCGGCAAGAAGCCTGCGAAGGACGCGGCGAAGAAGCCTGCAGCAGGAACGCGGCGGAAGTCGGCTTGAGATTGAGAATCACCGGGTGACGCTCCATGGCGGTTGTAGACTGACATGGAAGAGGACGCGCATGTCAAAGCCGAGCTTCGGATCGGAACAGCGGGGTGGAATGTTCCTCGAAGCTGTAAGGAAAGGGTTGGCGGCGCAGGTAGCCACCTTGAACGTTACGCGGCGGTGTTGAATGCCACCGAGATCAACTCATCCTTTCACAGGCCGCACCGGCGCTCGACGTACGAGAAGTGGGCGAACTCGACGCCGGATGACTTCCGATTTTCAGTCAAAGTCCCTAAGTCCGTCACTCATTCGAACCAGCTTGCGCGGGCTGAACTCGATCGGTTCATCGAAGAAAGCGCCGGCCTCGGTGCGAAGCTCGGGGTTTTGCTCGTTCAGTTTGCGCCTCGCAAGATGTTCGTTGAATCAGATGCGGAAATCCTGTTCGGCGCACTGCGGGAAGGGACCTCAGCCGCTCTCGCTTGCGAACCACGTCACGTCAGCTGGTTCACGCCCGAGGTCGGTGCTTGGCTCAGGGAGCGTCGGATTAGCCGCGTCGCTGCGGACCCGGCGCGCGTGCCCGATGCCGACCTGCCGGGCGGGTGGCCGGGATTGCATTATTTTCGGCTGCATGGAGCGCCGCGCATCTACTACTCCGCCTACAACCGGGCATACCTTGGCGCGCTGAAGTCACGGCTCAGTGCTGCATCGTCCTCAGGCGAGGCCTGGTGCATCTTCGACAACACCGCCGCCGGCGCCGCGCTCCAGAACGCACTCGACTTGCTTCCTTGAAGGGCCCGCCATGGACGACGGGCGGGCCCACCCGGGTTAATACGGACTTTTAGGGCCACCGGGCGTTTACCTTGGTAGGCTACGACGTTCCCCATCATGGATAACGACTTCGAGCCCAAGGACCGTGCGGAAGAAGCGGTGAAGGAGGCCCTATCGGCCGATGGCTCCGAGCGGCAGCGCTGGCTCCAACTCGCGCAGGCTTGGCTCGAACTCGCCCGCATCCGCTGCCATCCGAGCGGTGCGGCAGGGCAGCCGAACTAATCTTTGCCTGGGGGGCACTCCGGGCACGCATCACCGATAGAACCCAAAACCTCGCGCACTTCCTCGACGGCCTGATCCGGAGACAAGCCCTCGGGCGGCTCCTGCCTGGCGATGTCCAACGCGTGCTCGCGCGCATGAGGGTCGGCCCGATCCCAAGCCCAGCCGTGCTCCTCGCATTCGCGGATAGCGCCCGCCTCCTGCAGCACGTGGATCGCCCAGCCGCGCAGCGTCCGGATCGCCGGTCGTCTTTCCTTCGTCATCAGCATCGACATCGCTCCTGCCAGGACGAATCCTGCCCCCGCCTGCCCGTTCCGGGCGGTTAGCACGGGTCAGGGATTCGCAATTGGTAGGACTGAGGCTTGTCCCCCTGTTCCGCGTCGCTGTGCATAAACCAGAAGCGCTGGCCGGATGGACCGGGCCGTCTCAAGTTTGATCGGCGTTGCCAGCCCGAACGCGCAAGGTGTATTTGCTAGGCTTGGTACCTCTGAAGTAGCAGGAGGGGTGTATGGGTAACTGGCTCGTCGTTCCCAAGGGGACAGGCCTGGCGAGGCGGACCCGAGCGCGTCGCGCCGCGCAATATGTCCGGATGTCGAGGGAGCTGCAGCGCTACTCGATCAAGAACCAGATGGCAGCAATCGCCACCTATGCCGAGGCGAACGCTCTTACAATCGTCCGCACCTATTCGGACGAGGGCCGCAGCGGCCTCCGGATCAAGGGACGGCCCGGTCTGATCGAACTGATCGAGGACGTGCAGTCGGGGCAGGCTGATTTCGACCACATCCTCGTCTACGACGTCAGTCGTTGGGGCCGCTTCCAGGACGTCGACGAGAGCGCCTACTACGAGTTTTTGTGCAAGCGGAGCGGCGTTCAGGTCGAATACTGCGCGGAGCTCTTCAAGAACGACGGCACATTCGTTTCAGGGATCGCGAAAAGCCTGAAGCGCGGCATGGCCGCCGAGTGGAGCCGGGAACTCTCGGTCAAGGTGCATGCGGGACACTGCCGGGTCGCGAGCCTTGGATACCGCGTCGGCGCTCCCGTGGGCTACGGCCTGCGGCGCTTGATGGTCGACGAGAGCGAGCATCCGAAGGGCTTCCTCGAAAAGGGCCAGTTCAAGGCTTTGCAATCGGACCGCGTTCGACTGCAGCCCGGCTCCGCCGAGGAGGCGGCCGTGGTCCGGATCATTTTCGATCAGTTCGTCAACGGCCGGAAATCGTACAGCGACATCAGGCGCCAACTGAACGACGCCGGCATCGCCAATCACAACGGTCGGCCGTGGACCGACGGCATGATCCCGACCATCCTCGCGAACGAGAACTACATCGGCAAGACCGTCTACAACCGTACCTCGCGACGTTTAGGGCAGAAGCTGGTCAAAAACCCGGATCACGCCTGGGTCCGGGGCGCTGCGGCGATCGAGCCTATTGTGGATCCGGGCATCTTCGCACGCGCACGGAAGTTGCTTGCCGAGCGCCGAGTTGAGATTCCGGAAGACGAGATGTTGTTGCGCCTTCGCCTTGCGCTCCGTCGGCGCGGTAAGCTCAATTCCCGCATCATCAACGAAACCCTAGGACTCAATCACGTCTCCTCCTACGTGAAGCACTTCGGTTCACTGCGCAAGACCTATGCGCTGATCGGCTACGTGTCGCCGCGCGACTGCGACTGGATCGACACCCGGGAGTTTTGGGCTGCCGAGCAGGCGAGGCACGCAACCGAGCTCGCGGAGGTGTTGCGAAAGGACCTTGGTCTTCGGCCGGAGCTCGCTCAGGACGGGATCGGCGTCGATGTCGAAGGCAGGCGGATAGTTTCGTTTCTCGTCGCGCGACGGCTGGCGCGACGGGGAGAGGATCACGCTGCGCAATGGAAGGCCTATCGAAGGCAGATTTCATCGGGCCTGCTTGCCGTGATGCGGTTGGATGCGGCAAATCGCAAGATCGAGGATTACGTTCTACTGCCTGCCTCGTTGAGGTCGGGACGCTACGTCTGGCTCGCATCAGGCTCCCTTCGCCGCCATCGCGGAGCGCTTTACCGGGAAAGGGGGGCACTCTTCGCGGCCATCAAAGCAGCGCTGGCAAAAACCACCCATGCCGCCCCAACCAGCTCAGCACCGCCGAAAAAGCAATCGAGATCAGGCCAGCCCAAAGCCAAGGGCTTCGGCGCGCGGCGCTCACGGTGCGGAGGTACAAAATCGCACCGATGAGAGTGCCGTAATTCCTTCGGAAGTCACCGTTCAGTTTCGCGATCTTGGACAATTCCGAGGAGGTGTCCACGTCATTCGCCATCGGGCTGGCTCCTTCGTCTCCCTAGGACCAGCGCCTTATGAACCACTGTTTTGCCCGACGGAGCAAGACAAAATTTCGCCTTATCGGAATTCTCTCGAGCCGTTTCCAAGCCACCCGATCGGCTCGAACCGCTAGGCGGCCTCGCCGATATATCTCTCCGCACTCCGCTTCTGGTTGATGAGATTCAACAACTGGGCGGAGGCCCGCGCGTCGCATAGGGCGCGGTGGTGATTGTCGAGTGATATGCCGTAGATCCCGCAGAGCTTCCCTAGTCCGTAGGACTTGTGTCCCGGATAGCGCCGCCGCATCCCGGCACATGTGCAGAGCTTCGGAAATCTGAAGCGACGCCCGATCCGCTCGAATTCGTAGGAGAGGAAACCGTAGTCGAAGCTGACGTTATGGGCGACGAAGATGCCGTCGGCCATGAACTGCATGAAGGAATCCGCCACTTCGGCAAACAAAGGAGCGTCGCGAACCATCTCGTTCGTAATGCCCGTCAGCTGGACGATCTTGGCAGGAATGGAACGCTGCGGGTTGAGGAGAGAGTGCCACTCGTCCACGACCTGGTGGTTGCGGACCTTCACCGCTCCGATCTCGGTGATGCGGTCGCCGTTCGACCATGAGCCGGTGGTCTCGATGTCGACCACCACGTAGTCCTGCTCGGGGTCGAAGCGGTAGTCGACCCGACCGATCTCAGCCACAATGCCGGCGTCGCCGAGTTGGCGGAGGCGGGTCAGCTGGTTGCGGCGGAACACGTCCCCTTCGGCCTTGACCTCCATGAAGGACGCCTTGTCGTCCTGGACCAACATGAGGTCGGGGAAGCCGTCGCGCATGCCGCGGAAGTCGTCGCACATGCTGCCGAGGATGCTGGCGATGCCAGCCGGATCGGACCCTTCGAGCAGCGCGCGCAGCGCCTCCACTTGCACGTGATCCCAGCTAAACATCCCGTTCGGGCGGCCCCATCTCGCTGCGACGGTGCGGAGGATCAACGGGAGGGCGGATCCGGACGCGATGACTGCCAGCTTTTCGTCGATTGTCGCGGCGAAGAGCCGGCGGAAGCTGCGATCCTTCAGGCAGTGAGGTAGCCAATCGAACCCGCTGGGCATCCGGGTGCTCTCGAACAGCTCGTCCCAGAAGAGCAGGCCGAACAGGCTGTGCCACAGCACATTCTCGGTGAAGAAAACCTTGATGCCCTCGCGCCGCAGCACGCCGGCGACGCCCGCCTCGGGATTGCCGCGATGGGTGTCATCGACACCGATCGTGCGGCCGGACCGCAAAAGTTCGGTGTAGATCCCTGTACGCCTGCCGCCAAACTTACGGGCATAGAAGTCTGTGGCGAAGAGGTGTTCGCCATCGCTGGCGGGATCCTCGATCATCCCCTGCAACAGCGCTTCGGCCTCAGCCTTGTCGCCCGTGTTGTAGAGCAGGCGAACCAACCGCGCGTTGCAATCCGGAGACGGCTCGGCGCGGTAGAGCTGCCGGGCGAGATCGCTCTCGCCCGCTTTCTCGAAGAAGAACCCAGTCTGATGCGCGGCTCGGCTGCGGAGATCGGCGGCGAACTCGGTCGTGCAGGCGGGTCCGCCGAGCACGTCGATGGCGGCCCGTCTGTGGGCAGCCTCCGATCCGTCCTCCAGACTGTCCAGAACCTGGCTGTAATGGAACGAGGCGAGCGCCTCCTCGGCATCGGTGAAGCGCGCGCTGAACGAGGTCTCTTGGTTGGTGCGGAGGATTCCCAGATCGCGCAGCGCGAAGTTCTTCAGATCCACCTCGGTCTTGCCGAAGTAGAGGTAGAGCAGAAACTCGATGGGACGCGTACCGTCGAGCGCGATGAAATTGCGCGCCCCACAGTGCTGCGCGGCGACCGAAAATGGTATTCGCTCAAGGTAGTACTCGATGAACTTCGGCTTTGACCAGGACTTCCGGACGTCTCCACGCCCGGCCGCCTGTGCACCAGTCACAAGGACGTCCTTCGGCAGGCACGAGACGAAGACCGCATAGTCCCCCTCGCCGAGCTCGCGTGCCTGACCGGCCGCGGTCAGATCGGATGCCGCCCGCTCGACGTCATCGATCTCGGGATAGTTGAACAGCGATCGGTTGAATATGGCACCGCGCCGGTTGATCATGCGGACCAACAGGCATCTCGCATCCCTCGAAAGACCCTCGAACCGCCCTATAAAGGCGTGATGCTCCGGACCAAGCACGGGGGCATAGGTCCTCTCCACGAACCCCAACATTTCAGCGAAGTGGTCGAGATAATAGTAGACGGGCAGTTGCGGCAATTTGGCCAAGCGGACCTTCGGGGCAGAATCGTTGTTCTATTTTTGTTCGAGGGCCACCCTCAGAGTCAAGCGCCTCGACAGGCTAAGGGTGACCAGAGCCGTCCATCGGCGCCGTGTCTTCCTTCACGCCGCGAGCGACGATCCGGAGTGTCCCGTCCGGAAGAGGGCGCTGCAGCTTCAGGGCTTCCTCGGCGGGTGCCGTCATCCAGGTTTCGACCTCGTCCCGCGTCGTGAGGATCACCGGCATCGCCTTCGGATGGATGGCGAAGACTTCGGCGTTGGCCTCCGTCGTCAGGAATGCGTAGAGGTCGTTGGTAGTCTCGCCTTCTTTGACCTTCCTGACCGATGTCCAGTTGGTCCAGATGCCGGCGAAGCAGGCGAGCGGGCGGGTCTCGTCGAACGCGAACCAGATGTCGCCGCCCTCGGCCTTGTTGAACTCGCTGAACGAGTTGAACGGCACCACGCATCTATTCTCGACGCCGAGCCAGCGCGTCCAGTGCTTCGACTTCACGTTTCGGATGTTTGTGGTGCCGCTGTCCGGCTCCATCCGCAGCAGCTCCTTGAAGTCGACCCTCTTGCCCTTGGCCTGCAGTTTCTCGGCCCGCTTCTTCGTCGCGTCCATAAGCGCCTTCGACGACGACGGCATACCCCATCGGGCGGTGGTGACCTCCCGACCCGCAGCGCCATTGCGGACGATCGGCGCCGTGTAGTCGGGAAAGACGCCTGGCATCGGCGCGAGATTGCCGACGTAGCGGTTGACGACGCGGAACAGCGCGCTGATGGCGGCCTGGTTGGTAGTAATCGAATACAAATTGCACATCGTCAGGTCTCCGGAGCGGCCTGGCGAGGGCGCTGCGCCAACTGTAGCAGCGTGGCAGCAGGTCGGCGATTGGCCTTGGCGCATTTGCTGCAGCGAAGCCGGCTCGCTAGGTCGTGGACAAACGTGGTCGGCGGATGGCGCAGCGCAGCCAAATCGACGTCGCGCTTGTTCTTGCAGCGCGAGCATTCGATTTCGAGCCAGGGATAACCACCGTTGATCGCCTGGTCGACAGTCGGCGACGGGTAGATCGGGCTGCCGTCGGCCCACATCCGTTCGTTCCAGGATTCGGCGAGCAACTTGTCGGCCTGACGGATCAGGGCCTCGCCTTGGGCGCGGGCCTCGGCGGCTTGGGCGGCGAGGATGCTGGTCATGGCGCGGGCCCGGCCGAGCTCCTTCTGCAGCGCCTTGCGGTCGCCTCCGGAGAGTGGAGTCCCATGATGTTTAGGCGCCATGGTCGACGCGGTCAGTCGAAGGACGGCCAGCAGCCGTCTTCCTCATGGCGGCCGGTCCGATTAGAACAGGTATTGTCCAGCAGGCGCTGGCCGACGTCCCGCCAGATGGCGTCCCGACCGTACAACCTGACGGCGTCGGCCTTCTGGATTTCGACGGTTCTGTTGCAGCGCCGGCAGGCGACCCGCAGCAGGTGCTGCGGGACATCAGCCAGCCGACGCGTCTGGATGCCGGGCGCGGCTTGGCGCGATCGGCCGCTGTCCGCGCGCGGGTCGTCCAGGAGCGCCTGCCAGTATTCAGGAGGCAGGTCGTCATCCGGAGCCAGCCCGCGCGCTGGCGGCGCGTTCCTGCCGACGTGGCGAGCCATCATGTCTATTTGCTTCCTAGTCGGCATGCGCCAGCTGGCGGGGCGGTCGGTCATTTCCCAATTAGAACATAACAAGAACAAAAGAGTCCAGCCTGCGATGTCCGCATCGTTCGATTGCCGCGCCTAACGCGATATCGACCGTGCGGACCGGGAAGGCGTTCTGCCGATCAAAGCCTTTTGGAGCCCGCGCGTGGAAGGAACCGACACCGGCGAAGTAACGACATCGAACCCCCGCAAGTGGAGCGCGCCGCGTATTGGCCTGGCCCTGTCGGGCGGTGGCGTGCGGGCGGCGACGTTCCACATGGGGGTTTTGAGACGCCTGGCGGCCGAGGGCCTGCTGGAGCAGGTGTCGGTGGTCTCGACGGTCTCCGGCGGCAGCCTGGTGACGGCGGCCATCATGTCCGGATCCGGGATGGTGTGGCCTTCCTCAACGGACTACCTGACCAAGGTCTACCCGGCCGTCCGGGCCAAGATGACGTCCTGCGATCTCTTCAGTCTCGGTGCCATCGGCTGGCGCGGACTGCTCGACTTCAACGTCGGTCTGATCCGCGACCGCGCATCGGTGCTCGCACGGCTCTTGGAGCGGAACTGGGGCGTTTCCGGCTCGCTCGCGGACCTGCCCGACGCGCCTCACTGGCTCATCAACGCGACCTGCATCGAGACCGGCAAGAACTGGCGCTTCGCCAGGCGGGAGATGGGCGACTGGAATTTCGGCCGCCACTACGCGCCAGAGGTGCCGCTGGCGGTCGCAGCCGCGGCGTCCGCCGCGGTCCCCTACGTCATCGGCGCGGTCGATCTCCCGCTGCCGCCAGCGGGGTGGTGGGAGACCGATCCCGCCACGGGCAAGCAGGTCCGCATGCGCGCCCCGTCCCGGGACCGGGTCCGGCTGTGGGACGGCGGCGCCTACGACAACATGGGCCTCGAAGCGGTCACCAAGCCGGGTAAGGGCCTGCGCCATTGCGACTTCCTGATCTGCAGCGACGCATCCGGTTCGCTGCGGCCGCCGGGAAGGTCGCCGCTGGGGGCGCTGCTCGGCGGCAGGCTGTCGAGCCCGCGCCTGTTCGATGTCGCCGGCGACCAGATACGCGCGCTCCGGTCGCGGGTGCTGATCGCTGACATCGCGTCCGGCACCGTCGACGGTGTGTTGCTGCGGATGGGCAATTCGGTGCGGGCGGTGGACGTCAAGAACGGTCTCGGGCGGCCGGTCGGCTTCTACGACCGCTTCCAGACCGACGAGCAGGCGGCAATGGCGCTCCAGTATCCGACCGATCTCAGGGCGCTCTCCGCCGCGGGATTCGACGCGCTCGCCAGGCACGGATTCGAGGTCGCCGACGCGACGCTGACCACCTACGCCGCCCCGCGGTTCGGGACGCCGCACTACTGGGAGGACCACTGTTCATGAGAAGCATCCGCACGCGCTTCCGCGCCTACCACCTGGGATCCGCGGGATCGTCGTTCTCCTACTTCGCCGACGGGCATTTCACGATGATCGAGGCCCGCCTGACAGAGGAGAGCCGCGCGCAGGTCGAGCATGAGATGACCGTGCGGTGCGGCGTCGACCACGCCGACGTCCTGCACATCACCAGTTGGGACGCCGATCACTGCAACAAGCACGAACTTCCGGACCTGCTGAATCTGATACGGCCGATGAAGATCGAGTGTCCCGGCTACGATCCGTACAAGGACTCCGGCCATGGCGAGGAATGCCTGGAGATGATCGCCGAATACCGGTCGAGGCGCCGCAACACCGGCACGACGCCGATCATAAGGCACATCACGCCGCAGTACATCCAGGGCCTCGAGCCGGCTTCGGCGAAGGCGTTCCGGGACACGCTCTACAACCCGGTGCAGATCTTCGAGAACGCCAACGACAACTCGACGGTCAAGCTCTTCCGCAAGGGGAGCTTCAACGTCCTCAGTCTCGGCGACGTCATGTCGCCGATCATCGGCGCCAGACTCCGGCGCCAGCGCGTGCTGAGGAGCGAGGTCGACGTGATGATCCTGGCGCATCACGGCGCCGACAACGGTTTCACCACCAAGAAATTCCTGAACCACATCGAACCGGAGGTGGCGATCTGCTCGTCGGACTACGACAACATGTACGACCATCCCCGCCAGGAGATCCGCGACCTGCTGCACGAACAGGGAATCCACCTGAAGACCACGAAGACCGGCGACGTCATCGTGCGCTCGACGGGGGACCACACCGGCGGCTACGAAGTGATCAACCTCATCGGGCGGTCGACGAAGGAATCGTCGCGCGTCGAAGGCCTGTTCTCCAAGAAGAGCGGCATCCTGGACGCCAACGGCGACACGCTCCGCCAGCGCTACGGCGCCAAGCGGACCTGGCCGCGCTGACCGCCGCCGCCCGCGCTATCGCGACATGTCGGCCTTGAGGGATTCCAGCGTCGTGCCCATGCAGACACGGATGCCCTCGTCGCCGACGATGATCATCAACGCGGGACATCCGTCGGACGCGAGGCTGTCGGTCAGCCATGCGATCTGCGCGACGTCGATGGTGCTGGGGTCGGTAGAGTGGTGGCGCGGGTGCGAGTGCCACTCGCCGACGTACCTGACCTGGTCGAGCGTGCGCTCCATCGCGGCGAAGACGCGCCGCCCGAGGCCGCCCGTACCTCTCTCGAAGAGGGCGAGCGATCCGCGGCTGTCCGGCGGTTGGTCCCACGCGTCAACGACGTCGATGCGTTTCGCGGCGACGTCAACCACGCCCATCAGCACGCCGCCGGTCTCGACCGGAAGCCTTTCCGCACGCATGCTCCGGAGCCGCCGCTCCACCTCCGGATCGAGGACGATCTGCCACAGCGACGCGTGGCGGAGCGGCGGCTCCACGCGTCTGGTGACGACGCCGACGGCGCCGTCCTCGGCGAGCGACCAGACCCGGACGAGCGCTTCGTCCCGGTCGATGGCCTTCGACAGGCCCGTGGCCGCCAGCCCGCTGAGGGTGATCGCCCTTGCCGCGGGAATGCGGTTTGTCACCGAGCGGCAGGCGCCAGCGTAGGGAATCGCGTCGGCCGACTGAGACAGATGGTCGGCGAGTTCGCCCCTCGCCAAGATCTCCGCGTAGTACGCGGCTTCGAGCGCCCGCAGGTCGACCTCGCCGGCGCGGTCCTGGATCAGCAGCACGGCAGCGGTGCCGGCCGGATTGAAGAACGCGCTGGCGCGGCGGGCGTCCGTCTCCAGATCCGAGATCGCGCGCGCGACCGGAACGGAGGCCGAGGTGTCGATGATGACGTCTGCGGCGGCGAGCGCGTCGGTCAATTCGGCGTCGTGCGGTTCAAGGAAGTCGGCGACGATCGCCTTGCAGGCGATGCCGGACCGCAGCGTGCCTATCCTCGCGGCGAGATGGTCCGCCTTGAAGGCGCCGGACGACTGCAGCGTCAGCGTATGCCGCGCCAGGTTGTGCGGCAGCAGGTAGTCCTTGTCGACGACGGTCCAGGAGAAGCGCCCTTCGCGGACGAGCGCCTCGCAGAGGTTCGATCCGATGGATCCGGCTCCGACCATCACGGCCTTGCGATCGTCAGGGGCATCGAGGCCGGACATCGTCGCCGCCGTCCGGGCGTCGAATTCGCCGTGCGCGATCGCGGTGCGGAGCACGATCGTCGCAAGGCCGCCGGCGCCCGTGACGGCCGGCACGATGTGTCGGACGAAGCCTTGCGGGTCGCCCACGTCTGAGCGGTTCTCGAGCAGGCGGCCCATCGCAACGCCGACCTCGCCGAGGGATTGGTCTGTCACGAAGGCCAGATTGTCGGTGCGTGTCGTTTCTCCTGACGCCGGGTCGGTCACCGGCACCTTCAGCATGACGGCCAGTCTCGACGCGAAGCGGAAGGCGTCGCGCCGCTGCACGCCGGCCCATCCGTCGATCCTGGCGCCGAGATCCGCGACGAGGTCGATGCCGTGTCCGCGCAGTTCGGCCGCAAGTCCTTCCAGGGTGGTCGGCACGTGCCGCAGCCGCCGCATGTGCTGCGGCGGGATCGCGTAGGAGGTCATGACGATGCCGCCGACGGAGACGGACCCGTGGCGCTCGGCCGAATACGTCTCCGCGATGATCACGGGATGCCGCTTGCCCGCCTGGATGAAGCCGACAAGATCAGCGTCGTCGACCGCCGACGCGGGCAGGATGATCTCGAAGGTCGCTCCGGTGAAGTAGGGATCCGGCGCCCGGCCGGCTTCGTGGAGTTCTCCCATCCCAGCCAGCTTGAACCAGTTCAGGATGCGGTACAGCAGGCCTCCCGCGGTGTAGGTCAGCCTCGCCTCCACCCACGGGCGGTCGTCGACGCACAGGCAGGCGGGGATGTGCTCCGGCACCCAGTTCTGATGGGGCGTGTCCGGAAAGTCGGCCCGCAGGGCCAGCACGATCGGCGGTGCGCCTTCCTTCGGAAACAGGATCGCGATGGGTTCGGTCCGGTCCAGCGGGGACGCGGGCCGCTGCGGGCGGCCCGTCCGGACGTCGAGCACCAGCACTTCCGCCTGTCCGGACCGGCGGGCTCCGCGGATCTCGGCGACGCCGCCGCCGTCGGTCGACAGGAGGCGGATCAGCTGCGAGGCGAGCGGGATCCGCAAATCGTGCGGATCGCACTCCTCGCCCCACAGACCGAGCCACGGGTGCAGCATGGTCAGCCCGCCCGGGCCGAGGTCGACGTGATGGTGCCGATCACGGTCGGCGCCACGACGCTGAGGCGGGTGCCGCGGCTGGTGATCTCGACTTCGAGCGGCTTGGGCGACGTCGCGTTCGGCGACTCCATCGTGACCTTGAAGTCGCCGGCCTTGTCGTCGACGACGCGCCGGTGGTGGTTGGCGGCCTGGCGGTGCGGCGGCTGGACGTCCTTGTCCTCGGTGGTGCCCTTGACCGGGATCGGCAAGCTCGGGGACACGATGATGCATCCCTCGCGGCTTCGGTCCTCGAACAGCCACTTCACGTCCGGCACCGCGACGGTCTCGTCGGTGCCGCGGTCCGGGCCGAGGGACAGGTAGGAGCAGTGGTGGAAGAGCTTCAGCACGTCCCAGAGCAGCCGGTCCTCCCGTCCGTGACGCTTCGTCGTCTGCACGATCTTGGAGAGGGTGTCGTAGTCGACGTCGGATCCGAAGATGGCGTAGGTTTCGTTGCCGCCCTCGTCCAACGTGGCCTGGAAGACGATGGAATCCTGGTTGCGGTCCTCGACCTCGCGGTCGTTGACGCGCCAGGCGAACGGCGAATGGACGAAGAACTCGGCCCGGGCGCCGCCGGTCTTGCTGAACCCCGGCACGGTCTGGCCGGCGTCCACGATGCAATGCTCCCGGTCGGCCACCGTCAGGCCGCGCGAGGCCAGAAAGTCGTGGAGGCGCGCCGGCCGCGAGAAGACCTTGATGCCCTCGCCTTTCTCCAGCCGGTAGCGCGCTTCCTGCCGGATGACGCGGGCGTCGCCGTCGAGCCCGTCCTCGGTGATCACCGCGGCCGGCACCCACATCTCGTTCATTTTGATGCGGTCGCCGCCCTGGTACTTCGAGGCATGGCGGAACCAGAAGAAGTCCGCGGCACCCTTCACGTGGTCGGTATCGAGGTGGGAGAAGCAGACGACGTCGTAGTCGTCGCGGTCGGTGTCGTCGAGCGCCCGCCGGAGCAGCGCCGGCAGGTCGCACCGGCGGTCGGAATCGTCGTCGGCGCAGCGCATATTGGCGTAGTCGATCAGGATTGTCTGGCCGTTGGCCAGGTCGATCCGGGTGGTATCGGCGTTGCCGAGGGGAAAGAAAGTAATCTTCGCGGTCATTTGACCTCTCTGGGTTGTAGGTGGCGGGAACTGTGTCATCATGCGTTTAGGCGCGCCCTCGCGGCCCACGCGGACATCGATTTTTCTTGTCCGCGCCGGGGGGCGGGCCGCGCCTAAGCCGGAGATGGCAAGGTTCCAGGGAAGAGATGCCGAACGCCGTGATGGAGGAATCAGCCGAAGGCCAGCCGGACGGTGGGACTTACTCGCCGGACGAGCTCCGGACGCTGATCGCCGCGTTCACACCGTTGGACTGGCTGCGGGTCAGGAAGGCGGCGATCCACTTCTCCAAGCGGTGCCGTCTCGAATGGCGCGAGCTTCAGAACGAAGCCCTGGTCCGAAGCCTTGACGGCCGCCGGAACTGCCCCAGGAATGTTGCGGTGACCACCTTCCTGGGAAACGCGATCCGCAGCATCGCCTCGGAGGCCGACGGGTCCGAAGGCCACGTGCATCTTTCCGAAGCGTTGGAGGCGCAGCAACGCGCGGCTTCTGGACTGACCGACTTGACGAAGCCAGCCGATCCCGCGGCTTCGACCATGGACGCCCAAAAGATCCTGGCCGAGGTCGTCGCTGCCTTCGACGGAGACGCGACGGCCGAGATGATGTTTGATGGGATCATCGACGGGGTCGAAGGCCAGGAACTCCGGGAGTTGCTGGAGCTCCCGCAGAAGGACTTCGATTCCAAGAGGCGTTTCGTGCGCCGCCGCCTGAACGACTATGCCGAAAGGAACCCCCATGTCCGATGACAAGAAGGCGAGGGATCGGCTCGAACGGATGGACGACTTCGTACTGGACGATCTGTCCTCAATTTCGGACGAGGAGCTCCTGAAGGAGGCGATCGAGGACGGCGTCGACCTAGAGGAGGTTGGTCGGGCCGGGCTTGCGGCGCTTGATCGGGCCCAGCTCGTCGTCGGAAGGCGGCGCATGGCGGCCATTCGGCGCGAGATAGAGCAGGATTCGAGGAGACCGCCGTTGCGGCCAGTACGGGGCGCGTCACAGGCCAGCCTCCGAGGCATACTCGCTCGAAACCAGGAGGCGGCCAGCAAGTTGACGATGGCGGCCCGCAATGAGACCGGATCGCTCGACGACGATGCCGAAGGGATAATGGCCGACTTCATGGAATTGGGAGCCATTCCGGGGGAGGGTGAAGGAGAGAGCTAATGAGCTACTCGGCACCCGAACGGTTGTTGCGCTCGTTGGGGATAGAGAAGCCCGAGGAGATCGACCTGGAGGCCGTCGCATGGAGCGTGGGCGCGAAGGTGAAGTATCGGCCGCTCAAATCGTGCGAAGCGCGGATCTGCGGATGCGGCGACAAGGCGATCATATCCGTCGACGACACCAAGATCCCGCAGCGTCAACGCTTCTCAGTGGCGCACGAAATAGGACATTGGACCTACCATCGCGGACAGCTTCTCGTCTGCCGCTCGAAGGACATCGGAAGCTTTGGCGGAAGGGGAACGACCAATCCGGAATCCGTGGCCGACCAGTTCGCGTCGGAGCTCTTGCTGCCCGCTTACATCCTTCGGCCCATCATCGCCCAATACAAGGTGCTGAATCTCAAAACCGTCAGCGACATCTCTACCGCCTTCAAGGCGAGCCGCACGGCAACCGCGATCCGCCTGGTCCAAAGCAATAAATTCCACGCGATGCTCGTCTGCCACGGCAGGAACGGACGGAAGTGGTTTCTCCGGCCCCCCTGCGTTCCCGACCGCTGGTTTCCGCGCGACGAACTGGATCGGGAAAGCTATGCCTTCGAGACTCTCTATGGCTCCAAGGTCGAACAGACGCACCCGCGGAAAATCGATGCCGACGCCTGGTTCGACCGCCGCGGCGCCGAGCGCCACCAGATGTTCGAGCACACGTTCCCTCTGCCGAACGACGAGATCCTCACTCTCCTAACGTTCACGGACGCGGAGATGATGGAGGAACAAGACTCTTCCTGGTCCTATAAGCGAAGATACTGAAGATAGCGCGGTGAATTCATGAGCTTGCGTTTAACATAAGCCGAATTCGCTCAGGATATCTCACTCCGCTCCCGCTCTCCCCATCCGCGCGACAGCCGTTGCTTCACGTCATGCCGCGCCAACACCTTCTCGCAAAGCTCCCAGCGCTCGCCCTTAGGCGTTACGTCGCCCGCATAGCGCAGGTCGAACGCGTTCGCCTTGGTTCGTCGCGCCGTATACTCCTTCAGGCGAGCCTCGAGTTCTTCCTCATCCTCGATCCAGTCGTCGTCGATGACGTCCGGAAGCGTGCCGAAGATGTCGAAGCGGTTGCGCATCCGTTCGGACAGCTTGGCGTACACCTTCTCGTCCACGGTGGGCTGCAGCACGCCGTGGTACAGGAGGTTGAGCATGTCGACGCGGTCGCGGCGCTGACCGAAGCGCTTGATGCGGCCGATGCGCTGCTCCAGGCGGCTGGGATTCCACGGCAGGTCGATATTGATCAGGGTGCCCAGCGTCTGGAGGTTCAGGCCCTCGCAGGCCGCATCGGTGGCGACCACCAGGCGGATGGTGCGCTCCTTCACCGCCCGCTTGATCTGCTCGCGCTCGACGCTCTTCCACTCGCCGCTGATGAAGATGCCTGACTTGCCGGCGCCAGCGTAGACCGCGATCGGCTCGCCCGGGATCCGCTGCGTGAGCGCCTCGCCCACCCATTTGGCGGTGTCGAAATATTGGCTGAAGATGATGCATCCCTTCGGCAGCCAGGGATCCGGACGCTCAAGAAGGAAATAGAGGACCGCGTCGAGCTTGGGATCGGTCGGATGCGGCGACAGGACGTCGATGATCGCCTGAAGCTGCCGGACTTCCTCGCCCACGAAGTCGAGATTCTCGTCGCCGAGTTCGAGTTGCATCTCCTCGTCGTCGAGAACGCGCCCGGATAGCAGCTTCTCGGCGGTGGCCAAGCCGCTGGCGTAGCTCGAACAGAGCCGCTGCAGCATCAGGCTCCGCATGAAGCCGGCCGACTTCTTGCGCTTCTGCAGCGCTTTCGTGAACTTTTCCGCGGCGACGTACGCCGCGTCGAAGGCGCTCGACGTCCGCAACCCGAGACCGTCGAACATGGGCGGCATGTGGGCGCCGGGCAGCGGGTGAATGTCGACCGGGATCCGTGGGATCAAGCCGAGTTCCTCGAGCGTCGAGCGCTTGCGCAGAACGACGTGCCTGACGACGGGATTGTTGCGCTGGAAGAATCCGAGCGAACCGCGTGGCGTCAGGACGTCGTCGACGAACTGGTCGCGGCAGAACTGGTCGTCGATCTCGCTGAACGGGGTCGAGGAGACGAAGCGGTTCTTGGCGAGCGCCACGGCGTCCCGCATCAGCCCGAAGATGACCTCGTTCTCAGCCGCTGCGGGGAGCGGATTCCGGAACAGCGTCCAGGCTTCGCGTTCGTCAGTGACCTGCTGCTTGCCGCTGATGACCGGTACGCTCTTTTCGGCCGACCGCCACTCGCTCCAGGCGTCGCCGAGCACGTGCTCCGCCCCCATGCCGAGGACCTTGAGGAGGTCCCAGAGGTCTTCGACGTCGGTCTGGATGGGCGTGGCGGTGCCGAGCAGGACGTGCCGCGCCCGCTTGGCCACCTCGTGCATGAAGGACAGCAGGTTGTTCGGCGCCCGCTCGTCCGCGTCCATGTCGTCCTTGCCGCGTGCCCGGTGGGCCTCGTCCAGGATGACCATGCCGAAGGACTTCGACATCAGAAGACGGCGTTCCTCCGTGTTGTGGAAGATCAGGCCGGTCGAGACCAAGGCGATCTGGCGGGGGCACTTGGTCACCCCCTCCGGACCGATCGAGGGCATCGGGATCTCGTCCGGATCCAGCCGCCAGGCCTTTTCCGTCGAAAGCCAGACCGCCGACGGGATGTTCAGCCTGTCCTTGAGCTCAATCTGCCACTGGGTCGTGAGGGTGGCCGGGCACAGGATGAGCACGGGCCCATCGCCCAGGAGAGCCGATACTAGGGCCGCGCCGGCGAGCGACAGCGTCTTGCCGACTCCGACCTCGTCCGCAAGCAGCAGCCTGACGTCGCCGTAGGTCTCACGGTGTTCTAGGAACAGGCCGACGAAGGCCCGCTGCCACGGCATCAACTCCTCACCCTTCCGATAGATGTCCGCCTCGACGAGGGCCGCCGGGGCGACTTCTTCGGGCTTCAATTCCTCGAGCTGGACCTCGACACGCCTGGCGCTGCGGCCGATTTCCTCGACGATCGCGTCCGGCAGCGGCTTGCCGCGTTCCCAGAGGGCCTCGAACTCCTCCTCCACCCAGGCCACGCCGTCGGCGGAGGTGTCCTCCCAGACCATTTCGTAGTTGCTGGTCCAGCCTTCCCGCGTCTCGTTGAGGCTGCCCATGAACGCCGACGCAGCGCCGTCCGGACGCCGGATGACGCCAGCCTTGCCGTGCACGAACGGAGCGTCCCGCCGCGAGACTACTCTGATCTCGACGTTGCCGCGGGTGAGGATCTCAAAAAGCCGCTTATAGCGGGGGCGACGGAAGAAGCTCTCGACGGCGTCGTCGACCTCGTTCCACTTCTCCTTGAGCAGCTGCTCGCGGGCCTTCTGGGCAGCGTCGATGTCGAGCTGGTCGAGGTCGGAATTGCAGACGATCCGGACCTTGCCGATCGTCTCGACCTCTTCGTTGATGAGGTCGAAGATGGACGACCGGAAGTAGCCGGCGATCCGGCGATATTCTGAAGCGCCTCTAAGCTGGTCCTTGAGGTAGACGTGCGAAAGCCGATGCGTTCGCGACGAAAAACGTTGCAGGTTGCCGCCCCCGAGGAGGCCGGTCGTGCGGCCAGGCGCCTGCATCTCCATCTTCTGCTACCCCAAGCGTTCGTTCCGGATCAGACCGTGAAGAATACGTGCTGCGCGCGATTCTGTCTCGTCCACCTTCTCGCGCTTGCGAGCAATGTATTCCGCGACGGCGGCCAGGTCGTCCCGCTTCGAATGGTAGGACGGCAGAATATCCCGGAGATGCGAAAGGACTTCGTCTCCCTCCACCTCGCCCTCAAGTTCGTAGATCGCGTAGAGAACGGCTCGCGTCACCGACGGGCCGAATTCGGCGATCTCAAAGCCGGATTTCTTGAATTCCTTGGCCGTCTTCAACCGGGCCTTGTTTGGCTCGACGCTGCCCATGAGTTCCGCATAGCCAGGTACTCTGAAGGCTTTCGCGAAATTCTGATAATTGTCGAGTTTGCGGAGCGTTGTGGTCTCGATATCCATCATCTTGAAGTAAAAACGCTCGGGGCCGGTCAGTCCGCTCCAGATTTCCGGAGATAGATTTTCCGGCACCATGTGCTCGTTCGCGACCTGCACCGCATAGTCGATGATTTCCCCGACCAAGTCGCGTTCGCCTGCGCGGCTGGCGCGCAAGGCCTCCTTGGTCATGTCCACACCATCGATCTTTTCGTATCGGGTGAGTACCCGCAGTGCCGCCGCGTAGCCGGCCATCTGCAGATCAGCGTCTTCGAAGAGATTTTCGGCTCTGCCATGGCCTTTCAGGTTTTGGTTCAGGCCTGCCATCGTATCGATCTGATCGGCGACTTCGGCCTTCACTTCCTGCACGATCTCGTCTTTGTAACCGCTCTCGCCGCTCTGACGCTTGCGCGCGACGAGGATGACGGTGCCTTGCACGTACCCGCCCTTCTTAAGCTCCGACGTCGTCTCGGTCGCGATGTACCACGCGGCGATGACCTGCAGTCCGGCGGCCCAAAATATTTCGGCCATGTCTGCCCACACCGAGGCCGACTGATGCGTAAACATCACAATGTGGATCCCGTTCGCCGCGCTGCCTCCGGCGAGCGTCCTGTAGGACTCGATCATCCCTTCGCGAAAATCTTGCCCGTCTCCTTTGATCGCGAGCGGGCGCCGCGAGTCCCACGTCCACTTCGCGAACTCGTCGGGTCTGTTCTTGCGTATCCACGCGATGAAGAATTCGGTGATCTCATGGTAGTTCACGGCGTCGGCGTACGGCGGATCCGTGATCGAGATGTCGCCTCCCGCATCGACGTGCCGCGCGTCGGCGCAGACGACCGAATTGCGTGTCGTTATCGGATAGGCCGGGATGCGCTCCAGCTCCCAGGGCGCCACGGTGACCGTGCGGAATGCCCAGTTGAAGATGGTCTTGAGCGCTTGATTGTCGAATGTCGATTTCGCTCCGCCGTCTCCGCCGGACTGAGCGACCGCCCATCGGCAAGATTTGGAGTTGTTGTCGAGGTACTTGCAGAGCGCGAGCGCGGAATCAGGCGAGCGGTCGCCATGCTCCGCGATCAGCGCAGCGGTGAGGATCGCCCTTGGCATGAACATCTGGTGCCAGTATTTCCAGCCGTTAGTACGTATCGGACCCTCGTTCTCCTTTCCGGTCTGAATCTCCATGTCGGAAACCCAGCCGCGGCTTTGCCAATCGGCCAACTTGCGCTCGACGAGCCGGCGTACACGCTTCTCTCTGTCAAGGTCGGCGGTCGTCGGCGCAGCGAAGAAGGTCGCCTGGCGGCTCTTCCCGATCGTGTCCGCTTCGATCCACTGAATGCAGTAGAGACGTTCACCGAGGATGTCGTCGTCATGCGGCGAGACATCCGACTTGTCCCATAGACGCAGGTCGTTCACGGTCTGGCCGTTCGGACCGCGACGGTCGCCGCGGATTGTCTTCACCGGCGTCGAATAGGTTTCGCCGTTGAGGGTGTAGACCATCTTGCCGTCGCGGATAGTTCCGGCTGCGGCGCTCTTCAACTCCGCGCGGCTGACGTCGGCCACGATCTCTATGTCGAAGCGCTTCTCGCGCTTGTTGGGGACGAGGCGGGCGACGACGTTGCGGGCTTCGGAAATGACCCATGTCGGAGCCAGCGGAACGAGCCATCCGGTCTGAGGACAGCGTGCTTCGAGGCAATAGAGGTACACCTTGGCGCGGTTTCCGCTCTCGTCGTGCTCAATCTTTAGGCGCGTAATCTCCTCATCGACAGACTTGGCCAGTTCGCGTTGAGCCTTCTCGACATCCTTTCGAACCTCATCCGATCCACCGACGAGGTTCAACGCAGCCCAAGTCAGCATACATGCCACGGGATTGAGATCGGAAGCCCACGCTTCGCAACCGAGACGGGCTGCCTCGAATGGAATCGATCCGCTCCCCGAGAACGTGTCCACGACGATCGGACGCCGACCGAAGCGCATGACGCCAAGCTGCTCGATTAGATCCGGTAGGCTCTGAGCGCTCGTTCCCAAATGCGCGTTAGCGAGACCGATATGAGGACCGGTCAGGTCGACTTCTTCGATTTCTTCCGGGCGCAGCAGTTTCTGGGCACGCAGGTCGTACGGCATATTCCGAATGATATCGGTCATGAGAGCTTCCCGCTCGACCTTGGGAAGCTTTCTCAGGGCTTCCCCTTCCATCAATCGCGCTTGTTGGGCAGGGGTCCCGAAGCAACGGATCTCGTCGATTGAGAGCTTTTCTTTGAACCGGACCGGCAGTTGCTGGTCGCTCATCCCCATGAGGATTTCGAAGATTTCTAGGTCCTTCTCGTCGTCGCCGGTGGACGGAAGCAGCGCACCTAAGACGCAGGCCCGCACCAGCACTAGCGGCTTCCGTCCTTTCCAATACGACCCCAATCCCGTCAGGGTCTGGCCATGAACGGCTTTGCGCTCGCGTTGCGCCTCGATCGAGATCTTCTGCGCGGGCCAGACGCGCTCGATCAGCGATGGTGCGTCTTTGAGCGAGAACGGTACGACGGCCGACGTCGGGGTCACAGCATCCATGGCGACACTCTTCACTTGATGCGCTCGAACAGAGGAAGCGTCGGACGCTCCTCGAGGCGACGGGGATTCTTGGCGCGGATGGCCCCGACCTCCTCACCGGTGGGATTTTCCGTCATCGCGACGCGGAGCGCCTTTCGCCAGCCGACATCGACGTCGTCGGAGGTCCCGGTGACGGAGGAAGCCATCGCGTACAACCACCAGCGCTCTTCGGGCTTGAGGCCGGTCCAGTTGCGGATTGCGCTCGGGATCAAATCCTTCGGCGCAGCTTCGATCGCCCAGAGCAGGACGCACAATTCCCGGCCGAGCAGGCGTTCGACCTGATTCTTGCCGCTCTTCCATCGGGCGGTGCCGAGCTTCTTCTCCTTAAGGCGCTCGTTGAGCACGCGTTCGAGGTCCTTGCGGACCGCATTCCAATGATCCTGCGGAAGCTTACAGCGGATCACGGCGTCCGGCAGCCCGTTGGTGCCGCCGGTGAGCCCGAAGTGCTCGGTGACGACCACGGGATTCTCGCGCACGGCCGGGATCTCCACCACGAAGTGGTGGGGATCGATGTCGTTCGGCACGCCGAAGCCGGTGGTCTTGCGATCGCTCACTGCTGTTCGACCTCGTTGGGCTGCACGTCCCAGCCGACCGCGGCGATGAACTCCTCCATCTCGCGGCCGGTCGAGAACTCGACTTCCGAGAAACCGACTTCCACCTCCGCCAACTCGTTGGCGAGCGCGGCGCGGCCGGCGCTGAGGAAGCTCTCCAGTATGTCCGCCGTGAGCTCCGTCTTGGGCCCGAAACGTGTCGTCGCGTTGACGTCGCCCTGACCGACGGTCGCCGACAGGCTGCCGCGGACCCTTCCGCGCGCGGCCTTGAGCGCCTTGATCAGGACGAAGACGTCCTTGGTCGAGGCGATCTTCTGCCGCTTCCTGAGCAGCACCGGCCTGTCCGGATCGATCTGGACTTCGCCGCCCTTCACTGGGCGGATGACAAAGGTCTTCGTGGTCTCCACGCCCGCGTCTTCCGCGTACGCGTAGATCTTCACTTCCTCGTTGCCGTCGATCGGGACCGGGCCTGTGTACGGCTTACCTTCGCGCGGATTTGTACCGTCGGTGTTCCAGCGTATCTTGCCCCGCGGTTTCACCGTCAACGCCACGCTGCGCTTGCCCATCACCTCTTTCGGCTCATAGGTCAGGGTGAGCGTATTGGTCCACTTCACCGGCTCGCCGGTTTCGTGCTTGCCGTCCGGATCCACGGCGACGAACCATAGCACAGTCTCGTCCCGCTCCATGATCAGATCGGGCACGATGGGCGAGGTCGCGGAGACGTCGGACGCCGGCGCGAAATGGATCTTACCGTTGGCGCCGGCGTCGGTCGCGGTCAACTCGATCGTCGCCATGCCGGTCTGATCGTCGTAATTTCGCGTGAGCACCTTCACCGAGGTCTTGGCGGCGGGGAAGGGACCTTTCTCGACGTAGCCGTCGCCGTTGTCGCGCCATTGCCCGTTCGCCAGCGCAGCGCGCTTGATCTCGTCGAGACCGCGTAGCGGCAGCCACGGCCAACGTACGTTGCAAATCGCGCGCTCCTCGACGTCCTTCCAGCGCGTCTTGCGCTCTGTCGTGCCCCACAGCTGGTCCTCCGCCCGGGAGCGCAGCCCGGAAAGGGTCTGCTCGGTGGTGAGATCCAGGATGAGCTTGGACGCGCCGGTGGCGCTCAATGCCTCCTCGACGGCAGCTTCGCCGTCGATCGTGGCGGGACCTCCACCTTGACTGCGGCGCTCGACCAGCTTGAGCGCGGCGTACGCCAATCCGTCTACGCCGCCCTTCGGCAGCCTGGCCGGATAGTAGACGCGGTTGAACAGGTTGATCAGCGCGGAATTGAACTCGAACTCGGCGGTCTCGGCCTCCTCCTCGAGCTCGGCGAGGTTCGGCGAGCGTTCGCCGCCGTCCTCCTGCATGACCTTCGCGGTCGCCCAGATGCGGCGTACCTTGTCCTCGAGTTTCGCGAGGTCGGTGCCGTCACCTGTGACGACGCAAAAATTGTTCTTCTCGGCCACGGCGTTGAACAGACGCTCCGCCTCTTCCGGCGGTACCCGCTTGTCCGGACTGAGGACGAGCAATATCCGCTCGCCGCTGGTTTTGATGTCCTCCACCTTCGGAAGCGGCAGAACGGTCGAATAGGCGCTCCTACGCTTGGGCTCGAACACCAGAGTGAGACGGCGCTCCATCTCGGCGTCGATCTTCGGCTGCGGAGCTGTGACGGCGTACTTCTCGATTTTCTTCTTCAGGTTCTCGTTCTTCGAGAAGTACCAGGCATCGTTTTCCTTGCGGTGCAGGTACCAGCACTCGATGCGCAGCTTCTCGAATGCCTCGTCGAACTCGATCGGCGAGCGGTGCGGCGCGACGAGATTCTGGACGACTTCGGCCTTGGCCAGACCCTTGACCGCGTCGTTCGCCTCGGAGAGCGAGGCCATCAGGACGAGGCGGGCGACCTGGCTCGCCGAGTCGTTGTCCATCTGCTCGTCGATTGTCTGGGCATGCGCCTTTTCGGCACCGGTGCCGGCGATGTCGTGCGCGATAGCGCCGGACAAGTCGTACACATTGGTGATGGCGTCGCGCACGTCCGGGTTGGACAGGTCAATGTGCTGGCAGCCGACCAGGAACACGTCGTTCATGGGTCTTGCGAGCACCGACTTCACCATGAGCGCGGCCATCGTCATCAGGCCGCGGGTCTGACGGAAGCGCTCGTTTTCCTTGAACAGGGCGAGGATGTGCTTGAACGACGGATGGAAGGGATAGCTGGCGGCGATCTCGTCGGCGATCTGGGTCGCGGACTTGGCGACGGCCTTCGACTTCACGGCGTCGGAGATCGCGTCCGAGAACGCGGTCGCGACGGCACCGACGACCTTGGAGTTTGGCTGCTCGTTCAGCAGGCGGGTCCGGAGAATGCTATAGATTTCGTCCGACCCTAGTTCGACGGGCGTGATGCCCTTGGCCTGACGCCCGGTCTCGTTCTGGAGGTCGCGGGTCGCCTTGGCGACCATCGCGGTGATCTCCTTCGTCGCGCCTTCGTAGGCGCCTGAAAGGTTCGAGATCACGATGCACAGGCGCGGCAGCTTCAGCGCGGCCGACAGCAGGTTCGAGACCGCGTAGGTGGTGACGTCGGCGAGCGTACCGCCGCCGACCGGCTGGGTGATGGCGTTTTTAAAGTAAGGCGGAAGCTCGTCGAGCAGGATCAGGGTCGGCTCGTCGCCGATCAGCGCGATCCAGTCCTTCTCGTTCGGCGCCGATGGCGCGCCCTTGTAGAACGGCAGGAACTGCTCCGCCTTGCCGATCTGGTCGGCGATGTCGCCCCACAGGTGTCTCTCGCGCGAGATCGACCGGCCGGAGATCGCGACCACCTTCGTCGCCGACGGCAACTTGACGCCCTTCGTGATCTCGCCGTCGACCAGCGGAAACAGCGAAGGATTCGCGGCGAGATAGCCGAGGGCGAGCATGGAGTGCGTCTTGCCGCCGCCCATCGCCTGCTTGAGCTCGAACACCGCCTGGCCCGACGTGCCGGCCAGCCGCTGCAGGCCTTGCCGGAGCAGGGTCTTCATGCCGCCCGTGACGTAGGTCTTGTCGAAGAACCCCTTCGCGGCCTTGGCGTCGTGGCCGATCAGGTCCTCGAGATTCTCGATCTGGTCGCTGAGCGCGTAGTCGATCGCCTTAGGATCGAACTTGCACGCGTCTTTCACTGTCTGAAGCATTTTCCCCGGCCCGCCCCTTATTTCCCTAAGCCCGCGTGCAAGTCGAGCCGAACTACACGACTCCCGCTGTCAAGACAGTCTTAGCGCGCAGCTTGGTAACGGACAAACCTGCAGTACCCCTATCACCTAGTAAATCCTGCCTACCTTAGTTGAGTCCTTCGCACCCTTCCGTCGCGCGAGCCGTAGGAGGCAGCGGGGAGGATGATGCTCATGATTCCAGTGCCTCCTCACAGGCATAAAGGACCAAATATTTGACGGCGTTCTTGTTTTGTGCTAATCAGCAGCTACATCGTCGATCATTTCGCAGAGAAAAGCTTCGCTCCAAGTGGGGCTTTTTGCGTCACACGTCCGCGCCTCGGCAATCGCCGGGGCGTTTTTGTTTTGGAGGAACTATGACTAACCGCCTTTTCTACGATCCCGATACGGCCCGGCCCTACATCGGGCTCCGGCTCTCAGCGCACCAACTGGCTGCGCTGGATGAAGCGCGCCTGAACCTACGTCAGGGCAGGTCGGAGTTCGTTAGGCAGGCCATCGAGGAGCGTCTGCAGCGGCTTCAGGCCGCGGCGAAGTGACCACTAAGCGAAAGCCCCAGCGTTGGCGCGCCGGGGCTTGGAAGTCCGTAACCGAATAAGAATGAGAACCAAGTAGTGTCATACGACGAAAAGAAAAGCAACCTTAAGCCGACCCCCATCATCAAACCCTATGGAGTCGAACTTCAGATAACGGCTGGCAATAAGTTGAAGTTCATCACCGCCGTGCAGAGCGCTCCGAAAAGGGAACTGAGCGACCTTCAGAAGCGCCTCTACATTCGGATGATCGACAAGATCAATGAAGGTCGTGGTGACGATCCGGAAAGATATGGGCACGCCTATCCCAACTTCCTGACCCTGGCGAGGGAATGCGGTTGCACGGTAAGCGCAGCAAAAAACAACATCGCGGCCCTGGAGACAGGGGTGATGAAGGGACGCAAGCGCGCCGACGGGACCAGGGAGGCGGACAAGATCATCCCGGAACGCTGGCGGATCAAGGTAAAGCGCCTGGGGGAGCGGGGCAAAGGCGGCGCTGGCCGGTTCAACATGTACTGGTTGCCGCTGTGGAATGTGTTCGGCGCTGTCGATAGCGACCAAAACGGTCTGCGAGAAACGGTCCACGGGGAAGACCGTTCTGAAACGGTCCACGAAGATTCGAAAACGGTCCGCGACGATGCGGAAACCGTCCACGGCGCACATGGAAACGGTCCACGGCGTGGACCCGACTCACCTTATTCACTCACCTCATCAACCCACCTCAAGAACACGCATGTGCAATTCGCATCGCTCATTGGCGCCGGCTCGTTCGTTGATGAGGCTGATGGGCACTCCATAAGAACGTCCGACTGTATGTCAGCACGGCAGCAGTTTCATGTCCTGAAGAGTCTCTACGAGCGCAAGTTCGGTCGGCCAGTCGCTGACACCCCCGTCGCTGATGGAGATGAAGAAGATGGCCAGGTCGTCCTGGTGGACGGCAATTGGAAGGCTTTCCAAGAGGCATCAGGCCGGGTCTACTTCGAACTGGCTGTGATGAACATCGAGCAAGCCGGTCCCGATCACTCGTTCGTCGACTGCGTCCGTGGAAAGGTATGGACGCCGGGACAAGATGACCCGGAGGACAACGGCGAAAACATCGACTTCGAGGAAGACCCGCCCTTTTGACGGCAGCCCAGCCCTCATCAGCGGACGGTGACGTAGACGCCGCCCTTGTCGAGCTTCTCGACGGTGTAGTTGATCGGCTGCGCCAGGTTGTTCGCCCACTCCAGAGCGGCCTTGTCGTAGGTGGCGCCAGGCTTCGGCACCATCGTGGTGTAGAAGGTCGCAGCACAGGCCCGCTGATGGTCGTTGCCGCCGATCTGACGGGCGTTCTCGAAGCGATAGACGGTCTTCGAGGCGTCGAAATCGAGCGGCACGCCGACCGACGCGGTGGCGTTCTTGAAGTAAGCGGTGAGCTGCTCGACGACAGGAGCCGAGGAGCAGGTGAAGTCGCCGGAGCCGCAGCCGGCCAGGAGCAGGGTCGCCACGAGCGGCGCGATCTGGCGCATGGGAGTCCTATCTACGTCAACCCTTCGGGGTCAGGATGGTGTAGCCACGCTGCTCCATGCAGCTGGTGATCATGCCGGCGTCGCCCACCCATCCATGGGCGCGCTTCGCCTCGATGCACTCGTGCTGGTCCTTGGCGAGCTGCTCGGGGGACTTGCCGTAGCTATCGACGGCCGGCGGCTCGTAGCGGCCATGCCCTCCTCCGCACGCGGTCAGGAGAAAAGCCATCGAGATCAACGTCAGCAGTCTCACCGTCACCCCCATCGCCGACCGAGCGATCGGGATCTGCAATATCAGCGCGGAGCACTCGCTACAACTACGCTTCTGAAGATCACGATGCGGACATCGAGCCCCGAAGCCCGCGACCAGTGCACGTCTTCCACCACGATCTTGATGGCATTCACCCGGCGATACGGCGGGTCATTCTCGCCGACCGAGAACCCGCGCAGCTATAAAAGCGCGAGAATTACGAGACCATGGCGCCAAAGTGCTCAAAACCCCTACAAGTATAGGGGTTTTCAACACCGCCGAAATTCAGTTGTTAAAAATTTCGACGTCGTGTCTTTGCAGCAGGCCACGAGGGCTCCCTTGACTTTTTTCGGGGGACCCTGTACTGTGTTTGGGTAAGTGTCGAACTCCGTCAAGCTTAATCGCTGGCGGAGTTTTTGATTCCTGCCTCCCCTTCTCAATCCTGCATCCACCGGACCGCGCCTTTCGCGGTGCCGGCGATCTGTCTATGGAGTTTCACTTGATCGATCTTGATCGGGCTCGCTTCGAGCCCAACCGAACTATTGGCGTTGCCATTCCGACCTCGCTGTTTGACGAAATCGAGCAGCGCGCAAAGCTGGAACTGGCGTCAAAATCTGGATGGGTGCGCCGCCTCATTCTGAACGAACTGACCAAGGCGGCCACCCCGTCCAAGGATGCCGCCTAATGAGCACCGAAAAAATTGAGGACGCGGTCATCTCTGCCGCACGCGCCAGGGGCTTCCAGATCAACAGCGCGGTCATGCAGACGGTCGCAATCGACTTGGCCGGATCGTCGCTGGACGGCGCCATGATCACGATCCCAAACAAGGGGACGTTATCCATCAAGGACTACTTGGCAGACCTGCACGCCAGGGCGCCGAGCGGCTTCAGCCGGCTGCAGCAGCCCGCCAAGCCGGAAGATGAACGGACCGTCAGCCAGATGCGCAGGCGACGCCCCACCATCACCGCTGATGAAATCGCCAAATACACAGGGCTCACCCGGACCCACATGACAGAGCTTGCTGCATCTCGCAGCACCAACCGATAGGAGCCATCATCATGTCTCGCAGACTACGCAGCGCAGTTGCCACCCGGCAGGATATCGAACACCTGTCACCGCTGGTGCGGCAGAACCGTGCTGCCCATCTGATCGCCCGTGACCGGCTACAGAGGCTTGCTGATGCCCAACATGAACTAGCTGTCGTCACACAGGCACATCAAGATGCGATTGCGCTTGTGGCTGAATCAGAGGCTGCCATCGGGGCGACCAAGACCAGGATTGCCGCCATCGAGGCGGAGGGCAACGCAACCAATATCTTGATGGCAGGTTGACGGATCGGGCCGGCGGAAGGATACGCTAGCCAGCCGTTCACAGGGGAGCGCGACAGGATGAGACGAATCGCAGGACTGGCGTTCGCGTTGACCTTCGCTGGCGCGCTCCCTGCCCTCGCCGAGTCGGCCTATCCAGCACCGACGCGGGATGGCCGGGAGCGCATTCAACGCGCCGGGACCTGCCCGACCGGATTCGTCGGCAAGGGCGCCTTCTGTGAGGCACTGCACCAGGACACGCCGCACGCCTTCCCGGTGATCCCTGGCAAGAGTTGCCCAACGGGTACCTTCCGCAGCGGGGATGCGTGCAAGGCGTTCCGGTGAGGCGCCCGCGAGCGACTCATGCGAGTCGTTCTAAGACCCGCGAGACCTGGACCGCCTGCCATCGGCCGCCGCGTGGCGTTGGGATGCCCTGTTCGTTCAGGCGGGCCGCGATGGCGGTCAGAGACGTTACGCCTTCCGCCTGTAGCTCGCGAATGGCCGGCATGATCCGTGCGGCCTTGTCATCAGCACGCTTCGCAACCGTCTCTCTGCCCTTTGCAATGGCATCCAGGCTCAGAGTGACCGGACTGCCGTCTGCATAGGTACGACGACCACCAAGCTTCACATTACGGGCCTTCGCCGCCTGTAGAGCGGCCTTGGTGCGGGAGGAGATCAGCTCGCGTTCATGTTGGGCTACGACCGCACGAATGCCGAGTGTCAGGGGAGTCATGTGCGGATCGTCAACGCATACGAACTCGACGCCAGCCTTTTCCAATCCCAACAGGAAGTGTGCATCACGGGACAGTCGGTCGAGCTTTGCGATTATCAGCTTCGCACCGTAGAGGTGACAGGCATCGAAGGCCGCTTGGAGTTGGGCGCGATTGTCGGTCCGCTTGGCGCTTTCGATCTCGGTGAACTCTTTGACCAGCTTCCAGTCACCACCGTTGAGGTGGGTCATGACCGCTGCCTTCTGTGCCTCAAGACCTAGTCCGCTGCGGCCCTGCTTATCCGTCGAGACCCGGTAATAAGCGACCCATTTGCCCGTTGCAGCCATCCTCAGCCTCACTTTACGTTCTAGCCGACGTTCGTTGACTAGTTTGTAATACACCCAGAAGCAAGGCGCAAGGCGGCGGGGCTGGTTCTAGTAAACCAGTCCCCGCGCTCCACCGATCGATACTTAGGTGGTGATAGCCTCGCCCGGACTGAGCACGACTGCGTCTCGGCACCAACGTTCGACCGCAGCCGTGTCCCATGGTCCACGACGTGGTTGCCCTCCAGCACAGCGAAGGGTGAGCCACCCAAGCCTTGCATCTCGGCCCGGCTCAGCTTGCTGATCGTGCGGTGGTTGTGGTGGGCGCGCTCGAAACGACGGCGGGCCGCGGTGAACGTGACTGTATTGCTCATGACAATGATCCTTCATTCACCAGGCCGGTGACGGCCATGGCGTTGTGCATCTGATGCGTTGAAGATCGTTGCGATGAGCACGCACCCCGCAAGAAATGCAGGGCGCACAGGTCGATAGCTCGACTTGGTTGTCACCCTGTACTCGACCTGACCGCGGTAGGTCAAATTGTCGTCAGGTCAGAGCACCATGGCCATCATCGTCATGCTCGCCGCTGCACCGAACCCGTAGAGGTTTCCCAGCAAGCGAAAGCACTGGATAGGTGAAGGCAAGATTTTTTTATTGAGCACTACCGCCGCCATCGTCTGTCAGATTCTCCGAAATCAAGCCCAAAAGGCCATTTTGCCCAGAGTGGGCATGCCCTCTGAATCGGGCGTCACCCTTTCCATCTGGCCACCGTGCCGCACCCCAAAAAGGGGCTTTACACACCTAGCGTCCAGCCTGGCCGCCAACACATCAAGAAAGAAAAATGTCCGACAACAACCTCGACATCAGGGCGCGCCTTACGGCCGTCAACGAACTGAGCCCCGTGCTCCAGCGCGTCCTCAGCGACATCCAGAAGTTCGAAGGCGTCGCGAAACGGGTCAACGTTCAACTGAACGGAATGGGACGCGCCGGCATGTCGGCGCTGGACGGGTTCAATCGCTCTGCGAAGGCAGTCTCAGATCAGATGCGGGGCCTGTCCAACATAGGCCGGTCTGCCGCACGCGAATACGCTGCTGATTGGAATCGAGCGAACGCCCAGCGATTGAGCGACGCGCGGCGGACGTATGCTGCTCTTGAACGACTCGAGGTCGGTTATCAGCGTGAGCTTGCGCGCCGTGCTGCCCTGGAGCGTCGGACAAGCTCCGGCCGGTCCTACGGCGGTGGAGTCGCCCGCCTGCCGGCACCGAACATCCGCACCATTGCAGCCGGTGCGGCCATCACTGGGGCTGGTGTCGCATCTGCCCTCCGTAAGCGCATGGAGGTCCAGGCGGCCGAAGTCCGCGCCCAGATGTTCGGCGATCTCACGTCCAAAGAAGTCGCGGACCTGCGCCAGGGCTTTGCCGATCGCGCCGGCATCAAGTACGGCATCGGAAGCAGCAAAGTCATCGACACGGCGGTGGAAGGACTCAAGGCTGGTGTTGCAAAGCAGTTCGCGGGTGAGTTCGCCGACCTGGCTTTTAAGGCTCAGGCAGGTCTCGACGTCAACCCCGAAGCAGTCGGAAAGCTGCTCGGTCGCCTCGCGACTCAGATGCCATGGAACACCGGCCGCTTCGGCAGCATCCTCAACGCAGTCGCGGTCGCGAACAATGCCACCGCCGCCGATGGAAATGAGATCATCGAGGCCATGCGCCGGAGCTTGTCCGCGCTCGCCGCGACGAGGATGACCCCAGAGCAGTTGGCCGCGATCGATGCCACCGGCATCTCGCTTGGCGTGCAGCCGCACAAGATGGGCACGTTCACTAGCTTCCTCACCTCGCAGATCGCTGGCGCGGATTCTGCCAGGGGCCAACAGGCCTCCGACTTGAACTCTGCCGCGAACGCCCTCGGTTTCGGTGGCCGCAGCGGTATGGCTAAGACCATGCGCGAACGGCCCATGGAGGCGATCACACAGATCCTCGACGGTCTCGCGAAGATGCCGGAGCGGCTGCGGACGAAGATCGCAAAGCAGATCGGTGGCCGCGAGTGGATGGACGAACTTCTGACTCTCGTCCTTGGTCGCGACAAGCTGAGGGATGTTGTACGGGATATCGAGAGGAAGCCTGGCTTCCTCGACAAGACCGCGTTGCAGAAAATTCAATCGATGCAGGGTCGGTGGGCGTCCATCAGCGCGGCGCTCGGTCTCGTCTGGGAGAAGGTTGGCGCTGGTCTTGAGACCTGGTTTAACCAAATCTCGGGCACCGTCATCAACCTAGCGGACAGCTTCAACTTCGAATCGGTCCGCGAACATTTTGCAGCCCTGGTTGATGGTGCCCGCGAGGGCTTCGGGCTGAATGACTGGGGCGAAGTCGTCAAATCCATGGCCGACAACTTTGATGCCGGGACCGTCGCGAAGTGGCGGGAGTTCGGCAAGGGCTTCGCGGAGGGCCTTCGCGAATTTGCCAACGGTCTCAAGACGGCCTTCTCAGCGCTGGGATTCCTCGCTGGTAAGAACCCGTCTGATGCCAGGGAGATGGGCAACCTCGTCGCGCAGCTGACCGGATTGACCGTCGCCTTGGCGGCGTTGTCGCCACTCATCTCGGTTCTGGCTGCGGTCACTCTCGGACTAACGGGACTTGGAAACGCGCTCGCGTTCATCGCCGGGATGCCGGCCGCGGTCGCATTGCTGAGCATGTTCGCGACTCGTTACCAGAATTACGGTGTGCCCGAGGCCAACATCAAGCACCCCGGCGAATCTACCAGCGATTGGCGTGCCCGCCAGCGCGAACACAGAAAAGAGCTATACAAAAAGTCCAGCTATGAGGGTCCGACCGACTTCTCTGGTCGTCGTCGCACCAGCGATCTGTCAGGCGAGCTGAACAAGTTCACTGGCAAGGTCGAGCGCGCCGCGTTCATCAACAGCAGTCTCGGTGGTGGGTTGCAGTATGCGGCTATGGGTGGGTCCGGCAGGGGTCTCGGACGCAGCGGCGGCGGGCTCGGCTCAGGCCTGACTGGAAACGTCCCGGACATGCTGAGGAGCCAGCCTGGGTCGTTCTTCTCGCCCGACGCCAACCTCGGAAGCATCATCCGACGTGACAAAATCCCGTCGTTCGGCGGAGTCGGTCCGGGTGGTATTCCCAGCTCGCTCAACAGGAGCGCGTTCGAGAGCACTTTTACCGGGACGCCGCTCGCAGGCAAGTATGACGCGGTCGTGGCAGCAGCTCGAAGAGCAGGAGTCAACCCCACACTGCTTGCGTCAGTCATGGCGCAGGAGACAGGTCGCGGACAGCACATGAGGGGCAACAATCCCGGTGGCCTCATGGGTAGGGGCGGCCTGATGCAGTTCGGCGATCTCGACTCCGGCATCGACAGGACGGCGCTCGCGGTCGCGAAGAACTACAATGCGGCCGGGGGTGACCTCGCCAAGATACGCGACTCTTACGCTCCGCTCGGTGCGAAGAACGACCCGAGGGGATTGAACGGCTCCTGGCTCCCCGGTGTCCAGAGGTTCATGGGTGAGATGAGCGCCGGATCGCAAATGGCCAGCAACTCTGCTGCGGCAATCGCGTCCGGCGTCACGCCTGGATTGGCCGACAGGCTGGGGCTGCGTGGCAAAGCGAACTTCATGCATGGACAGTATGGCGGCGTGGGGCAGCACCTGGCGACCATCACGTTAGCCTCCGGCAAAAGACTGACGGTGAACGCGGCTGCGGCAGAGTCCTTCAAGGGCTTCGTCGATGAACTGGAAGGCTCCGGCTATAAGATCAGCTCGATCGGCGGCTACTCCATGCGTGGCAAGCGCAAGGGCGGTGGATGGTCGCAGCATGCCTATGGAAACGCGATCGACATCAACCCGGGCAAGAACGCTCAGGACGGCACCGGACGGACGGACATGCCGGCGAACGTTCGCGACATGGCGGCCAAGTACGGTCTGTCATGGGGTGGTGATTGGTCCCGGAAGTACAACGACCCGATGCACTTCGAGTGGAACGGGATGCAGCCGTGGAAGAATGTGCCAGCGCCGGCAGATGCAATCCGGAACGTCCCATCGCCGATCCGTGGTGACGCGAGCCTGGGCGTACCGCGCGGCGGAGTCGGTGGTGCTGGCGGCTTGGTGAGCATCAACATCAACGGCACCAGCCACGATCCAGAAGCGCTGGCCACGCTGGTGCAGCGCCGCATCGACGAGTCGATGAACTGGCGTACGCACGACACGACATCGGAGTACACCTGAAAAAGTGGACGGCGAGCACAATCGCCGTCCAAAATATTTCGGATTTGCATGAATGCAAATTCCTGAACGCCGAGTCGCATGGTAAGTTCTCGTTCGATCAAGAAATACAGGCCAAGAAATGTCCGACCAGTCGAACAGAAAGACCGAATTACCTCAGGAGTCCTTGACGCCGACGACGCCGTTAAGGCTAGCGGTCGCAGCGAGAATTGCCTTCCCCGACGGCTCCATGACTTTGGCGGGGCTGCGCCGCGAGATTTCACGTGGGCGGCTCGCCTATGAGGTGATCGCCGGAAAGCACTACACGACGCTCTCCGATATCGAGGATATGCGACGTCTGTGTCGCATTCAGGCCAACGCGCCCGGAGCTGAAAGTTCGCGAAGGGCGAGACGAATATTCGCATCCCCAGGAGTGGAGTACTCAGGCGAGGAGTCTGGCCAAGCGAGATTGGCGAGGCGGCTGCAGAGCCGACGCGAAAGAGCGAAGGCAAAAAGTGACAAACCGACTTGATGCCAAACATCTAGCTACAAGCAGACTCCACTCTGATTGGAAAGAATTGCAACCACCATCAGTTCCGGTTGACTGAGGTGGCTCTGCCGGGTGGTCTTGGGATCGCTGCGATCACTCGAGCCATAGCAATGACGGAAACATCGCCATAATCTTCTCCTGCTGTTCGAGGTGCGTGACCTTGAATGGCGTCCACTACGCGCTCGTTTAAACCGAGGTTGCGTCCGATGGACTTCAGGCGATGTCGCCAGGCGTGGTTCGGCTGAACCCTGCTATCAGTGACTACCGCTCGAACAAAATCCACGACCCGCTTGTAGCTTCCCTTCGCGAACAACGGACCGTCCTCGGAGCTCTCAACGAAGCGCAGCAAGCCGAGCTCAAGAAGGTGAGGGTGGATAGGCACTAGCCGGTAGGTTCCGCTCTTGATGCTGCCCGCGAGCGGATTCAGGTCGAAAATGTGATGCCCCGCTTCTTCACGAACGTCCTCCTTCCGAAGTTGAAGCGCTTCGGCGATCCGGCAGCCGGTGTAGGCAGCGATCAGCGGTGCCCATCGTTTGGCCGCCGCCGTCCTCGGATCTTCCTTCGGCTTCTGGATATACCCAATGCACGCGTCAAAGATCGCTCCTGCCTCCTGATCTGTGAAGCCTTTGGATCTCGACCGGATCTTCTTCTCGGCCTTTACCTTGACCACATCAGCTGGATTCAGGGGCAGCTTTCGATTGTCTACGGCCCAGCCGAACACCGATTTGATCCCGGGCAGATCTCCATCCTTCAGGGTCTTCGCGGAGACGACCTTCAGGCGAGCGTCCTTAAAGGCCAGCATGTCCTCCTCAGTGACGCGATCAGCATCGTCGTGACCGAGGTGCTTAACGAGCCGCTCTATGGCACCCTTGTAGGCGTCGTAAGTGTTTTGGCTGCGTCCGGTCGCCTTGGCCTCTCTCCACCACAGTTCAAGCAGGCCGGTGATGGTTTGCTTAGGCTTGATCGCTGCAATGCTGTCGATACGAGGGAAGCGTTGCGCCTTCGGGTCAGGAGTGTAGTCGCCCGCTGCGTTGCGCTTTAGCTGCCAACCGGCATCAAGCGAAGCGGTACCGATCAGCTGAAGAAATCTTCGGCGGTGGGATTGAGCAAGACGTACTCGATGTCGGATGAGAACCCAGTCCGCCAGTAGACCAAACCGATTCTCCAGCCCGTCGTGCTGATCGGGAGGCAGAGTGTCGATTGCCGCAGTAAGGTCCTGGGCTCCGAATAAATCCGTCGCTGCTGTGGCGTCGTCCACCTTGAGAGTCGCTGGCGGTGCATCCTTTATGCGACCTTCCAGGACGGCTCGGCTGATCGCCTTGTGGTACGCCCACTTGCCAGGGTCGCCTGGATTGTTTTCGTGAACTTCGCAATAGAGACGATAGGTCTCGCCAGACAGTGCGACCATGTCACGATACGACATCGTGGTTGGTGGTGCGGCTGTCAGATCGAATAGCCGTTGCAGGTGCTCAAGCGCATCGGCGTGGCGCGCCGAAGCGATCGCTTCATCCGTGGTCTCCAGACTGAACGCGACGTCTGCGCCGATCGTGACGATCTTGATGCACGCGGGCTCTGTATGGCGCGATAAGTGCAGCAAGATCCGCTTGCCGCGTAACTCACCTAAGAGCTTTGTTGGAACCCGACAGCGGAATTGCGGGACGCTGGAGTTGGCACGTTTGTCCATGCGACGCTTTATTGAAACCATTGGTCTGTGTGGCACTCTTGTGTGGCACTCAGGACCGAATTTTCAAGAAAATCAATGCATCCAATAGGATGGATGGTGCTGCCAGACAGGATTGAACTGTCGACCTCTCCCTTACCAAGGGAGTGCTCTACCACTGAGCTACGGCAGCAGATGCTGGCACAGAATCGGGCCGCCACCGGGCCCGCCAAGCGGGGCGATGGATGCCACAAGGGCCCCTCATGTGCAAGCTTGCCGGCTCTGCCAAATCGAGAAAATCGGCGCGGTTGTCCGACCGAGGCGGCCTTATTGCCCAGAAATGACCGATTTTGGGGTGATTTTTCTGCCGGCGAGCCCCAGCCATCTGGCCAGTTGGTCCCGCCCTCGAATTCGACCAAATCTCGCTGGCTTCGTTGCGCCGGCCTCTTGTACCTCTTGAGATGTCGTCATTCGGTGGCATCCTGCCGCCGACAACGTGATGGGCCACGATGAGCGACGAGACTGACAAGACGCGGGCCGCTGATCCCCGGCAGGACCGGCTGAAATCGGCGCTGCGCGAAAACCTGAAGCGGCGGAAGGTGCAGGCGCGCGAACGCGCCGCAAGGACCGAGCCCTCGCCGAACGACGATGATTCCCTGGGTAAGGGGACCGCCGGCAAGACCGGCAGTTGAAGGCCGACGGCTAACATTTTGGAGTGCATGGAAGTGGCAATGGGGCAGGACGGACAGCAACGAACCGACCGCGACGCGCTGATGTCGCGGTTCACCCGTCCCGAGCAGACCTTTCCGACGCTGACATCAGCCGAGATCGCGCGTATCAGGCATTTCGGCGAGGTCCGCAGCTATGCCGACGGCGAGTTCCTGTTCGAGACCGGCAAGCCCGGGCCCGGCATGTTCGTCGTGCTGTCTGGCCACGTTGCCATCACCCAGCGCGACGGGCTCGGCCACGTCACGCCCGTGATCGATCAGGGGCCGGGGCAATTCCTAGCCGAGCTCGGCCAGCTCTCGGGACGGCCGGCGCTGGTCGACGGACGCGCCGAGGGCGATGTCGAGGTGCTGCTGGTACGCCCGGACCGGCTGCGCGCGCTGCTGGTGGCCGAAGCCGAGCTTGGCGAGCGCATCATGCGCGCGCTGATCCTGCGCCGGGTCAGCCTGATCCAGGGCGGCATTGGCGGCCCCGTGTTGATCGGTCCGTCGAACTCCGCCGGCGTGGTGCGCCTGCAAGGCTTTCTCACCCGCAACGGCCAACCGCATCATCTGCTCGATCCCAATAGCGAGCATGACGCCGCCGAGATCATCGCGCGCTATTCGCCCGAGCCGGAGGATTGGCCGCTCGTCGTCACCGCCGACGGCACCGTGCTGCGCAACCCCAGCGAAACCGCGCTCGGCCGCGCCATCGGCATGATCGGCGGGGCGAAGGATGACCGCATCTACGACGTCGCGATCGTCGGCTGTGGACCGGCAGGCCTTGCGACGGCGGTCTACGCGGCGTCCGAAGGGCTGTCCGTCGCCGTGCTCGACACCCGCGCCTTCGGCGGCCAGGCCGGCGCAAGCGCGCGCATCGAGAATTATCTGGGCTTTCCGACCGGCATCTCGGGCCAGGCGCTTGCGGGTCGCGCCTTCACCCAGGCGCAGAAATTCGGCGCCGAGATCATGATCCCGATGTCGGTGAAGTCGCTGGACTGCTCGCGCAGCGCCGGTACGTTCGCGCTGGCGCTGGATTGCGGCGACACGTTGCGCTCACGCGCGGTGGTGGTCGCGAGCGGCGCGCGTTATCGCCGTCCCGAGATCGAGAACCTCGACAAGTTCGAGGGGCGCGGCGTCTGGTACTGGGCATCTCCTGTCGAGGCGCGGCTCTGCGCCGGCGAGGAGGTGGCGCTAGTCGGTGCCGGCAATTCGGCCGGCCAGGCCGCCGTGTTCCTGTCGGGTCATGCAAAGAAGGTCTTGATGATCATCCGCGGCGGTGGCCTGGGCGCGAGCATGTCGCGCTATCTGATCGAACGCATCGAAGCGACGCCGAACATCGAATTGATGTTCAACACCGAGATCACCGCGCTCGAAGGCGACGAGGCCTCGCTGCTGCGCCGCATCCGCTGGAAGAGCCGGCTTTCCGATGACGAGGATTCTGCCGAGATCCGCAATCTCTTTCTGTTCGTCGGCGCCGATCCCGCCACCAATTGGCTCGACGGCTGCGGCGTCACGCTCGACCGCGGCGGCTTCATCGTGACCGGCGCGCAGTCCGAGCAGAACCAGGGCCGGCTGGTGGCGCCGCTCGAGACCTCCGTGCCCGGCGTCTATGCCGTCGGCGACGTCCGCTCCGGCTCGGTCAAGCGCGTCGGCGGCGCCATTGGCGAAGGCGCGCAGGTCGTGGCCTCCCTGCACGGCTATCTCGGCGACGCCGCAAAACCGGCGCTTTAGGCAAGCAGAAGACAACCGGAATATGGGTTGTCATCGTGCGACATCCCGCGGACTATCCCCTCATCCTGAGGAGCCGCGACAGCGGCGTCTCGAAGGATCGAGGCCCAGCTGTCACAGCCGGGCCTTCATGGTTCGAGACGCGTGCTTCGCACGCTCCTCACCATGAGGATCTAAACACAACAAGTTTCACAGGGAGGACTAAATGGCTGAACTCGTCGTGCTCTACAAGACGCCCAAGGATGCTGCGGCCTTCGACAAGCATTATGCCGAGACCCACATCCCGCTTGCCAAGAAACTGCCCGGCTTGAAGAAGTACGCGGTCAGCACCGGCCCGGTCGGCTCTCCCGCTGGTCCTTCCGGAGTCCACCTCGTCGCTATACTCACCTTCGACAGCGTGGCCGCCATCCAGGCGGCATTCGGCAGCGCAGAAGGCAAGGCGGCAGCGGGCGACGTGCCGAAATTCGCCAGCGGCGGCGCCGACCTGCTGATCTTCGACACCAAGGAAGTGTGAACCACGCGCAAGGGCGGCCCACATATCGCGGGCCGCTCTTGCCGAAGATGATTCAAGTTCGTCGAAAACCTGCTGTCGTTTGTGACAGCGCTGCAAAAAATCCGAGCACGCGTTTGTCAATTCGCACGATGGCGCATGGCTCAGGGCGCATGTGCGACGCCATCGCATGTGGCAATCCGATGAGGACCGTAATATCAATTGCCTGATCTCAATGCTGGACACGTAGGAGAGACGTCATGGTGCTTGGGTTGAGCCTGTCCGCCTTTACGATGATCCATGTCGTCATCAGCCTGATTGCCATTGTCGCGGGCCTCGTCGTGATGTTCGGCCTGCTCGGCTCGAAGTCGATGCCGGGCCTCACCGCGATCTTCCTGCTGTTCACGATCCTGACCAGCGCGACCGGCTTCCTGTTTCCGTTCGAGAAGCTGCTGCCGTCGCACGTCATCGGCATCATCTCGCTGCTGCTGCTCGCGATCGCCTGCATCGCGCTCTACGGCATGAAGCTCGCAGGTGCCTGGCGCCCGGTCTTTATCGTGACCGCGATGGTCTCGCTCTATTTCAACGTCTTCGTGCTGGTCATCCAGTCGTTCCTGAAGGTGCCGGCGCTCGCCGCGCTCGCGCCCGCCGTGCCGCCGGCGCCGCCGTCGGGTCCGGTGTTCGCGGTGGTGCAGGGCATCGTGCTGGTGTTCTTCGTCCTGCTCACCATCGGCGCCTGGCGCCGCTTCAGGCCGATGGCGTTTGCCTGATCGTTCAAGGAGCCTAGCAATGCCCACCATCACCACCAAAGACGGCGTCGCGATCTTCTACAAGGATTGGGGCTCGGGCCAGCCGATCGTGTTCAGCCATGGCTGGCCGCTCTCGGCCGACGACTGGGACGCGCAGATGTTGTTCTTCGTCTCGCATGGCTACCGCGTCATCGCGCATGACCGCCGCGGCCACGGCCGCTCGGCGCAGGTCGCCGACGGCCACGACATGGATCATTACGCCGACGACCTTGCCGCGCTGACCGCCCATCTCGACCTCAAGAACGCCATCCATGTCGGCCACTCCACCGGTGGCGGCGAGGTCGTGCACTACATCGCGCGCCACGGCGAGAGCCGCGTCGCGAAAGCGGCGCTCCTGTCCGCAGTGCCGCCGCTGATGGTGCAGACCGCGGCCAATCCCGGCGGCCTGCCGAAGAGCGTGTTCGACGGTCTCCAGGCGCAGCTCGCGGCCAGCCGCGCGCAATTCTATCGCGACCTCCCCGCCGGCCCGTTCTATGGCTACAATCGTCCCGGCGCAAAGCCGTCGGAAGCGGTGATCCAGAACTGGTGGCGCCAGGGCATGATGGGCGGCGCAAAAGCGCATTACGACGGCATCGTCGCGTTCTCGCAGACCGACTTCACCGAGGACCTGAAGAAGATCAACGTGCCGGTGCTGGTCATGCACGGCGACGACGACCAGATCGTGCCTTACGCCGATTCCGCACCGCTGTCGGCCAAGCTGCTGAAGAAGGGCATCCTCAAGACCTACAAAGGCTTCCCGCACGGCATGCCGACCACGCACGCCGAGACCATCAACGCGGACCTCCTGGCGTTCTTCAAGGAGTGAAGCTTCGCGTGCTCCGTCGGATCTCACCATCGCTCGTCACCTCGACCGAGCGGATCGGCCGCGCCATGATCCGCGTCGCCCGAGAGAGGTAAGATGCTGAAAATGGAGGATATCAATAGCCTCTAGTCCGCTGCGCAGTTAGTTTGGTGCGGAAAGTTCGGCGCCGCGCGCGTTGAGTCCCGTCCGCCCTTGAAGGAGAAGCGTCGGCGATGTCTCCCCAGCTCAAACTGATCGCACTTGACGCCGACGATCTCGCTGTCATCTCGACCCATGTCCAGGACGCCCGTGTCCAGGCCTCCGACATCATCTGGCGGCAGAGCGAGAAGCGGCTTGTCGTCGGCATGAGCCGGCTCGACTGGGAGCAGACCCTGGAAGGCGAGGCCGAGCCGCGCCGGCTGGTCGCCGCGCTCCGCTTCGACCGCGTGCTTGCCTGCAAGTCGCGCAACATCGACCTCGCCGCGCCGGACAAGGTGCTGGACCTCGTCGGCATCGAGTTTCACCCCCAGGATGGCCGCAACGAGGAGCCCGGCGGCAGTGCCCTGCTTCTGTTCGCCCAGGGCGGCGCCATCCGCCTCGACGTCGAATGCCTGGAATGCGAGCTGACCGACCTCGGGACGGATGCGCTGGGGGCGGGCCCGGGGATCGAGGGGTGAGAATGGCATGCCAAGCCAACGCATTCCGTCGTCGGTCTGGCGAAAGCCAGAACGGCAGCGGAGGGAAACGACCCGGCCCAAGGGTTGACGCCGCTTCCCCGCCGCGCCATTGAGCAGGGGGTCGGGTGAGCCAATCCGCCCCAAAAGACCAGCCAGAAGCCCAGCCAAAATGCCCGTTCGTCTCGACCGCAGCAGCGCCGATTTTGACCAGCGATTCGCGGCCTTCCTCGCCGCCAAACGCGAGGTCTCGGCGGACGTCGAGGCCGCCGCGCGCGCGATCGTCGACGACGTCGCTAAACGGGGCGATGCGGCCCTGCTCGAGGCCACGAAAAAATTCGACCGGCTTTCGCTGGATGCCGCCTCCTTGCGCGTCACCGCCGCCGAGATCGAAGCCGCGACAAAGGCCTGTGATGCCGCGACGCTGGACGCGCTGAAGCTCGCGCGCGACCGCATCGAGATCTATCACCGCCGCCAGCTTCCGAGGGACGAGCGTTTCACCGACCCGCTCGGCGTCGAGCTCGGCTGGCGCTACACCGCAATCGAATCCGCCGGTCTCTATGTGCCCGGCGGCACCGCGGCCTATCCCTCCTCGGTGCTGATGAACGCCGTGCCCGCGAAGGTCGCCGGCGTTGCGCGCCTCGTCATGGTGGTGCCCTCGCCCGACGGCAAGCTCAACCCGCTGGTGCTGGCGGCAGCGCATCTCGGCGGCGTCACCGAGATCTACCGGGTTGGCGGCGCACAGGCCGTGGCCGCGCTCGCGCACGGCACCGCGACGATCGCGCCGGTTGCCAAGATCGTCGGGCCCGGCAACGCCTATGTCGCCGCCGCAAAGCGGCTGGTGTTCGGCAAGGTCGGCATCGACATGATCGCCGGCCCCTCCGAGGTGCTGGTGATCGCCGATGACACCGGCAATGCCGACTGGATCGCCGCGGATCTGTTGGCACAGGCCGAGCACGATGCCAGCGCGCAATCGATCCTGATCACCGATTCCGCGCGGCTTGCCGCCGAGGTCGAAAAGGCGGTCGCGGCGCAGCTGAAGACGCTGCCGCGGGCTGCGATCGCCGGCGCCTCGTGGGCCGATTTCGGCGCCATCATCATGGTGAAGGATATTGCTGGCGCCATCCCGCTCGCGGACGCGATCGCCGCCGAGCATCTCGAGATCATGACGAGCGATCCCGATGCGCTCGCCGCGAAGATCCGCAATGCAGGTGCAGTGTTCCTCGGTGCGCATACGCCGGAGGCGATCGGCGACTATGTCGGCGGCTCCAACCACGTGCTGCCGACTGCGCGCTCGGCGCGGTTCTCCTCGGGCCTGTCGGTGCACGACTTCATCAAGCGCACCTCGATCCTGAAATGCGGCCGGGATCAGCTGCGTGCGCTAGGTCCGGCCGCGATGACGCTTGGACAAGCGGAAGGGCTGCATGCCCATTCGCGCTCGATTGGATTGCGCCTCAATCAGTCATGACAAGGCCGCCCGAACAGGACGACTCGACCAATCGCATCGTCGGCGTCTCGCTGGACGAGGACTCGATCGGCCGTTCCGGGCCGGACATCGAGCATGAACGCGCGATCGCGATCTACGACCTGATCGAGCAGAATTTGTTCGCGCCCGACGGTGCCGAAGGGCAGGGCCCGTTCACGCTGCATATCGGCATCACCGGCAACCGCCTGATGTTCGACATTCGCCGCGAGGACGGCACGCCCGTGGTCGCGCATCTGTTGTCGCTGACGCCGTTCCGACGGATTGTGAAGGACTATTTCATGATCTGCGACAGCTATTATCAGGCGATCCGGACCGCGACGCCGGACAAGATCGAGGCCATCGACATGGGCCGCCGCGGCATCCATGACGAGGGATCGCGCACGCTCCAGGAGCGGCTGAAGGGCAAGGTGCGGGTCGATTTCGAGACCTCGCGCCGGCTGTTCACGCTCATTACTGTCCTGCACTGGAAAGGCTAAGCGCGATGGCGGCGCCGCCACGCGCACGCGATCCGCAATCGGTGCTGTTCGCCTGCGCGATGAACAGCGTGCGCTCGCCGATGGCCGAGAGCCTGTTGCAGCACATGTTTCCGCAGGGCCTCTACGTGAGGTCGGCCGGCGCCAGGAAGGGTGACCTCGATCCATTTGCGGTGTCCGTGATGGCCGAACTCGGCCAGGACATCTCCGCCCACAAGCCGCAGACCTTCGAGGAGCTGGAGGATTGGGAGGGCCTGAATTTCGACCTCATCATCACATTGTCGCCGGAGGCCCACCACAAGGCGCTGGAGCTGACCCGCACGCTCGCCGCCGAGGTCGAATACTGGCCGACGCAGGATCCCACCACGATCGAAGGCAGCCGTGACCAGAAGCTCGCCGCCTATCGCGCGGTTTGCGATCAGCTCTTGATGCGCATCCGCAGGCGGTTCGCGAAGGTGGGCGCGGCGAGCGGGTAGCATGCGGCGTGCGTAACACCCGCGTCACAGAGCGCAGGCACACGCGTGTTGGCAACCTCGAATCACCAAACCTCCGGTTCCTGGGTTGTGAAACCGGCCCCCTTCCGATAGGTTCCGCGCGCAATTCACCCCGCTTCATCCCCCAAATCACCTGATGCTCGGCCGCCCCAAATTCGTACTTGCCTCCGGTTCGCCGCGGCGCCTTGCGCTGCTCAATCAGGCCGGCATCGAGCCGGACGCGCTCCGGCCGGCCGACGTCGACGAGACGCCGAAGCGGGGCGAGCTGCCGCGCGCCTGCGCCAACCGCCTTGCGAGGGCCAAGGCCGATGCGGCGCTCAAATCGGTGCAGCTGGATGATGAGCTGCGCGGCGCCTTCATCCTCTCTGCCGACACCGTGGTGGCGGTCGGCCGCCGCATCTTGCCCAAGGCCAACCTGGTCGACGAAGCCGCGCAGTGCCTGCGGCTGCTCTCGGGCCGCAACCACCGCGTCTACACCGCGATCTGCGTCGTCACGCCGCGCGAGGCCTTTCGTCAGCGCCTGGTCGAGACCCGCGTCCGCTTCAAGCGCCTGTCGGAAGACGACATCCAGGCCTATATCGGCTCGGGCGAATGGCGCGGCAAAGCCGGCGGCTATGCGGCGCAGGGCATCGCCGGCTCGTTCGTGGTCAAGATGGTCGGCTCCTACACCAATGTGGTGGGCCTGCCGCTGTACGAGACCACGACCCTGCTCGGCGGCGAGGGCTTTCCGATCCGCTTCGGCTGGCTTAACGCCACCGCGCTGTGAGCACGACAGCGCCGTCGACAAAAATCGCGAAACAACCCCATGCGCAGTAGAATGGCCCCACCGGCCCGCCGCGCGAACGCCTGCCCCGCCGCGCGAGGAACCCGTTTGCCGGCTGGCGCTTGAACTGCCTCACCTCGTGTAAGCTGCCCCGGGCATGAACGATCACCTCAAAACGCCCGCCAAACCCCTCAAAACCTGCCCGATCTGCGGCAAGCCGCAGTCGCAGGCCACCCGCCCGTTCTGCTCCTCGCGCTGCCGCGACGTCGACCTGAACCGGTGGCTGAAGGGCTCCTACGTCATCCCCGGCCGCGACGACGAGGTGGATGACGTAGAATAGAAAGTAATATCAATGATTTGTTAAGTTCAGGAAGCGCCAGGCGCCAGCCGCGCCGACACTGCCCCACCTTGTACACAGCCGGGCCGCGCCCGGCGCAGCCTTCACGCGAAGCCGGGTGGACAGGCCGCTCTCGGCCCACTATAAACCGCCCGCTCGATGGGCTTTGGCCCCTCTCTTGGAGCACGCCCAGGTAGCTCAGTTGGTAGAGCATGCGACTGAAAATCGCAGTGTCGGTGGTTCGATTCCGCCCCTGGGCACCAACTACGCTTTTCCCGCGCTGAAGCACGAAGCTGACTAAGCCAAGATCGGCACGCGTTACGCGCTCGCGGGGCGTCCGCACTCTTGTGACCCGAACGATCCAGATCACCTCAAGGGTGTTCATGCCTTGCAGGACGCCATAGAGGTTTCGCAGCCCGGCGGTCCCCGCAAGTTCGAGATGCCGAACCGGGAAGGCGAGCAAGAAGAAGGTGCTCGTTCCGTTCTGAAGGAGGCAGCATGAGAAGCGTGGCATCGCGTCTGGCGCTGGCATCGCTCGGATTGGCGGCCGTCGCGCATCCATCCCAAGCTCTGGCCGATGCTGGCGGCGTCGGCTTCTGGCTGCCCGGTATATTCGGCAGCCTCGCAGCGGCGCCGGCCGTTCCTGGCTGGGCATATGCCACGGTCTACCTGCACCTCCAGGCGAACGCCGCAGCGGCGCAGAATTTCGTCACCAGCACTGGCGCGCGGCTCGGTTGTGACCGGACTCAACGCGCATGCGGACGCCCTTGCTCTTGGCATCACCTACACCTCTCCCTTGTCGGTCCTGGGCGGCCAGGCCGCCTTCTCGCTCATCACGGCGCCGGGTAACGCCGGCATCGGCATCGACGCCACGCTGACGGGACCGCGCGGCAACGCCATCTCGGGCGTCGCAACCGACACCCGCACGACGCTCTCGGACGTCATCTATCAAGGCACTTTGAAGTGGAACCAGGGCGTCCATAACCAGATGGTCTACGTCACCGGCAACATTCCGAGCGGGACTTACGATCCGAACCGTCTCGCCAATCTCAACCTCGGCTTCGTCGCGTGGGACGCCGGCGCCGGCTACACCTACTTGGACCCGAAGACTGGGCATGAATTCTCCGTCGTCGGCGGCTTCAGCTACAGCCTGCCCAACCCGCACCTGCAGTACCAGAACGGCATCGACTTCCACGTCGATTGGGCGGCCTCGCAATTCGTGACCAAGAACGTACACATCGGGGTTGCCGGCTATCTCTACCAGCAGATCACCGACGACAGCGGACCGGGCGCCAAGCTCGGCGGCTTCCGGGGACGTGCGATCGGCCTCGGTCCCCAGATTGGCTTCATCATTCCGCTGGCCGAGGGGTATCAAGGCTATCTCAACCTCAAAGGCTACAAGGACTTGGAGGTCGAGAACCGGGCATCGACCTGGAGCACGTGGGTGACCTTCGCCGTGTCTGCAGCGCCTCCCGAACCGCCTAGCAAGCCGGCGTTGCGCAAATGAGCGCCATCTCCGCCGGCTCACTTCAATGCGGCACCGAGCCAGCATCGCTGCAGATGGCCTGAAAGGTGGCAGTTCGGAGCGCGCTCATCGTCTCCCGGGCGCCCCGGTTGCCGCGTCGCAGGGCTATCGCACATGGCTCTTGGCGGCGCCTGAGCGCACGCCTCGTCGTTCGAGACGACCGCTTCGCGGTCTCGTCAAGATGAGGCCAAGCGGCATCGGTGCTCGTTGAAACTGCTGCCGCACACGCCGTCCTCATCCTGAGGTCCGCCAAGGGCGGGTGTCTCGAAGGACGGACGCCGCAGACGAACGGTCTTCAACTGGTCGCGTATGATGCCCTGCCAGGACACCATTCCTCTGATTTTCGGACGTCCCAAGAGCCGGCTGCTCTGCCGCATCCGTTCGCTGTACGCGCCCGGCTGCAGCTGATATGCTCTTGGCCATAGGACGGTAAATGGCAGCTGGCCACAGACTTTCCCGCGATGCCGGCCTTCTGATCGGATTCGATCCCGCTCGCACTTTCTCTCAAGGCCTCGACATAACGCTGAACAAATTCGTCTACGGCTGCCGCGTCCCTCGCTCACATTGGGAGATGTGCCATGGCTGCATCGGACTGGCGTCTCGAAGGCGAATGGATGAAGAATTGCACCTGCGCGTTTGGCTGCCCCTGCGATTTCAATGCACCGCCGACCAAGGGCTATTGCAAGGGAATGTTCGGCATGCGGATCGCCAAAGGACATTTCGAGGGAACCAGGCTCGACGGTCTCTGCTTCGCGATCACGGTCGATTTCCCCGGCCCGCTGCATGAAGGCAACGGGACAATCCAGCCCATCATCGACGAACGCGCCGCGCCGGAACAGCGCCAGGCGTTGTTCAATATCTTTTCAGGCAAACATTCGGCCGAGGGTACGCTTTTTCAGATTGTCAGCCTCATCGTCACCAAGATCCACGATCCGATTTTTGCGCCCTTCGAATTTTCCTTCGACAAGGACGGCCGCGTCGCAAAACTCGTCGCCACGGGCGTGCTCGAGACCGACGTCGAGCCGATCAAGAATCCGGTGACGGGTGATCCGCACCGCATCCAGGTGGTGATGCCCGAGGGATTCGAGCACAGGGCTGCCGAGATCGCGTCCGCCAACATCCGCTCGACCGGTGCCATCCCGTTCGAGACCCAGGGCACGCACAGCTCGCTCGCCAATGTCGTGCAAACGCCCGAGGGCATTGCGGCATGATGCGGCGCTGACGTCGAGACGAGGCCTCGGTGTCGGCTCCTCATCGCGATCCTGGAAAAGTCCATGCGGGGGCCCTTGATGCTGGAACGCCTACTTCAGCGCGACCGGCTGATCGTCGCAATCGGGACCGCCACAGTGGCGGCGCTCGCCTGGGCCTATCTCGCGGTGGGCGCCGGCATGGACACCGAGATGATGGCCGCCATGCCGGACATGGCGCCAATACCGTGGACGCCACTCTACGCTGCGCTGCTGTTCGTGATGTGGTGGGTGATGATGATCGCGATGATGGCGCCGAGCGCGGCGCCCACCGTTCTCTTGTATGCGACCGTCAAGCGCAAGCAGGAGACTGCATCCCGGGCCGCAATCGATGCCTGGATCTTTCTCGCCGGTTATCTCGTGACATGGGCGGGGTTCAGTGTCGTTGCGGTCCTGGCGCAATCGGTGTTGGAACGCTTGGGATTGCTGTCGATGGCGATGGCCAGCACCAGCGCAATCTTCGGCGGCAGCATTCTGCTTGCCGCAGGCCTCTACCAGTTCACGCCGATCAAACATGCCTGCCTGCGCTACTGCGATAGCCCGCTGCTGTTTCTCAGCCGGCATTGGCGGCCCGGCACGCGCGGAGCATTCCGGATGGGACTTCGCCACGGCAGCTATTGCGTCGGCTGCTGCTGGTTTCTGATGGCATTGCTGTTCGTCGGCGGCGCGATGAATCTGGCCTGGGTCATCGGCATTGCGCTCTATGTCGCCGCTGAGAAACTACTGCCGCTCGGCCGCCGATTGAGTTATGCGGCGGGCGCGGTCCTCATCCTGTCCGGCACGATCGTTCTGGCGCGCGCGATGTGAGAGGCCGGGACCGATAACCAATGCTGTCGCCTTCCAGCCGACCTCCGTGGTCACACGGATGTCGTCAGCTATTGAGCTTTGCCCCAACCAAAGCTTAAGGCCGCTTCGCCTGGCTTCGCGCTATGAACAGCACCCGCGCGGCGCGTGCGGCCGCGGCGCCACTAAAGTCGGCGACGGGTCGACTGAGTAGGTTCAGCTCCACTTCGCTCCCTTGGCAAGGTCCTTCCAACAACCGTCTGCGCGTGGCGCCTATGTCCATTCGCAATTGTGAGACTTGAGCACGAGCCGCATTCCCGCCTCCGTGCTATTGCTGCTCCTCGCAATCCCGCGAGGCCCCCATGCTCCCTATTCCCGCCGACATCTTCACCGAGCCCGAGGACGTTTCGCCCGACGGCCTTGCCAATCTCGGTCCCCTCCGCCGTCTTGCCGGCAGCTGGCAGGCGGACAAAGGCATCGACGTCAATCCGAAGGCGGAGGGGCCGGAGCAGCGCGCCTTCATCGAGCGCATCCGGATGGAGCCGATCGATCCCCAGGCCAACGGGCCGCAGCTGTTCTACGGGCTGCGCTATCACATCCACATCAACACGCCCGAGGAGGACGTCACCTTCCACGACCAGGTCGGCTATTGGCTGTGGGAGCCCGCGACCGGGCTGATCATGCAGACGCTGGCGATCCCGCGCGGGCAGGTGCTGCTCGCCTCGGGCAAGGCCGGGCCGGACGACAGGAAGATCTCCGTCACGGCGAAGCGCGGCGATACCGCTTACGGGATCTGCTCGACCGGTTTCCTGGAGCAGGCCTTCCGCACCGAGTCTTATCGCTGCGACATCAGCTTCCATGACGACGGCAGCTGGACCTATCTGATCCAGACCGAGTTGTTCGTGCGCGGCGCGCCGTTCAATCACCGCGACACCAATACGCTCAAGCTCGTCGCGCCGCCAAAGCTCAATCCGCTCGCGGTCATCGTGAATGAACGCGCCAAGGCTGGCGGATCGGCGGCCTGAGACCGGAGAATCACATGAAGCCTTATGTCATCTGCCTGATGCACGCCAGCCTGGATGGCCGCACGCATCCCAGCCGCTGGCGTCCGAAGGGTGCGGGCACGGATTGGTTCGAGAAAATCCATGACGAGCTCGGCGGCGACGCCTGGGTGATCGGCCGCGTTACTGGCTCGGAATTCGCCAAGGGCAAGCCGTATCCGACCGGGACGAGCGAGAAATTTCCGCGCGAGAACTGGTTCGCACGACGCGATGCGAAAAGCTTTGGGGTCGTGCTCGATGCGCAGGGCAAGATCGGCTGGGGCCGCTCCGACATCGGCGGGGATCCAATTGTCGTCGTGCTAACCGAAAGCGTGCCGGATTCGCATCTCGCAGGGGTGCGCGGCGAGGGTGTGTCCTACGTCTTCGCCGGCAAGTCCGAGATCGATTTGGCGCTGACGCTGGACATTCTCAGCCGTGAGCTCGGCGTGAAGCGTCTGCTGGTCGAGGGCGGCGGTGTCGCCAATGGCGCGTTCCTGCGCGCGGGTCTCATCGACGAATTCAATCTGATCCTCAGCCCCGCAGTGGATGGCGCGAGCGGTGCGCCCTTCGTGTTCGACTCGACGGCTGCGGACAGCGACAAGCGCGCGCCCATCATGGCGATGACGCTGGAGAGCACGCGGGAGCTCGGCGGCGGTGTCCTGCTGCTGCGCTATCTGATCCAGAACGAGCCGCAGGCCGTGGCCACGTAAGCGCCGGCATGTCGGAACCATCGGAGCACATCGTCATCGTCGGCGCCGGCGCCGCCGGCCTGATGGCAGCGCGGGAGCTGGCGCGTGCGGGCAGACGCGTGACCATCCTGGAGGCGCGCGAGCGCTGCGGCGGGCGCATCCATCCGCTGCCGGGATTGCAGTTCGGCTATCCCGCCGACGGCGGAGCCGAGTTCGTCCATGGCGAGGCGCCGGTCACGCGGGCCTTGCTGCGCGAAGCCGGGCTGTCCCTTCAGAAGATCGAAGGCACGCAATGGAGCTTTGACGGCGCAAGCCTCTCGCGTGAGGACCGCCACGATCCGCATGAGGCGGAGCTGCAAGCCGCGCTGCGGGATTTGAAGGACGATCTGACTGTGGCCGATTTCCTGCGCCGTCATTTTGCCGGGGAGAACTATGCCCGGCTGCGCCATTCGATCGAACGGATGGTCGAGGGCTATGACGCGGCAGACCCCGAGCGTGCTTCGACGCTGGCGTTGCGCGAGGAGTGGATGGATGGCGGCCACTCTCCGCAGGCGCGCATCAATGGTGGCTATGGCGCGCTGATCGATTTTCTGGCGGCCGAGTGCCGCGCCTGCGGCGTTGCGATCCGGCTCGGTTGCGCCGTGTTGGCGATCACGGAAGAGGGCGGCGCCGTAGCGGTTCGCTGCGCCGGCGGTGATGGGCTTGCCTGCGACGGGGCGATCCTCACCGTGCCGCTGCCGCTGCTGCGCGAGATCGCGCTGCCGGCGAGCGTGAGCGCGAGGCTTGCTGCCGCCGACGACATCGGCTTCGGCAACGTCATCAAGATCCTGCTCCGCTTCGCGCGGCCATGGTGGCGCGACCGACAAGACGACTTCGCCGACATGACCTTCCTGCTGTCTGACGAAGCGATTCCGGTGTGGTGGACGCGATATCCTGACCAGCATCCCCTGCTCACCGGCTGGTTCGGCGGTCCACGGACGGCGGCGCTGTCGCATCTCGATTCGAAAGGACTGATCGAGGCCGGGCTCGATTCGCTCGCCGCCATCTTCAAGCGGTCACGCGAGGACATCGCGCGCGATCTCGTGGCGGCGGCCGCGAGCAATTGGGCGCACGATCCCTTTGCCCGCGGCGCCTATTCCTGGGCCACGCCACGGACGCGCGAGGCGCAAGCGATACTCGCCCGCGCCGACGGCTTGGTGCTGTTGTCCGGCGAAGCGCTCTATCGCGGCCGCGATATGGGCACGGTCGAAGCGGCACTGACGAGCGGCCTGGAGACGGCAGGGGTGATCTTGCGGAGCTAAGAAAGAAGGCCCGCATCTCTGCGGGCCATTTGTCTCACCAGCGTCCGCCGCCGAAGCTAAAAGTTACGCCGGGACACCGCCGTAATATCCGTACGGGCTGCCGCCATAATAGCCGTGGTGCCGCGGGTAATAGCCGTAGCTGCGGTAATGGGGGCGATAATGGCCATGGTGGTGATGACGCCAGTGATGATGGTGCCGGTGGCCGTGATAATAGTGCCTATGCTGCGCGCTGATGTCGGTCGATCGGCTGTCCTGCGCGTTCTGCTTCGTGCTCGAATTATTGGCCGCGTTCGCCGCCGATCCCCCGGCAAGCGCCGCAGCACCGATGGCGATCGCGACAAAGAGATACTTCATGTCATCACTCCGGTTGAATGTCGTGTGACAACAGATGAGCATGCAGCGCGTTCCCGCCAGAGCGGGCGTCGAAACGACGCAGCGTGTGACGTCCGGTTCGCGCGAATGATCGCGTGTCGTCGGCGTCGCAAGGTAGGCGTTGTTGTGCCGCTGCCATCATGCCGCCGCGAATGAGGCCACCAGCTCGGACGTCCCTCACGGATGCGGATCGGGAAAGCCGTGGCGCTCGGACAGCGCGGCGAGGATCGCGTCCTTGTCGGCGATGAAGGCGCGGCCATGATGGCTGCCGGTCTGGTGCGGCGACGTTGCCCCAATCGCGAGCACAAGCAGCGGCAGCGATTGATTCTCTTCGCCGACCAGCCTGATCACGGCCTGCCGCGGGCGCGGCCACGCAATGCGCGCGACGTCGAGCTGTTCGGCCGCCAGCGGGAAGGAGGCCAGCACGCCCTCGATCAGGGCGCAATGCCAACAGTAGAAGCGGCGGCCCGGAAAGGCCGGGTCCTCGAAATCGGGGCGCAGCAGAAACAGACGATCGCGCATCATGGGTCGCTCCGGAGCATGGCCGCGATCATACATGCTGACGCCAATAGAGGATGCTACTTGAACGGATCCTGGATCGACGGCGCCGATTGCCGGATGCGGCGCACGCTGACCGGCGTGCCGTCGGAGACGAACAAGAGCTCGTAGCGCCGGCCTTCGCTGTCGGTGGCGGAGCAGGTGACGTCGTTCACCTTCCTGGCGGCGAAATTGCCGGTCTGGCGGCAGATTCCGGTGGAGGTCTGCTCGGACGGCACCGGCAGGCCGTCGACCTTGGGACGGTCCTTGGAGTTGAGCAGCATGCGGTCGATCGGCAGCTCGTAGGAATTGTCGTCGGCGCGTTTGCCGTTCTCGCCCGAGAACGACACCACGTGATTTGCGTCGGTGGGATCGTCGACCGCCACCGCGAAATTGACCCGGCCCTTGTCGCCATGGGCGTAGGCGATCGTCTTGCAGGCATAGGTGCGCCCGGCGACTTTGAGCGTTTTGCACTTGCCCGACATCAGCGCCAGCAGGTCAATGAAGGCGTTCTGCTGCTCGAGCGGATTCTTGACGGGAATGGGAGCGGAAGACTCGGCAAAGCAAGGGCTTGCCAGGGCAATGAGGGCGGCACCGAGGACCGGTCGGCGGAGGCGCATCGGAAGGCTCATATGCCAGAGAACCAGGGACAAGTTCCGTCCGATAACCATCGAACCGCCAATTGGCTGCGATCCCGTTTGCCTTGCCCGACCCATCTGGAATACCACCGCGTCACCCCAACGGCGATTCGTCGAAATCGCCCAGCCTGTCCCAGCCGGCACTTGCCGTCAGGCTAGTGTTTTTTTGGTGGCAGAGCTAGCCCATCGCCGCCTGCCAACGCCTATCGCGCAAGGATGGCCGGCGGTGCAGGCGGGCGTCGAGCAGGGCGCGGGCGCGGGAGAGCTCACCGCTGCGCATCAGCGCGACGAGGTAGGTGTCCTCGATCAATTCGCGCTGCGCGTGGCTGCCGCCAATGCGCGCGACGTCAGCCAGCACCGGCGCGAGCGTTTGCGCGCACGCGGTGTAATCCTCATCCGCAAAGGCCAGAAGCGCGCGGCAGATCGCGGGCACCACCGGGCCGGCCGGCAGCTTGCCGTCCGCGAGCCGCTGTTCGATCACCGCAAGGCGCGCGGCAAGCGCCTCGTGATTCTGCGTTGCGGCGGCGAACAGTGCCATGTGGACGTCGGCGAACGGCAGGCTCGACTTCGGAAACAGCTCTTGCGCGGTGGCATCGGCATCGAGCCAGAGCGCCTTCGGTACGGTGTGGCCGTAGGTCGAGAGGCGCCCCAACAGCGATGCGGCGTCGGTGATGACGTTGAGCGGCGGCGCCAGCGTGACCGATGGCTGAAGCACGTCGGCATAGATCGACAGCGCCCGGGCTGCATTGCCGTGCTCCAGCGCGCCGAGAGCCTGGTGCCAGCGGATGTGACCGTGCAAAATTCCGGCGCGGTCGTAACACGGGATCCAATCGTCAACGAGACGATCGGCCGCCTCGATCGAGCCGTCCTCGAACATCGCATGCAGCACGGCATGCGCGGCATGGGCGTTCGCCCGGCGCAGTTCGAAGCCGCGCTCGGTGACGTCGCGGCCGCGGGGGACGTCGCCGTTCTCCGTCATCGCCCAGCCATACATGGTGAGAAACCACCAATCCTCGCCATAGTGCTGCGCGACGCGCTCGCAGAGCTCATGCCGGGCGCGGTCATGATCGGCCATGCCGGAGAAGGCGAACAGACCGAAGGCGCCGAGCGGCAGCGACAGCACCAATGCATCGCGCGGCCATGTCTCGACGTGCTTGCGCATCGCGGCGATCGCCTCGGGCAGCCGTCCCGCGATCGCCAACGCCAGTGTCTCGACATGGGAGCGCTCGCGTTCGGTGCCGCGTTTGGCCACGAGCTCGCGCGCGATCGCCGCCTTGCCGCGCGCGAGATCGCCCTGCTGGTAGAACGCGTGCACGCGGGCGCGGGCGATATGGGCCAGCGCGAAATCCGGGTCAGTCGCAATCGCGCGGTCCAGCGCCTCTGCCGTGCCGGTCCACCCCGAGAGCATGAGGTCGACGCCCTCGCGATAGGCGGAGGCTGCCGCATCGGATGTGGTGGAGAGCGGCAGGCCGTAGCGGTCTTCGTGAGCCATGGGCGTCTCCGCAGTTCAAGCCGTCCGCGCCCGGCGTCCTTCGATCGGATAGGCGGGATCGTTGTAGCCTGGCGTCGAGGGATGGCCCGGCACGACCAGCCGGTCGATCAGTGCCTCGTCCTCTGCGGTGAAGCGATAGTCGAGCGCGCGGATGTAGTCGTTCCACTGTTCTTCCGTGCGGGGGCCGGCGATGATGGAGGTCACGAAAGCGGAGTTCAGCACCCAGGCGACCGCGAACTGGCCGGCGGTGATGCCCTTGTTCTCCGCGTGATGCTTGATCTCTTGGGCGAGCTGGAGCGATTCCGGCCGCCACTCGGTCTGCATCATGCGGGTGTCGTTGCGGCCCGCGCGCGTCTCCTTGTCGGGGGGCGCATCGGGCTTGTATTTGCCGGTGAGTACGCCGCGCGCCAAGGGACTGTAGGGCACGATGCCGAGACCGTAATAGGCGCAGGCCGGAAAATGCTCGACCTCGGGCATGCGGTTCATCGCGTTGTAATAGGGCTGACTCACCGCGGGCCGGTCGATGCCGAGCCGGTCGCAGATGTTGCAGATCTCGGCGACGCGCCAGGCGCGGTAGTTCGATACGCCGAAATAGCGCACCTTGCCCGCGCGGATCAGGTCGCCCATCGCGCGCACCGTCTCCTCCAGCGGCGTCGCGTGGTCTTCCTTGTGCAGATAGTAGATGTCGATGTGGTCGGTGCCGAGCCGCGTCAAGCTCTCGTCCGCTGCCTGCAACACCCAGCGCCGCGACAGCCCGCCGCGATTGGGATCGTCTCCCATATCATGGTTCATGCGATTGGCGAGTTTTGTGGCGAGCACCCAGGCGTGACGATTGTGGGCAATCGCGCGTCCGACGACCTCTTCGGATGCGCCCTTCGAATAGGCATCTGCGGTGTCGATGAAATTGATCCCGGCATCGAATGCCTTCGCGACGATCCGCTTGGATGCGGCTTCATCGGTCGGCCCGCCGAACATCATGGTGCCCAGACAAATCGGCGACACTTTCAGGCCGCTGCGGCCGAGCTGGCGGTATTGCATGGGCTGTCCTCGATATTGGTGGAGGGCAGCATAGCCAGCAACGCCGGTCAATGCGAGTGCAGCGAAGCAATCCAGAGATGTGTCTGCGGAGGGATTCTGGATTGCTTCGCTGCGCTCGCGATGACGGTGGGTACGCTTGTGCCTTATATTCAGTGTCATCGCCCGCGAAGGCGGGCGATCCAGTACGCCGAGACAGTTGTGATTGATTGAGAGGCCGCGGCGTGCTGGATTCCCCGCCTTCGCGGGGAATGACAGTTGTGGGTGTGGAATTTACCCCGGTCCCTTCAAGAACTTGAACACGCCATTGGCCATCACGATGCAGCGGTCATCCACCGAGACCTCGGTGCTCATGAAGATCAGGCTGCGCGTCGCGCGCACGACGCGCGGGCGGGAGATCAGGATGTCGCCGATCTGGCCGGCCTCGACGAAATGGGTGTCGAGCTGCACCGTCGCCATGAACTCCTTGCCGGAGACGTAGCGGGCGGTCATACCGCAGGTGCGGTCGGCGAAGGTCATCATCACGCCGCCCTGGACCATGCCGCGGCGGTTGTGGTGCTTGTCTTCGGTGGCGAGTGCGAACTCGTAATGGCCCTCGACCTTGCGCTCCCACAAGGGGCCGATCAGGTGCATGAAGCCGGTGGTCTCGAGAATGGTCCAGCCCTCTGATTTCAGCCTTGCGGCGGCCTTGTTGGTCATGTCGTCGTCCATTCCTGTGCGGACCTTGCGATCTCATTTCATCGAGGCCGGACGTGGTGTAGTCAAGCATCATGAGACCGTTCGACGATGCCACACGACGGAATATCGCCGCCGCCTGCGCGGCCTTCGCGCGCCTGCCTGAGGAAGAAGCGCCGGCGGCATTGAAGCGTGCCGCGGTGGCAGTTGCGCTGATTGCGGCAGGCGAGGGCGATGACACTGCGTTGCTGCTGACGCTGCGCGCATCGCATCTGCGTGCCCATCGCGGCCAATGGGCCTTGCCGGGCGGACGTTGCGATCCCGGCGAAACGCCGGTCGAGGCGGCGCTGCGCGAGCTCGACGAGGAGCTTGGCCTTCGCCTCACCAGCACGGACGTGCTCGGCACGCTCGACGATTATCCGACACGCTCCGGCTATCTGATCACGCCGGTCGTGGTCTGGGCGTCGGATAGCGCCGTGATCAGGCCGAACCCGGACGAGGTCGCGTCCGTCCATCGCGTCGCGCTCGCCACGATCGAGCGCGAGGACGCTTTCGACTTCGTCGCGATCCCCGAAAGCGCGCGACGCGTGATTCGCTTCCATCACCAGGCGAGCCTGATCCACGCGCCGACGGCGGCGCTGATCTACCAGTTCCGCGAGGTGCTGGCAGGCCGGCACACCCGCGTGACTGAGCTGGAACAGCCGGTGTTCGCCTGGAAATGACGATGGTAAACGGCACGTTAACGTGACGGTTACCGGATGCCTGCTAAGAGGGCAGCATGCATCACCCACCGATTCGACGCGCCCTGACGCTGGTTCCATTCGCGCTCGCGCTGCTCGCGCCCGCCGCGCGCGGCGGTGCCGACGCGCTTCCGCCCGCCGTCAGCAATGCCAACGCTCAGCTCCTGTCGCAGTTTTTTGCGCAAGGTGGGGCCTCGCCGGCTGTGCTCGAATATCGCCGCAAGCTCGCGGAATATCAGGCGGCGCGGGCCGCCTTCGACGCCGAAGCAGGCGCCTATTGGAGCCAGATTTCGGAGAAGCGCCGCACCCGCAACGCCAAGCGGCGCAGCGGACAACAGATCACGCTCGACGATTACGTGCTGGAGCATCCGCCGCTCTACAACGGGCCGAAGCGGCCGGTGAACCCGGAGCCGGAGGAAACGCCGGAGCGCCCGCCCCGAAAACCCATTCCGGTGGTCGCTGATTTCCTGCGCGCAGCACAGGAGCTCTACCAGTTCACGCCGCAGCGCCCGACCAACGAGGTCGAGTTCAAGCGCGCCTATGCGCGCTACGCGCTCGCCTCGGGGCTGACGCGGGAGCAGGCCGTGCGGGTCTATTCGTTCGAGACCGGCGGCACCGGCAGTTACGACGTGCAGGCGGGAATCGAGCACGGTGGCAAGCGCGCGATCTCGACCGCGATGGGCTACAACCAATTGCTCACCACCAACAGCGTCGAGCTCTTGGCCGAGCAGGGCCATGAATTGATCCGTGCGCTTTCGGAGAAGGTAGCGCGCAGCTCGGGGCCGGCGCGCCAAGCGCTCGAGCACAAGCTCGCGGTACTGAAGAAAATGGTTGCGCATGCGAAGTCGGTGCCCGACACCTGGTCGGAGCACGAGAAGATCGGCAACACCGCCCAGGGCTGGGCCATGCATGCCATGGTGCTCGACGTCGATGTCGGCCCGATGCTCCAGACCCACAAGCTCCTGACCTCGGTGCTGTTCGCGCGGGCCAAGGGCTACACCCGGCCGCTCACCGCGGCCGAGCTCGAGATGATGAACCTCACCGGCGATGGCACCGGCCTCGACATGGTGACGATGCCGCAGGCGCTGCGCGAACAGGTGCCGACCTCGAACTTCTTCCAGCGCGGCGGCTACGAGCGCAACCCGGTCGCGATCCGCCACAACACGGTGGCGAAGTTGCTGGCGGTGACGGATGAGCGCATGGACTTGAACAGCAGCAAAGCCGGCGCAAGGGAGCTGGCGGGGGCGTTTTAGTTAGCGCTGTCGTAGGTTAGGCAACGCGAAGCGTGCCCACCATTCTCGACCGGAATGCGCTGACCAATGGCGGGCACGGCGCTAAGGCACCTTTGCTCACCTACGGCAGCTACATTCTCCGCTGTCATGCCCCGGCTTGACCGGGGCATCCAGTATGCCGCGACCTTTCGATTCAATTACAACGACCTCTGGAATACTGGATCGTTCGCCTTTGCGGACGATGACGCCGAGTGGGTGGCGCCGCTATCGCCGCGAGGTCAAGCCCTACTGATCCGGCCCGAACTTGAACTTGCCGTCGCTTTCCAGATACGGGCCGGTGCGCATGTAGAGCTGGCCGTTGTGGCCGATGAAGAACAGCGTCCCCTTCGGCACTTTCTTGGCGCCCTTCAGCAGCTCGCCGGCATTGCTGGTGCCCATCTTGTAGGAATAGGTCTTGCCCTCCTTGTCGTAGGCGTAGCCCGTGTCGGGCTTGAGCTCCCACGGCGTTGCCGCGGTCTGCGCCAATGCGGGCGCGGCAACGGCGCCGAGCGCGACTGCGATTGCAAATGACTTGGTTGAAAATCCCGTCATTCCCATCCTCCCACCGTCGGGACATTCCGGGTTTGAACAAATCACGAACGGTATTTCCGGGTCAATTCGCGAAAGCGCCGCAGCGCATCACGTCTCGCCCAGCGGTTTGTGATTTTCCCTTCGTCCCCTCGCGACTATGTTCCGCTTTCCGTCTAGAACGCAACTCGACAAATTATGGGTGGGGATGATTCGGATGCGCCATGTGATTAAACTCTGCTGGGCTGCTGCATTGTCACTGACGGCGCTGGCACCGGCCGCCCGGGCCGATGATTACCAGCTCAGCCACAACCAGCGCATTTCGTGCAGCCGCGGCCTTGCCCCCGGCAAGCTGAACACCGCGACCTGCAAGTCCTACACCTATCTGTTCAACACCAAGACCTCGGAATATTTCCGCTGCCAGGTCTCGCTGGCGCTGACCCGCGACAACAAGGAAGTCATCAACGTCCAGACCGACGGCGGCTGCACCAGGAAGCCGCGCATCTTCGAGACCGACGGCAAATACGATTTCGACGCCACCGAGACCGAGCCGCCGAACACCAACTCGTTCTTCGGCCCCGGCGGCTATTCGGTCTGGGCCGCCGATGCCAGCGCGCAAAAGGTGCGCGGCTGCATCATCATCTCCTCCGGCCTCGGCTCCGATATCTCCAAGTGTCTGGACATGACGTTCCAGTGAGGGTGCGCTCCCTCCTGCTTGCGGGGGAGTAGAGGGCATCCGCGGTGGGGCAATCCCCCTAGAGGAGAGAGCCTCGCGACCTCTCCGCGAGCGGGAGAGCTGAGCACTGCGCCACCTCGCCGCACCCGCCGGGTTCCCCAAAAAAATCGAGCTGGAACGGCCGTTTACCGCAGTCCTGTTTTGCCTTTTGGATGGGTTGACCCGCCCCCTTCATCCGGCCAATTTCGCCGCCGGTTTGGGGAGTACAACAACCATGAAACGGACGTTCTTCGGCGTAGCCGCGGCTCTTGCTCTGGCGGCGTCGGCACCTTGCGCTCAGGCGCAATCCTTCATCAATGTGCTGACCGGCGGCACCTCCGGCGTCTACTATCCGCTCGGGGTCGCGATCGGAAAGATCTACGGCGACAAGATTCCGAATGTGAAGACGCAGGTGCAGGCCACCAAAGCGTCGGTCGAGAACCTCATCCTGTTGCAGCAGGGCCGCGGCGAGCTCGCCTTCACGCTGGGTGACTCGCTCAAAGCCGCCTGGAACGGCGAGGAGGAGGCGGGCTTCAAGACCAAGCTCGACAAGCTCAGGACCATTGGCGCGATCTATCCGAACTACATCCAGATCGTTGCGACCACTGAGTCCGGCATCAAGACGCTCGCCGACCTCAAGGGCAAGAGCCTCTCGGTCGGCGCGCCCAAGTCCGGCACCGAGCTCAATTCCCGCGCGATCCTCGCCGCCGCCGGCATGAGCTACAAGGATCTCGGCAAGGTCGAATATCTGCCCTTCGCCGAATCCGTCGATCTCATGAAGAACCGCCAGCTCGCTGCGACGCTGCAATCGGCCGGCCTCGGCGTCGCCTCGCTGAAGGACCTGTCGACCTCGAGCCCGATCACGGTTGTGTCGGTGCCGAAGGAGACCGTCGACAAGATCGGCTCGCCCTTCATTTCCGCGATCATTCCGGCCAACACCTATACCGGGCAGGACAAGGACGTGCCGACGGCTGCCGTCGTGAACTACCTCGTGACCAGTTCGGCGGTGTCGGACGATCTCGCCTATCAGATGACCAAACTGGTCTACGAGTCGCTCCCCGAGCTCGCCAACGCGCATGCAGCCGGCAAGGAGATCAAGCTCGAGACGGCCGCCAGCGGCAGCCCGGTTCCGCTGCACCCCGGCGCGATCCGCTATTACAAGGAAAAGGGGCTGATCAAGTAATACAGGTGTCATGGCTGGGCTTGACCCGGCCATCCATCCACCAGGACTCATCTTTCGATGGATGCCCGGGGCAAGCCCGGGCATGACGATTTCAGGGCGCGGGGACATATCGATGTTGCAGGCAGAGGGCACCGAAGCTGCGCCCATCAAGGTCGAGTTCGACAATTTCGAGCACGGCTTTCCGGAAGGCTTTGGTCCGGGCTGGTGGGGCCATCTCGCCTACTGGATCGGGATCGCGTTTGCCACCTTCCAGCTCTATGTCGCCGCCTTCAACTATCTGCCGAGCCAGGTGGTGCGCGGCGTCCATGTCGGCTTCCTCGTGCTGCTTACCTTCGGCCTGATCGGCAATTTCACCGCGAAGAGCAATTTCGGCCGTGCGCTCGGTTGGGTGATCGGCGGCGCCGGCTTCTTCTGCGGGCTCTATCAATGGATCTTCTATGCTGACCTGATCGCCCGTGACGGCGATCCGACGCGGCTTGATCTCGTCGTTGGCACGCTGCTGGCCGTGCTGATCTTCGAGGGCACGCGGCGGCTGATGGGCGCGGCGCTGCCGCTGATGTGCGGCGCCTGTCTCGTCTATTGGTTCTTCGGCCAATATCTGCCGTCGCCGCTCAACCATCGCGGCTATGATTTCGACCAGATCGTCACGCATCTGTCGTTCGGCACGGAAGGCTTTTACGGCGTGCCGATCTACGTCTCGGCGACCTACATCTTTCTGTTCATCCTGTTCGGCTCCTTCCTGGAGCGCGCCGGCATGATCCAGCTCTTCACCGACGTCTCGCTCGGCCTGTTCGGCCGCACCCGCGGCGGACCTGCCAAGGTCGCTGTGTTCGCCTCGGGCATGATGGGCACGATCTCCGGCTCCGGCGTTGCCAACGTCGTCACGGTTGGCCAGTTCACGATCCCCTTGATGATCAGGTTCGGCTACCGCCGCGCGTTCGCGGCGGGCGTAGAGGCGACGGCCTCGATGGGCGGACAGATCATGCCGCCAGTGATGGGCGCGGTTGCCTTCATCATGGCCGAGACGCTCGGCGTGCAATATTCGGAGATCGTGAAGGCGGCGGCAATCCCTGCGATCCTCTATTTCGCCTCAGCGTTCTGGATGGTGCATCTGGAAGCCGGCAAGCACGGGCTCGTCGGCATGAAGCGCTCGGAGATCCCGAGCGCCTGGAAGGCGCTGGTGACGCGCTGGTATCTCGTGTTGCCGCTCGCCGCCCTCGTCTACATGCTGTTCGAAGGCTTTACGCCGCTCTATGCCGGCAGCATGGGCCTTGCGCTGACGGTGGCGCTGATCCTGGGGACCAGCATCACGGCCGGCGTGTCCGCGCCGGTCATTCGCTACATCTTCTGGATCGGCCTCGCGCTGGTCGTCGCCGCGCTGTCGCGCGACGGCCTCCAGATCGTGCCGGTTGCTTGCGTCGTGGTCGGGCTGATCGTGATCGCGGCGTTCGTGCGCGGCGGCTTTGCGGCGTTGCGCGCCTGCCGCGATTCCTTGGCCGAGAGCGCCAAATCCGCCATCACCGTCGGCATGGCCTGCGCTATCGTCGGCGTCATCATCGGCATGATGTCGCAGACCGGTGTCGGCACCATCTTCGGCGGCTGGGTGATTGGCCTCGGCGAGAAGAGCCTGTTCTTGGCGTTGATCATGACCATGCTGCTGTCGATTCTGCTCGGCACCGGCATCCCGACCATCCCGACCTACATCATCACCGCCGCGCTCGCCGCGCCGGCGCTCGCCAAGCTCGGCGTTCCCCTGATCGCGAGCCACATGTTCGCGTTCTATTACGGCATCATGGCCGACCTCTCGCCGCCGGTGGCGCTCGCCGCACTCGCGGCGGCGCCGATCGCGAAGGAGAACCCGGACAAGATCGGCTGGGAGGCGATGCGCATCGCGCTCGCCGGTTACGTCATCCCCTTCATCTTCGTCTATTCGCCTGCGCTGATGCTGCAGGCCGGCGATCCCATGGCGGCCAAGCTCGGCTTCTACGGCGCGGTGGCACTCGCGAGCTTCAAGGCGCTGGTGGCGATCGCGCTGTTCGGCATGGTCGCGATCGGCTTCCTGTTCACGCGGCTGACGCTGGTCGAGCGGCTGGTCGCGCTCGGCGCCGCGTTCTGCCTGCTCGGCGAATTCCCGTTCAGCGACACGGCCGGCTTCGTGCTCTCCGCGGCGCTCGTGCTGTGGCAATGGCGCCGGCGTCCGCCGGCGGCGGTCGAGGCGGTGTGAGCCTCTGCTTGGCAACGGCAGGCGGCGTCAAGGCGCTGGCGCTGTCCGCCTTCACGTTGGCCTGGACGCATTCGATCGCGAAGGTCGAATGGCAGGAAGACTGGCGGGCCACGCCCGCCGGCCTCGAATTGGTGCAGGCCCGCGTCAAGGGCACTGGCCCCGGTATGGAGCCGCCGCCCGAGGCCCGGCTGATCGACGGCTGGTTTCAGTGGCAACCGAACCGCGCGCCAATGCCGGAGGTCGTGCTGGGTAATTCGGGCACGGCGGGGGAGTGGCGGCTGTGCCATGCTGGAAAGTGCCGGACATTGTCGGAGATTGTCGGCCATCCGATCGGTGCTAACGTCACCAAAATGAGCATCTGCGAACAACAAGAGAAATAAGGGAGATCACGATGGATCGGCTCAACGGCAAGGTTGCCATGGTGGTGGGCGCCGGCTCGATTGGACCCGGCTGGGGCAACGGCAAGGCGACCGCGGTGACCTTTGCGCGCGAGGGCGCGCAGGTGTTTTGCGTCGATCGCAACGGTGCGGCGGCCGAGGAGACCGCGAAGATCATCAATGACGAAGGCGGCAAGGCGACGGCATTCACGGCCGACGTCTCGCGGCCCGCCGAGATCGAGGCGATGGTGGCGGCGTGTCTGAAGGCCCATGGCCGCATCGACGTGCTCGACAACAATGTCGGCATCGCCGAGATGGGCAGCGTGGTCGAGGTGAGCGAGGAGAGCTGGGATCGCGTCTTCAGCGTCAACCTCAAGAGCGCCTATTTCGCCATGAAGCACGTCATTCCCGTGATGGTGAAGCAGGGCGGTGGCTCGATCATCAACATCTCCTCGATCGCCTCGATCCGCCACATGGGCATCTCCTACGTCACCTACGGCGCCTCGAAGGCGGCGATGAACCAGATGACGCGCACCACCGCGATCGAGTTCGCGCGCCATCATGTGCGGGTCAATGCGATCCTGCCGGGCCTGATGAAGACGCCGATGGTCGAGCACTCTGCCGGGCTTGCCGCGAGCTATGCCAAGGGCGACGTCGAGGCGATGTGGCGCGCGCGCGATGCGCAGGTGCCGATGGGACACATGGGCGACGCCTTCGACGTCGCCAACGCAGCGCTGTTCCTGGCGTCAGACGAGTCGAAATACGTGACGGGGATCGAGCTCGTGGTTGACGGCGGGATCACCTGCAAGGCGGGGGCCTAGGCGCCGCCGTCGTGCCGGATCTGCGCTTCGCTCATCCGGGACGACAGCGGAGGTTAGAGCTACCTACTGTGCCAGCGCCAGAATCCCGCCGGCAAACGCGTGCCAGGCCGCCGTCTCGCTGACCGGCCAGTTCAGCACCTTCACCGCCAGCAGTGCGAGCGTGCCGTAGATGTAGACGGGATGCACGCGCCCCATGGTGCGCCAGTCGCGCACCATGGCGACGACGAGCAGGAGCGAGGCGACGGCGGCCGGCGCGATGGTGACGGGCACCGGCGGCGCGCCCGGCGGTCCTGGAGGCGCGAGGAAGGTGAGGAACCAGCGCGCGATCGCGGCATCCAGAATTGACACCGCCGCGAGCAGCATCAGGCGCTTGTGGACCTCGGGCCTCCGAGCGTTCACAATCGCGAGCACGAATGCCATCGCGAAAAACGCGATCCCGCTCATCGGGACGATCGAGAACGCGATGCCGGCCTCCTTCTGCCCGAGCGTGGCGGAATGCTGCATCACATGCACGGAGGCCAGGAAGCCGAAGATCGTCATCGCGGTCGCGAGCGAGACGCCGGCCATGCCGAGTGCGCGGTGATTGACCACGCGGCCCGAGGCTGCGAGCCAGGTCTGAAGCACGAAATAGAGCGACCAGGTGAAGAACAAGAGACCGTGAAAATGAATCACGGGACTTGCGGAGAATGTCCCGTTGGCAAGCGGCACCCAATAGGTCGGTGCAAAGCCCAAAAACGCGGTGGCCGCGCAAGCGAGCGACATGTGGAGATAGAAATATCGTGCTGGCGACGCATCACGCGCGCGGACACGACGGTCGTCGATCAGGGTCGTCATCTGGAATGAGTCTGGCAAGGCGGGGTTTGGTTCAATCCCACTGTCGTCCCGCACAAGCGCTCGCGCGGAGATCCCGGATCGCGCGCGCTCTGGGCGCGCTTGTCCCGGACGATGAAACTATCCCCCCGCGCTCAACTCGGCGCGATCGAGCTCTTCCTCAAGCTTGTGGAACGCGTCGTCGCCGATCACCTCGGTCGCGCGCAGGTCGAAGATCGATTTGCGCGCGGCTTCGATGGCGCGGCGGCGCAGGGGATCGGCGGGCAGCTCGCCATTGGCGATGCCGCCGTTCGGATCGTTTTCCGCCTGCATCAGGACCGCGCGATATTCGAGCCGCAGGATTTCCGCTTCCTCCGACGGATCGCTCTCGATGGCGGCGAGCGCGGCGCGATAGGCGACCGCGCGTCCGCGCGCGACCTCGATGCCGACGGGATCGTCGTCCTTGAGGCCGAACGCCAGGATCAGCGGCCGCAGCGTCAGGCCCTGGATCACCAGCGAACCCAGCACCACCGCAAAGGCGATGAAGACGATGAAATCCCGATGTGGAAAGTGTTCCGGCAGGGCAAAAGCGGTGGCGAGCGTGACGAGGCCGCGCATGCCGCACCAGGAGATGATGAGGCCGCCCTTGGCAGAGGCGACCTGCTTCGGATCCTTCGGGCGATAGATCCGCTGGGCGATCAGCGCGCGGAGAGTCGTCCGGTAGAACGTCACCCAGAGCAGCCGGACCAGCACCACCGTGAGCAGGATCCAGGCGCGGCGACGCAATATTCCCAGCGCACGTCGGCATCGAGCCGCGTCCAGATCGGTCGCATCTGCATGCCGATCAGCATGAACGCGAGCACGTTGAGCACGAACACCATCGTCTCCCACACCGCATAGGAGGGCACCCGTAGCCGCGCCGGCATGCGCAGCCCCGCCCTGCGTGCCATCGTCATGGCATAGACGACGATGGTGAGAATGCCGGAAAGGCCGAGATGCTCGGCGGCGATCCAGACCAGGAAGGTGGTGGCGAACTGCAAGATGATCGCGCTCGGTGCCTCTTTCACCCGTTCAATGAACAGCGGAACAATGCGGCCCGCGAGCAGGCCGGCGATGACGCTGCCAACCAGCGCTAGCGCCATGGTCGGTGCGACCTGGCTCCACGTCAGGTGCTCGGTGGCAACCGCGCCCACCGCGATGCGATAGATCAAGAGCGCAGTCGCGTCGTTGAGCAGGCTCTCGCCCTCCAGGACCTTCACCATGCGGTGGGGCAGCTTCACCTGGCTGAGGATCGCGACCGCAGCCGCGGCATCCGGCGGCGCCACGATGGCGCCGAGCGCGACCGCGGCAGCCCAGGGCATATCGGGCATCAGCCGGTGCGCGACATAGGCCACGGCGGCCGTGGTCAAGCCGACCGCGGCGACGACCAGGGTCGAGACCGGAACCCAATTGTTGCGCAGATCGCGCAGCGAGGTGTCGAACGCGGCATCGAGCAGGACCGGTGCGACAAAAAGCGCCAAAGCCAGGTCCGGCTCCAGCGTCCAGGACGGGCTCGACGGCACGAAAGCGATCAGCGCGCCACCAATGGCGAGGAAGGTCGGGTAGGGGACCTTGATTCGCCGCGCCAGCGCCGATAAGCCGACGGCGCCGAGCAGAAGCACGATGATCCATTCGAATGTCGACACGGTGATTCCCGAAACCGATTTGAGCGGCGCCACAAGCTAGCACCAATCCGGCCGTAATGATGGATAGTGGGGCGACCAGGCAAGATTGAAGGCAAGGCGTTCCGATCGTGACGAACATGCGTTCCTTTCTCATTCAACTGTCGGGCGCCGGGTTGCTCTGCGCGCTCTCGGTCGCCGCGGCCCATGCGGCGACGGGCGGCGAGCCGGTCGCGGTGGCGCAGGTCGATGTCGCGCCATGCCTTGCGGCGACGGCGGCCGACGATATGGACAAGGCGGTTACGGCCTGCGCGGCCGTGATCGAGCATGAGAAGACCGCGAAGGAAGACCTGATCAAGGCGCTGGTCGCGCGGGGCGCGCTTTATGCGCGGCACGAGCAGATCGACCGTGCGATCGCGGACGACAGCCGGGCTTTGCAGCTCGATCCCGGTCTCGCCGACATCTTCAACGCGCGCGGTGAGCTCTGGCTGAAGAAGGGGGACAGGCCCAAGGCAGTGCAGGATTTCGGCGCGGCATTGAAGATTGATCCCAACCACGAGAAGGCCAAGGCCAATCACAAGGCAATGGCGCGCGAGCTGGAGCGGATCGGGGCGCAGATAGCGGTCGCCGGCAAGCCAAGCTTCAATTGCGCCCGTGCGCGACGCGCCGTGGAAAGGGCGATCTGCGGCAATCGCGAGCTCGCCGATCTCGACCGGGAGATCTTTGCCGCCAATGAGCGCGTAGTCCGCGAGGCGCGCAATGCGGGTGAAGCCAAGACGCTCCAGCGCGCGCAGGATGAATTCGTCGCGCGTCGCAATGCCGGATTCGGCCGGCCAGGGTACGACCTGAAGAAGGCGATGCAGGAGCGCCTGCAGCGGCTGAACGGTGTGGATGGATATTGACGGGACCTCCGCCTCTCTCCGCAAGCGGGGCGGAGTGCGGGCAGCTCTCCGCACGCCCGATTTGAACCCATCCTTTGCCAGCCGCAACAACGGTGAGAACCCGACGTCACGGAGCCCTATGCCATGTGCGGCACACATTCTTCCGCGCAAATGCCCTGGTTTGCCAAAATTTCGCTGCGCGCCTTCTTCCTCGGCGCGGCAATCAGCCTTGTTGATGGGTGAACGCAAGAAGGCGCTGGCCGATTACGAAACGGCCCTGCGGCTCGACCCGAGTAATGACAATGCCGCGAGCGGCCGCCGCGCCATGATCGCCGAGATCGCGAAATTCGGATCCGAGCCGCTGCGTGCGATGAATGCGGCTTCCGGCAACGCTGCGTCGTTCGATTGCGCCACGGCGACGCGCGAGGTCGAGAAGGTGATCTGTGCCGATCCGCAACTCGGCGTGCTGGACCGCCAGATCGCCGAGACCTACGAGCGTGTGCTGCGGGCTGCGACAGCGCGTCTCGCGGACGACCTGCGCAAGACCCAGCGCGATTTCCTCACGACGCGCAACGCGAGCTTCGGCCGCCCCGGCTATGATCTGAAGAAGGTCATGAAGGACCGCCTGCAGCGGCTCGATGCGATGGCAAGCTGAGAAGCGCTGAAGAACCGAAGTCGCACGGCTGGCTCGGTTAGCTCTCCCGCTTGCGGAAGAGGTCGACGCGTCCCCGGCGGTGCGAAGCATCGTCCAGAGCGCGGCGGGTGAGGGCCTTCCCCTCTTGGAGACTTCCTCCATAGGCCTCCCGACGCGGAGGCACCCCAGCCTCCTCGCAGGCGGAAGAGGGAGCGCAGCGCCGATGCGCGCAAGCTCTACGCCTCTCCTCCAAAAGGCCCATCCTTTTCGGCTTGAACCGCGGCCCGTTCCCGGGAAAATACCCGTCAAGCAAGGCCGGCACTTGATCCTGGTCCTGGCGGGACGCTTCTCCTGCCGTCATGTCAAGACCAGGCCACCAAAGGGAACGGGAGCGCGGGAATGAACGTCCAGGGCAAGAGTCTCTATCACGAGGTCCATGCGCGCTCGCTGGCCGATCCGGAAGGATTCTGGGCCGAGGCGGCCAAGGAGATCGACTGGATCGAGCCGCCGAAAAGGATCTTCGATGCGACGCAAGGAACCTACGGCCGCTGGTTCACCGGCGGCGTGGTCAACACCTGCTACAATGCGCTCGACCGCCATGTCGAACGCGGCCGCGCCGACCAGGTCGCGCTGATCCATGATTCGCCGCTGACGGCCAGCATCACCAAATTCACCTACGCCGAGCTCTTGAGCGAGGTGCAGGCACTCGCCGCAATCATGCAGGATTTTGGTGTCGTCAAAGGCGATCGCGTCATCCTCTATATGCCGATGGTGCCGGAGGCGGTGGTCGCGATGCTCGCCTGCGCGCGCATCGGCGCCGTGCATTCCGTGGTGTTCGGCGGCTTTGCCGCCAAGGAGCTCGCCACGCGCATCGACGATGCGCAGCCAAAGCTCATTCTCTCCGCGAGCTGCGGTATCGAGCCTGGCCGTATCGTGCAGTACAAGCCGCTGCTCGACGAGGCGATCAAGCTCGCGAGCGCGAAGCCGAAGGCCTGCATCGTGCTGCAACGTCCGCAGCACACCTGCGACCTGACCCCGGGACGCGACTATGATTGGGCGAGCCTGCGGCGCAAGGCGCTGAACGACGGCAAGAAGGCGCCCTGCATGCCTGTTGCCGCAACCGATCCGCTCTACATCCTCTACACCTCGGGCACAACGGGCATTCCCAAGGGTGTGGTGCGCGACAATGGCGGCCACCTCGTCGCGGTGAAATGGTCGATGTTCAACCTCTATGGCGTCAAGCCGGGCGAGGTCTGGTGGTGCGGCTCGGACATCGGCTGGGTGGTCGGTCACAGCTACATCGTCTACGGCCCGCTGCTGCACGGCGCGATCTCGATCATGTATGAGGGCAAGCCGGTCGGCACGCCCGATGCCGGCGCGTTCTGGCGCGTCATCAGCGAGCACAAGGCGGTCGCCTTCTTCACGGCGCCGACCGCTTTCCGCGCCATCCGCAAGGAGGATCCGGAAGGCAAATTCATCCGGAAGTATGATCTCTCGAAATTCCGCACGCTGTTCCTCGCCGGCGAGCGCGCCGATCCGCCGACGGTGGAATGGGCGGAGCAGCAGTTGAAGGTGCCGGTGATCGATCATTGGTGGCAGACCGAGACCGGCTGGTGCATCGCCGGCAACCCGGTCGGGCTCGGCATGCTGCCGGTGAAGCACGGCTCGCCGACGGTGCCGATGCCGGGGTATCAGGTCGAGATCGTCGACGAATCCGCAAAGCCGGTCGGCCCCAACACCATGGGCTCGATCGTCATCAAGCTGCCGATGCCGCCGGGCTGCCTGCCGACGCTGTGGAATCAGGACGCGCGCTTCAAGGAAGCCTACCTCAGCGAATTCCCCGGCTATTACAAAACCTCGGACGCCGGCTACAAGGACGAGGACGGCTATGTCTTCGTCATGGGCCGTACCGACGACATCATCAACGTCGCCGGCCATCGCCTCTCCACCGGGGGCATGGAGGAGATCCTGGCGTCGCACCCGGACGTGGCCGAATGCGCCGTGCTCGGCGTCAAGGATGCGATCAAGGGCGAGGTGCCCTGCGGCTTCCTAGTGCTGAAAGCCGGCGTGACGCGTGCGCCCGCCGAGATCGAGAAGGAGATCGTCGCGCTGGTGCGCGATAAGCTCGGCCCGGTCGCCGCCTTCAAGCTTGCGATCACCGTCGGCCGCCTGCCCAAGACGCGCTCCGGAAAGATCCTGCGCGGCACCATCAAGAAGATCGCCGACGGCGAAGCCTGGACCATGCCGGCGACGATCGAGGACCCCAAGGTGCTCGACGAGATCGGCGCGGCGCTGAAGGGGCGGATGTGAATTGTGCTCTCCGGTCGTCATGCCCGGGCTTGACCCAGGCATCCATCAATGAGCAGGCAATTGCCTTGATTTCGATGGATTGCCGGGTCAAGCCCGGCAATGACGAATGAGACAGGACCGATCAATGTCAGCCAAGCTCGCGCAGTATGGCGCCATCTCCCTGCTCGCCATCGTACTCTCCGCCTGCTCCGCGCGTTACCAGACGCCCGTAGCGGTCGGCGGCGACGATGACGACGCGGTTTGCCAGAGCCGCGGTTATGCGCAGGGCTCGCCGGAATACGTGGCCTGCCGCAAGGACCGTGATGTCCAGCGCAATGCAGCCACCGCGCGTGCCGATCGCCGTCAGCGTGATCTCGGCGAATACATGCTGAACCATCCCGAACGGCCGTGAGTGCCGATCCGAAATTATAGTGCCGCGGCGCTTGCTCGCATTCACGTCTCCCGTGATCCGCCTGCAACGCAGCAGTCGAAATCTTTGTCCGGTCTCTGCTCTGACGCTGACTCGCGCAACAACGCGCTAGAAATAGCTGAAGAGGAGCTGACATTGACGGTGCGGTTGGCGCCGTCACACCGGCGAATGTGATACACGGGGGGACGCGGCTATCCGGCGTGCACCGTCCGCGGATGCCGATCATGCAGCAACTTCGCCAGGTCGTCGCGATCGCCAGGGCGGTCCCTGATGGCAATCTCGAACAAGGCTTCCTGGATATCCCGGGGCATGTCGCCCCAGGCTGCCAGGACAGCGCGTCCCAGCATCAACGCAAAATGGTCTTCGTCGTCCCGCATCGCTGATCCTCCGCGCTGGAAACAATGCGAGGTCGGCCGCATCGTTCCCGGCAGAGGCGTCGCGAAGGTTCCCCTCGCAAACAAAAACGCGGCGGATCGCTCCGCCGCGTTCGAACCGGATGCGGTGCAGGGAAGTAAGCCCCTACTCCTGCTCGTCCTCCTGCTTCTTGCCGCCGAGCGTCTTGAGCTTGGCGAATACGGCGTCGACATTGAGGTCGTCGCTGGATTTCTGCGCGGGCTCGTACTCGTCCTTACGGGTGGTCTCGGAGGCCGGCAGCAGCGTGGCGCCCCCATAGGCTGCGTCGATCGGCTTCTCCTTGGCTGCGCGCTGCACCTCGAAATCGAGCTCGATCTGGGAGCACAGGCCGAGGGTGACAGGGTCGATCGGGGTCAGCGCGGACGTGTTCCAATGGGTGCGGTCGCGCACGCTCGCGATCGTGCTCTTGGTGGTGCCGACCAGACGCATGATCTGGGCGTCCTTCAGCTCAGGATGGTTGCGCAGCAGCCAGAGGATGGCGCTCGGGCGCTCGTGGCGCCGCGAGACCGGCGTGTAGCGCGGGCCCTTGCGCTTGGGCTGGGGCGGCAGCACCACCTTGCTCTCCTGGAGGCGGAGCCGGTAGTCCGGGTTCTTCTCGCCCTTCTCGATCTCCTCGCGGGTCAACTGGCCGTTGGAGAGGGGGTCCATGCCCTTGATGCCCTGGGCCGCGTCGCCGTCGGCGATCGCACGCACCTCGAGGGGATGCATCTTGGTGAAATCGGCGACCTGGTCGAAGGTCAGCGCGGTGTTGTCGAGCAGCCAGACGGCGGTCGCCTTGGGCATCAGAGGTGCGTTGCTCATGGCAAATCTCCTTTGTGCTTCGCCCACCCCTCTGGAGGCGAAACCGGTGGTCATCAGCGATGACAGGGAATTCGCGCTATATAAGCCCGGAGGGGGTAGCCACGCAATGGTTCTGCTATAGATAGTGCCTTGACAGCGCCCGAAAGGGGGCCCAATTCCCTTTGAAGTCCCTGTAAAGTCCAGGCAGACTGTTTTAAGCCCAATCCATCCATCGACCGCCCCCGCCAGAAGGCGAAACGGGTGATTCGGTCCCGAGATCGCTCAATGTCAGCCAAACCAGACCTCAAGATCGTGCTTTGTTCTCCCCGTGGCTTCTGCGCCGGGGTGGTCCGGGCGATCGACACCGTGGAACGGGCGCTCGATAAATACGGCGCTCCCGTCTATGTTCGCCATGAGATTGTGCACAACAAGTACGTCGTCGACGGGTTGAAGAAGAAGGGCGCGATCTTCGTCGAGGAGCTCGCGGAAATCCCTGAGAATACCACCGCGCCAGTGGTGTTCTCGGCCCATGGCGTGCCGAAGTCGGTTCCGGCCGATGCCCAGTCCCGCAATTTGTTCTCGCTGGATGCTACCTGCCCGCTGGTGACCAAGGTGCACCGCGAGGCCGCGATCCACTTCAAGCGGGGCCGCGAGATCTTCCTGATCGGCCACTCCCATCATCCTGAAGTGGTCGGCACCCTCGGCCAGCTTCCGGTCGGCGCCGTGACCCTGATCGAGACCGCCGAGGACGCCAAGACCATCACTCCGAAGGACCCCAACAACCTCGCCTTCGTGACCCAGACCACGCTGTCGATCGACGACACCGCGGAGATCGTGGCGCTGCTCAAGGAGCGCTTCCCGAACATCAACGGGCCGCATAAGGAAGACATCTGCTACGCCACCACCAACCGCCAGCTCGCGGTGAAGAAGGTGGCGCCGGTGGTGGACGCCCTGATCGTGGTCGGCGCGCCGAACTCGTCGAACTCGCAGCGCCTGCGCGAGGTCGCCGAGCGCGAGGGCTGCAAGATCGCGGTGCTGGCGCAGCGCGCCGCCGACATCGACTGGGGCAAGTTCGACAACATCGCCAGCCTCGGCATAACCGCGGGAGCATCCGCGCCGGAAGTGATCGTCGAGGAGATCATGGACGCGTTCGCAGAGCGCTACACGCTGCATGTGGAGACGGTCTCGGCCGCGGAAGAGAACGAGTTCTTCCCGCTGCCGCGCTCGGTGCGCCCCGAAGCCGCCGCAGAGTAAATCTGCATGGCGGTCTACACCGACGTTGCCGCCGATGAGCTTGCGGATTTCCTGAAGCAATACGATCTCGGCGAACTGCTCTCCTACAAGGGCATCGCCGAGGGCGTCGAAAACTCCAACTTCCTGCTGCACACGAGCCAGGGAAACAAGCAGGCCTCGTTCATCCTCACGCTCTATGAGAAGCGCGTGGCGAAGAACGACCTGCCGTTCTTCCTCGCGCTGATGACGCATCTCGCCGAGCATGGCATCAACTGCCCGTTGCCGGTGAAGGCGAGGGACGGCGAGGCGCTGCGCGAGCTGGCGGGCCGGCCGGCCGCGATCATCACCTTTCTCGAGGGCATGTGGCCGCGCAAGCCGAATGTGGCCCATTGCGCCGGCGTCGGCGAGGCGCTGGCGAAAATGCACCTGGCTGGCGCCAACTTTGCGATCAAGCGCGCCAATGCGCTCTCGGTCGCGGGCTGGCGGCCGCTGTTCGATGCGGGCGCAAGCCGCGCCGACGAGGTGCAGCCGGGGCTGCGCGCCTTGCTCGCCGCCGAGCTCGATCATCTCTCGAGCGGGGTCTGGCCCACCAATCTGCCGGACGGTGTGATCCACGCCGACCTCTTTAACGATAACGTCTTCTTTCTCGGCGACCGGCTCTCGGGGATGATCGACTTCACCTTCGCCTGCAACGACATGCTGGCCTATGACGTCGCGATCTGCCTCAACGCCTGGTGTTTCGAGCCGGATCATTCCTTCAACGTCACCAAGGCGCGCGCCTTCCTCAATGCCTATGGCCGGGTGCGAAAGCTCTCCGAAGCCGAAGAGGCGGCGCTGCCGCTGCTCGCGCGCGGCGCTGCGATCCGTTTCCTGCTGACGCGGTTGGTCGACTGGCTCAACGTGCCGCCGGGCGCGCTGGTGCGGCCAAAGGATCCGCTGGAATATGTCCGCAAGCTGCGCTTCCACCAGAGCGTGACGAGCGTGCGCGACTATGGGCTGATGCCGTCAGGACTGGTGGCGTGAGCGAGCTCCCTAACGTCACGATCTATACCGACGGCGCCTGCTCGGGAAATCCCGGTCCGGGCGGCTGGGGCGCAATCCTGAAGTTCGGCGACAAGGAGAAGGAGCTGAACGGCGGCGAGCGTCACACCACCAACAACCAGATGGAGTTGATGGCGGCGATCTCAGCGCTCGAAGCACTGAAGAGGCCGTGCACGGTCGATCTCTACACCGACAGCCAATATGTCCGTCAGGGCATCACGGGGTGGATCTTCGGGTGGAAGCGCAACGGCTGGCGCACCGCCGACAAGAAACCGGTGAAGAATGTCGAGCTATGGCAGCGTCTCGATGCCGCGCTGAAGCAGCACGAGGTCCGCTGGCATTGGGTCAAGGGCCATGCCGGGCATCCGGAGAACGAGCGCGCCGATCAGCTGGCGCGGGACGGCATCGCGATGGCGCGGTTGGAGCAGAGAGTGCGGGAGTAGCGCCGTCTCGGGCGTCGCCAAGCTCTCTCCAGCCGGCCAAGGCGGGCGATGACACCGGGGGTGAGGCTACTACGCCGCCCCGATCACGATCCCCACCGCCAGCACGATGGCGCCGCCGAGCACGATCTGGAACACGGCCTGGAGAAACGGCGTGTCCATGTAGCGCGAGCGGATGAAGGCGATCGCCCACAATTCGAAGAACACGACGACGCAGGCGATGGCGGTCGCGACCCAGAATGCGTTGGCCCAGCTGTCGGGCACGAGATAGGGCGCGGTGTGGCCGAGCCCGCCGAGCGTCGTCATTGCGCCGCACGTGAGGCCGCGCAGCCAGGGCGAGCCGCGACCCGTGAGCGAGCCGTCGTCGGAGAGAGCTTCCGCAAAGCCCATGCTGATGCCGGCGCCGATCGACGCGGCAAGGCCGACCAGAAATGTCTGCCAGTTCTGATGCGTGGCAAAGGCGGCCGCAAACAGCGGCGCGAGCGTCGAGACCGATCCGTCCATCAGGCCCGCGAGGCCCGGCTGCACATATTGCAGCACAAACATCCGCCGCCGCGTGCGATCTTCCTCGGCGCGCACGTCGGGCTTGAGGATCTCGTCGGTGAGCGCGACGGCCCGGTTCTCGTGATGCCTCTCTTCCTCGGCGAGATCGCCGAGCAGGCGGCGCACACCGACATCCTCAGCCTGCTCGGCAGCCCGCGCGTAGAAGCGCTCGGCTTCGAGCTCCATGGTTTCGACTTCCTTCCGGATCGTGTCGAGCGGCAGGTTCTTGGTCAGCCATATCGGGCGGCGGCGCAGGAAGCCCTTCACGTCCTCGCGGCGGATCGGCGGCAGATGCGTACCAAAACGCTCCTCATAGAGCTGGAGCAGGCGATGCCGGTGGCCGCGTTCCTCCTCGGCCATCTCCTCGAAGATCTTGGCCGTGTCCGGGTAGCGCTCGCGCAAGTCCTCGGCGAAGGTCATGTAGATGCGGCTGTCCTCCTCCTCGGAGGAAATCGCGACCGCAAGCACCTCGCGCTCGGTCAGGTCGGCAAAGTTCTTCACGACGGTCCTGCCATTAGTTTAGAATTATTCTAAACTATAGGTCGGCGCGGTTCCCCGGTCAAATCAGCCGGTGCGGGCCTTGGCGAGGAAGTCCAGCAACAGCCGGCTGACTTCGGCCGGCTGCTCCTGCTGCACCCAATGACCGGCGCCATCGACGAGATGGCAGCCGAGCATCTTCGTGCACGCGCGCGCCTGCATCGCCTCGAACGCGCCGGGGCGTTGATAGGTGCCCCAATCCTGCTTGCCCGAGATGAAACAGGAGGGCACGTCGATGCCGCGGCCAGAGAACAATTGCAGTTCGCGATTGAAAGCGCCCGAGGTGCCGCAGCGATACCATTGCAGCCCGCCCTGGAATCCGGTGCGGCCATATTCGGCGCTGTAGTAGGCGAGCTCGCGGTCCGGTAGCCATTGATTGGCGGCGATCGCGCTCGGCGACGGCATCTCCTTGGCCACCGTCTCAGCCATCGTCTCGTTCAGGTCCATCACGTAATAGGTCGGCAGCTTCGCCAGTTCATTCGCCGACCATGATGCCAGCGGATAGGGCTTGTTGTCGGACCAGTCCGCGCTCTTGTGATGATAGTAGGCGCGCAGGAAATCGTGCACGCCCTGCGGCGCGCAGTGCATGTCGGCGTTGGCTGCGCGTGTCGAATAGTACCATTGATAGTGTTTTCGCGGACGCGGCAGCGCGGCGAGCTCGCGATGAACGGCGTCTTCGGCCGCAGGCTTTGCCGGCGTGTCGACTGTGTTGAAAGGCAGCGGCGGCGGTCCACCGAACGGCGCGCTCATCATCGTCACCGAGCGAAACACGTCGGGCCGGATCAGGGCGCACCAGGCCGCGACCGCGCTGCCGAAATCGTGCCCGACCACATCGACCTGTCGGTAGCCGAAAGCCGCCACCAGGGCGAGCGCATCACGCACCAGGTTGAAGAGCGAGAAGGGCGCGAGATCGCCGTCGTACTCGGCGCGCCATCCCATCGTGCGCCCATAGCCGCGCTGGTCCGGCGCGATCACGTGATAGCCCGCCGCAGCTAGCACCGGCATCACCTTGCGCCAGGAGAAGGCCAGCTCGGGAAAGCCGTGCAGCAAGAGAATGCACGGCCGGCCCTTGGTTTCGAACCCGGCTTCCAGCACATGCATGCGCAAGCCGTTGATGCCATCGACATAGCGTGCGCGGATGCCGGCGGGGAGCGGGACGTCGGGGAGATCGGCCATAGGCGCTTCCTCGTCATGGCCCGGCTTGTCCCGGCCATCTACGTTCTTCGTTGCCGTTGATTGTAAGAACCTAGATGCCAGGCACAAGCCCGGGCATGTGAAGAGAGGTCGTTCCGCTAGGCCGCCGCGCAGACGAAGCCGCTGCCCTTGCGCTTGATCTTGCCCACCGACGGCGAGGGGAAATGCGCCGTGCAGCACAGCGTGTCGGTGTCGCAATAGCGCTCCAGGAAGCCGCGGCGCGTTTTCGCCGCTGTCGCCTGATCGACGTCGAACTTCATCGACAGCTCGGGATAGAGCGCCTGCAATGGCGAGTGGATGAGATCGCCGGAGAACACCGCATCGTCCTTGCCGCGTCCGACAGTGAAGGCGACATGGCCCGGCGTGTGGCCCGGCGTCGGCAGGATGCGGATGTGATCGCCGATCTCATGGTCACTGCCGACGAGTTCGTGGCGCCCCGCCTCCACCACCGGCAGCACGCTGTCGGCAAAGGGCGGGACCTCCGCCTTCGCATTCTGCTCGGTCCAGTAGTCGAACTCACGCTTGGCGAAGACGTAGCGCGCCTTGGGGAAGGTCGGTACCCAGCGGCCGTTCTCGAGCCGGGTGTTCCAGCCGACATGATCCGCATGCAGATGCGTGCACATCACGAAGTCGATGTCGTCCACCGACACGCCGGCAGCATTGAGCCCGTGCAGATACGTGTCGTCGGTCTTCATGTGCCATTTCGGCCGCTGCGGCCGCGGCTTGTCGTTGCCGATGCAACTGTCGATCAGGATGGTGTGATGCGGCGTCTTCACCACGTAGGACTGGAAGCACAGGATCAGCGTGTCCTGCTCGTCCAGTGCCTTGGCCTGCCGCATCCATGCGCGGTTCTCGGCCAGCACCTCCGCCGTCAGCCCGGGAATGAACTTCAGCGCCGGGAAGAACGGGACTTCCTGCTCGATGACGCGATGGATGGTGAGATCGCCGACGGAGTATTTGAGGCTCATGAGAGTTCCTGCGAATTATGCCGGAGGCGGCACCGAGATTTTCACGGAAGGCCGCTCCAGCATTCTCTGATGGAAGGCGTCGAGCTTGGGATAGGCCTTGCGCCAGCCGCAATCGGCGAAGCGGAAGTCGGCATAGCCGAGCACGCAAACGAGGCCGATCTGCGAGATGTCGAACGGGCCGTTCAGCACCTCTGGCATATTCTCGAAGCGTGCCATGCCCGTCCAGGCCCTGTTCCAGTGGTCGTCCGACCATGCCTGCCATTGCAGGCCCTGCGGCCGCACCATCTTCTCGTAGCGGCACAGCAGCATGGAATCGAGCATGCCGTTGAGCAGCGAGTGGTTGGTCTTGGTCTTCCAGCGCCGCGGACCGTAGTCCGGGATCAGGCTGCCGCCGGCGATCTCGTTGAGATATTCGACGATGACGTAGGAGTCCAAAATCACGTCGCCGTCATTGGTGATCAGCACCGGCAGCTTCTTCAGCGGCGTGATGCGCGAATAGTCCTCGTTGGCCGTGCCCGGCGCGACGGTTGCGGGCACGAGCTCGATCTTGTCGATCAGCCCGAGCTCGATCGCAGCGATGCGCACCTTGCGGGCGAAGGGCGAGGCGGGGGAGAAGGTGAGTTTCATCTGAATAACCTCTATCCAAACACACAGGCCTCATCCTGAGGAGTGCGCCTCTTCGGCGCGCGTCTCGAAGGATGGAATGGGAGGCGTTCTCTCGTCACCCGGCCAATGCGTCGGGTGACCGTGTTATTGGCGCATCCTTCGAGACGCGCATTGCGCGTTCCTAAGGATGAGGGCGGAGAGCCTACGCCGCGATGATCTCCTGGCGCTGCTCGCCGAGACCTTCGATGCCGAGCGTGACGACGTCGCCGACATTGAGGAAGGTCGGCGGCTTCATGCCGAGGCCGACGCCGGGCGGGGTGCCCGTGGTGATGATGTCGCCGGGCAACAGCGTCATGAACTGCGACACATAGGAGACGCACTTGGCCATGGAGAAGATCATGGTCTTGGTCGAGCCGGTCTGGCGGCGCTGGCCGTTGACGTCGAGCCACATCGAGAGGTCCTGCACGTCCTTGATCTCGTCCTTGGTGGCGAGCCATGGGCCGAGCGGACCGAACGTGTCGTGCGACTTGCCCTTGGTCCATTGGCCCAGGCGCTCGGTCTGGAAGTTGCGTTCGGAGACGTCGTTGCAGACGCAATAGCCGGCGACGTAGTTCAGCGCGTCGGCTTCCGAGACATATTTGGCGCGGGTGCCGATGATCGCGGCGATCTCGACTTCCCAGTCGAGCTTGGTCGAGCCGCGCGGCTTCTCGACCGGATCGTTCGGGCCAGAGAGCGAGGTGTTGGCCTTCATGAAGATGATCGGCTCGGTCGGGATCGCAGCGCCCGTCTCCTTGGCGTGGTCGCTGTAATTGAGGCCGATGGCGACGAATTTCGAGATGCCGGTGACCGGTGCGCCGAAGCGGGGCTTGCCGGACACCGCGGGCAGCGAGGCGGGGTCGAGGCTCGCCAGTTTTTTCAGAGATTCCGGCGAATAGGCCTCACCGGTCAGGTCCTTCACATGCGCCGACAGGTCGCGCAACTGGCCGGATTTATCGATCAGGCCGGGCTTTTCCGCACCCTTCTCGCCATAACGAACAAGCTTCATTCTCGTTTCTCCCTGGGAATAGACCGATCGGTTGAACAGCTTCATGGAACAGGGCGGCGGGAAATTCAACCGCTCACTGCCGGGCGTTTCCGCATTACACCCCCTCATCCTGAGGGCCCGCCGAAGGCGGGCATCTCGAAGGATGGCCGCGGGCGGGGCCTTCATCGTTCGAGAGGCGCGAAGACGCGCTCCTCACCATGAGGAGTACCGTCACCCCAGCGCCACAAACCTGAACGCGTCGCCATCCCGCTTGATATGCCCGGCCGAGAAATGCCCGCCGATCACCAGCGTCGGCGTGTCGGCAAAGCGGCCGAACAAGTCGCGCCGCGTTTCGGCCGATTGCGCCTGGTTGGAATCCGCGGTCGAGGACCAGTCGAGATGCGCCATCTGGCAGGGGTGGTGGGCGACGTCGCCAGTGAGCAGGCCCTGCTCGCCGTCGGACTGGATCAGGATGCTCATATGGCCGGGGCTGTGGCCTGGCGTCGGGATCATGCTGATCTCGTCGTAGAGCTGGCGGTCGCTCGCGATCAGATCGGCCCTGCCGGCATCGACGATCGGCTGCACGGAATCATTGAACACCGCTGCCTTGTCCGGTTCGGCGGAGTGGTCGCGCCAGTGCTCGTATTCGGTCTTGCCGAACACGTAGCGCGCATTCGCAAAGGTGGGCAGCCATTTGCCGTCGACCAGCTTCGTATTCCAGCCGACATGATCGACGTGAAGATGCGTGCACAGCACCGTGTCGATGCTGTCAGGCGCGAAGCCTGCCGCCGTCATCGTCTCCAGAAATGGTGTGCTGCGATGATTCCAGGTTGGGACGTTGCGGCCCTGCTTGTCGTTGCCGAGCCCGGTGTCGACCACGATCCGGCGCGTCGGCGTCTCCACCACCAGCGAATGGATCGACATCTTCAGCCGGCCTTCTTCGGTGGCAAAATGCGGGATCAACCACGGCAACTTCTGGATCTCTGCGTTCCCTGCGAGCGGCAGGATGAAGCGGGTGGAGCCGACCGTCTCCAATTCCACCACCTTCGTGATTTTGACCCTGCCCACCTTCCACTGCATCGGCGCCTTCCCATGTTCTTGTTTTGGTGCCGAAACATGCGGCCTTCCGCCATGGAGCGCAATGGATCATCTGACGCGATGCGGCGTTATCGCGGGAACCGGAGGAGGAGCCATGCCAGAGCTTGCAATATCCGCTGAAAAAGTCGCTTTTATCATCGAGAAGGCGCGCGAATTGGACGTCAAGGAGGGCGATTCCGATCCGGATTCCGGCTCGAACCCGAGCGATGACGATGCGCTCGACGTTCTCGAGGACGACGGCTCCGATCCTGTCGTCCAAGAGCTCGGGAGCTTCATGATTGCCCTGAACGAGGACGAGCAGCTCGATCTCGTCGCGCTGACGTGGCTCGGCCGCGGCGACGGCACGATCGATGATTGGGACGATTTGCGCACCCGCGCAGTGGAGGCGCGGAGTGAATATCGCAGTCCGCGCCGCGAAACGGTGCACTATCTGCTCGGCGAGCCCATGCTGGGCGATCTGCTCGCCGACGGTCTCGACGCATTCGGCATCGACTGGACCGATGAGCGCACCACCGCTGATTCCTCGGCTCCAAGTCAGCAGGACGAGGACGAACCGACCAAGCAGCGGTGAGACGGAGAATGCTCTCCCCGTAAGAACGGGGAGAGCGAGATGCGCGACTACAGCGTCCCCGGGAACGCGCCGCCATCCAGCAAAATGTTCTGCCCGGTGATGAAGCCGGCCTTGGCGCCGCAAAGGAAGGCGCAGGCATAGCCGAACTCGTCGGGCTGGCCGAAGCGGCCGGCGGGGTTCTGCTTGGCGCGCTCGGCCAGGATCTGCTCCGGCGTGACGCCGCGCTTGTCGGCCTCGGCCTTGGCGGTGCCGGTCAGGCGGTCGGTCTCGAACGGGCCAGGCAACAGGCCATTGATGGTGACGTTGTTGATCACGGTCTTGCGCGACAGGCCGGCGATGAAGCCGGTGAGGCCGGCGCGCGCGCCGTTGGAAAGGCCGAGGATGTCGATCGGCGCCTTCACGGCGGCCGAGGTGATGTTGACGATGCGGCCGAACTTGCGCGCCATCATGCCGTCCACCGTCGCCTTGATCAGCTCGATCGGGGTGAGCATGTTGGCGTCGATTGCCTTGATCCAATCGTCCCGGGTCCAGTTGCGGAAATCGCCGGGCGGCGGGCCGCCGGCATTGTTGATCAGGATATCAGGCTCGGGGCAGGCCTTCAGCACGGCCTCGCGGCCTGCCGGCGTCGTGATGTCGCCGACGATCTCGGTGACGGTCACGCCGGAATAGGCTTTGCGGATGTCGTCGGCCGTCTTCTTCAAGGCCTCGGCGCCGCGCGCGGTCAGCGTGACATGAACCCCGGCCTCGGCCAGCGAGATGGCGCAGGCGCGCCCGAGGCCCTTGCTGGATGCGCAGACGATGGCGCGGCGACCTTTGATCCCAAGATCCACTGTTTCACTCCCGTAATGTCAGGCAGGTTTTGGACGGCGGCTACTTTATCCAACCTCGACGCTGCTGATAAGGGACGGGCCCGCTTCAAAATGCATGGCGCGCGCTGCGGCGATGCAAATGCGCAGGCATGGTCTGGAAGAATGTATCGCGGTCCTCCGAAGAGATCATGCCCAAACAACAAAGCACGATCTGATCGCGCCTCAGATGCGCCGCTCCTGCTTGAGGCGGTCGATCGCGGCAGCCGCCTCCGGCGGCAGCGACTTGAATCCCATCTGTCCTACCGTCGAGAACAGCGGGCGCAGATGCGAGCCGGCGAGAAAAGGCGGCTGGCGGTTGGCCGGCACGATCTGGTCGAACACCGCTACCAGCGTGGTGGCGACGAGGCCGACCCTGATGGTGCCGAGCGCGGCGCCGCCGAGCCGGTCGCCGATGCCGGCCTCGCCGATGGTGTCGTTCAGGGCGGTGCGGCCGATATGCCCGAGCAGCATGCCGATCACCACAAAGATGGCGAAGAACCAGATCCAGTTCTGGAGCAGCGGTGAATTCGCGTTGGCTGCGATCTGCGGCGCGATCAGCGGCATCAGCGCCACCGCCATCGGCGCGGCGAGCAGATAGGCGAGGATGGTCATAGCGCTGCGCAGCAGCCCGGTCCTGAAACCGAGGCCGACCGCGATGGCGAGTGCCGAATAGACAGCGAGATCGAAACTGTTCATGCCTGCGAGCTTACCTCGGGGAACGTTGCTGTGTTGGAACGAATGAACGCCGAGCCGATCATTCCGGTTTCAGATCGCTAAAATCGTCTGTATTGATGGCTTCAAAAGCTCAGGGATTACGCCAAGGAAATCGTCATGGCAGACCTATTCGACGTCAGTGAAGAAACCATCCTCGTGACCGGCGCGAGCCAGGGGCTGGGACGGCAATTTGCCCGAGTGCTGGCGGCCCATGGTGCATCCGTCGCGCTCGCGGCGCGGCAGACCGACAAGCTGAAGAGCCTGGAAGAAGAGATCCGCGGCACGGGTGGTCGCGCCGCCGCTGTCGCGCTCGACGTCACCGACACCGCGTCGATCGCCAGGGCCGTCGATGCGGCGGAAGCCGCGCTCGGGCCGGTCACCGTGCTGATCAACAATGCCGGCATCGCCATCGAGAAGCTCGCGACCGAGCAGACCGAGGCTGATTGGGACGCCGTGATCGGTGCCAACCTGAAGGGCGCCTATTTCCTCGCGACGGAAGTGGCGCGGCGCATGATCGCGCGCAAGCAGCCGGGCAACATCGTCAACATCGCCTCCGTGCTCGGCACCGGCGTGCTGAAGGCGGTCTCTCCTTACGCGATCTCCAAGGCCGGCATTCTCCAGGCGACCAAAGCGATGGCGCTGGAGCTTGCGGGCCAGAACATCCGCATTAACGCGCTCGCGCCCGGCTATATCGATACCGAGATGAACCACGCCTTCTGGTCGACGCCCGCAGGCGAGCGCCTCGCCAAGCGCATCCCGCAGCGCCGCGTCGGCGCCGAGTCCGATCTCGACGGCGCGATCCTGTTGCTGGCATCGAACGCCTCGCGCTACATGACGGGCAGTGTGGTGACGGTGGACGGCGGGTTCTTATTGAATTGAGCTACGCTGCGCTATTGGCGCGCGAGAGCTTTACTCCGATCTCGTCCCGGACAAAGCAACAGGCGTCAGATTGCGTCCCGCGGCCGCCGCGAGCCGGCTCGGCCGCAACCGCGCGACCAGGGCGCGAAAGGCATCCTCCAGCGCCTGAGCGGGGTGTTTGTCAGGGATTGTCCAAGGTGTGGTCCAAGGCACGGTCCATGGCAGCATCCCCTAAATGGCGTTGCGCCCTGATTTTGTTACGGCCAAGCTGGCTCTTTGCGGAACTCCTGGCAAGTGCATGCCCAAACGGCCCCAAAACCGGTCCATCCGCCTGTCACAAAGTCGAAAAAAACGTTCCCGCAGCCCTTTCCAAAGGCAGCCCGCCTTGTTACATACGCCCCGCACCCGACGGGCTTTGCCCCGGGTCGCCTTCCAAGGAAGCCTTTGGGACGGACGAAGCAAGCCACGCGAACAGCGCCGGCCTTAACCGACCGTCCCCGGCCTTTGGCGAAGGCAAAGCAAGTGTTTAACGCGGGGTGGAGCAGCCCGGTAGCTCGTCAGGCTCATAACCTGAAGGTCATAGGTTCAAATCCTATCCCCGCAACCAAATTCGGATTGACCGGATCTGATATGAAAATGGCCCGCATGAAGCGGGCCATTTTTGTTTGGTAAATGTTTGTTTGCTAAATCCTGCGCCTCAAAACTCCCTAACCACCTTCCCGTCCGCGCCCACCAGCGTCGACGGTGCCTCCCCAAACACCAGCCCCTCTGGCTGAAACTTGATCGTCTTCCCGCTCTCGACGAACTCCGCAAAATTGCGCGGCGTCGCCGAGTGCACGCCGTTCGCCAGGAAGTCATCGATCTCGTAACAGGTGTCGGGCTTGCCGCCGGAGCCTTCGCCCAAAAACTTCTGGAAGGTCTGGCTCGTGATCTTGGCCTTCTTGCGCGCCGACCAGTTGGTGTAGCGGCGGTAGAGCTTTGGCAGGATCACCGGGCCCTTGTCGGTCGCGAGCACGGCGGTCTCGCCGGCCCTGGGCTCGCGCAGGCCGAAGTCGAAGGGGCCAATCGTCTTGGCGAGATGTTTCCAGACCGGCAGCTTGTTCGCGCGCGCCGTCTTGGCGAGCGCGAGGAAGGCCTTGATCTCGTCCTCGTTCATCGAGGAGTAGAACGTCGGATAGGCAAAGCCCTGCTCGACCAGCCAGTGATTGATGTCGATTGTCTCGCCACCAACCGTCACCTCGATGTCGCCGACCAGCCGCCCATAGGTGTCGAACACCTCGTTCGGCGCATCGACATGGGTGAACACGCGGCAGGGAAGGGTGACTTCGCCGGGACGGCTGAGGAAATCGTGCAGCACCTTGCTCGCGGTGGCGCCGAGGAATTGTCGATAGGAATGCGTGACCTCGTGATAGGCCTGCCGCTTGGCCTGCGTCAGACCCTTCTTCTCGGCCGTCGAGAGTGGCGAGGGCTGGTAGTGCTGCTCCGGTGCGTCGATGCCCTGGAGGCGGACGGTGAGCTTGCCGTTCTTGATCGGTGCCGTTGCGGTCCGGCCCTTGACCTTGGCGCCCTCGAAGGCGTGGGTCGGCTGGAATGGCGACGAGTCGTTCTTGCGGAAGCGGATCGCGTCCGGCGCGATGGCCACCACGACCTTGGTGGTGTCGGCGTCCGACCGCCCCTCCGGCCAGAACTGGCCGACATCAATCGTACCTTCAACCTCCAACAGTCCAACGGGCATCGGCCGCTCCTGTCACGGCGCACGACGACTTCTAAGGAAGCGATTCGCGCGAACAGTGAGGCGTAACCGAGCATCTTCGTGCGACAGGCCCATGACGGCGGCTAGGACAGGCGCGACGCGTTGCGGCCGTGGCCTCAGCTCTCGGCTACACGATGCTGACAACGAGGTTGTCATGGGGTGCGCTCGAAGGGGTAGAGCGACGGACGGCACGCCTTGGCGAGTGGCATCAGTCGCAACAAGACGCCCGCGCGCCTGTCGCGGGCGGCAATGGGTTCTTGAACCAAGAAGAATGCTTCTGAAGATCACGATCGATGCGGACAGACCATCGTCAGATAGAGCAGCGTCGGCGCCTTGTCCTCGCCGTTCCTGTACTCCCACTCCAGCCGGATCTCGTGGCGGTGCGCATAGGCATCGCTCGCCTTGTGCGTGATGATGTTCGTCTTCATCGGGATCGGCGGTTCGGAATTGAAGCACTTCCGGACGCAGGCATCGAGCAGATCGCATCGCGTCAGAGGGATGACACCGGGCTCGTCCTTGGACAGCGGAGCCGTGTTCGGCTGGGTGCTGAGGTCGACGCGGGCCCGGCCCTTCTCCTTGTGCCAGTACTTGGCGCTTCCCTGCGGCCACTTGGATGGCGGGTTCAGGATCAGGTGGTACTGGCCATATTCCAGCGTCGGCAGATCGATGTCGTCCGATTCCTTGAGCTTCGCGACGCTCTTTTTCATGTTCGCCAGGGGATAGTAATTTCTGTTCATCAAGTCTCGAAATGCCTTGCCGCTATATACCAGTCCGGCCATCGCCTCTTTCCCCGATATGTCCGTTGTCAAAACGTGGTGCTGGCGGCCGAAATACGCGTCACGCTGCCGCCGATCACACATTCGTTGTGTGCAGGCACGCTACCACCCACGACTGTACTTCGTCCAGAGAGCGGCGATCCGGTAACATCGCGTATCCCGCAAGCCCGATTGCCATGCATTCCTCTATGGGTAATGTCCGCCAAACGCCTCGCAGGCGTTGGAGCGGGACTGCCGAGGCAGTTCGTTGAAGGCGCTGAAATGCATTGCTTCGCGTGTCAGTCGACGATTGATCCCGGCGATAGCTGGTGCTCCAAATGCGGAGCGGCGGTGCGCGAGCGCGTTGATCCCGACAGCGAGCGACGCTTTGTGACCATTCTGCGCGCTGACGTCGTCGATTCCACGGGACTTGTTGCCGAGCTCGAGCCGGAGGCGGCGGTGTCGCGTCTCGAACCGGCTCTTGCGGCGATGAGAGGCGCGGTGCGCCAGTTTGGCGGCATCGTCAGTAAAGAGTTGGGCGATGGGTTGGCCGCGGTATTCGGCGCTCCGATCGCCGACGACAACCATGCCCCGCTGGCCTGCCACGCAGCCATCGAACTTGTCCGGCGTGTCGGCAGCCTGGGAGATCCCGGGCTTCAGGTCCGAGTTGGCCTCCACTCAGGCCATGTGGTGGCCTACATGGTCGCCAGCGAATTTTCCAAAGTCTATGAGATCGGCGGAGCCGCCCAGCATCTGGCAGCCCGGCTGGAAGCAGCGGCCGAGGCGAACCAGATCTATGTCTCGCAAGCCTGCCAGGAGCTCGCGGACGGACATGTGCGCTTTGAATTCCTCGGCCGAAAAGCGCTCCGTGGTTTTGGCGAGCCCATGCCCGTGTACCGGATCATGGGCGCAAGCGATCTGTCGAGCTGGCGGGTCCGACGTGCGCGCAGCGTTTCCCGTTTCGTCGATCGCACGACGGAGCGGGCATTGCTATGGCGCGCGACGGAAAGGATTGCGGCCGGCCGGCAAACGGTTCTGCTGATGGGGGATGCCGGCATTGGTAAGTCGCGGCTCGCACATGAGTTCGCCCAGGACCTTCGAGCCAGCGGCTGGCGGCTGATCGATGCCGAGTGCAGCCCGAATCTCCAGGGCGCTCCGTACAGCGCCCTCAAGCGCCTGTTGCTCTCGGTCTTTGATGCAGCTGCGAGGGATCAGACCAGGACGGATGATCCCAGAAACGCGTTGCCGGTGGTGCAGCAGCGCGCCATCGACGCCGTCCTGGACTTGCCGATTTCCGATCCGCAATGGGACGAATTGGAGCCTCACGCCCGCGGCCGCGCGATTTCAGACGCGAGCTGCGCGATCGTCGCGAGCGTCGCCCGTCGCCAACGCACTGTCCTTCTGATCGAAGACCTGCATTGGATCGATCGGGCCAGCGACACGATTGTGGCCACCCTCTCCGGGCTGCAAAGCCCCGATTTGCTTGTGCTGCTGACGACGCGGCCCAACGGAATGCCGGTGTGGATCGCAAATTGTCAGGCGGAGATCGTGGCGATGCGGCCTCTCGACGACGATTCGGGTCTTGCCATGCTCGCGGAGATGCTTGGCCCCGCTACCTCGAATACAGATCTGAAGAATCGAATCATCTCTCACACGGCCAACGTTCCGCTGTTCATCGAGGAGGTCTGCCGAAGTCTGAAGGACAGCGGCCTGCTTCTTGGCCAGTGGGGTGATCTTTCCGTTGCGCGTCCTGTGGACGAGCTCGGCATCCCCAGCAGCATTCAAGGTGTGATCGCGGCACGGCTCGATCGCGTGTCGCGGCAGGAAAGGTCACTTCTTCAGATCGCCGCGGCGCTCGGACGCCGGGCCAACCAAGCCATGTTGCGGAAAGTAGCGGCCCTGCCGGAAAAGGTTCTGCAGGATTGCCTCGCCGCACTCGACCGGGCCGAACTGCTGGTCAAGATCGACAGTGAGTTGGAGGACTCGCTCGAATTTCGGCACGAGATGGTCAGGCAGGTGACCTACGATTCCATGGTCGAGAAGGTGCGCGAAAGCATCCATGCCAGCATACTTGCCGCCCTCGAAGGCGACGAGGCATGGGCCGACGATCCGGATACGCTCTGCTATCACGCGACGCGAGCAAAGGACTGGCAGAAGGCGTTCGACCATGGCAGGAGCGCTGCTCGAAAATGTTTGGTTCGCTCGGCCTATGCCGGCGCGGTCGACTATTTCGAGATTGCGATGGGATCTCTCGACAAGACCCCAGTGACGCACGCGCGCGAGGTGAACGCCATTGACATCCGAATGGAAGCACGTCTGGCCTTTGCCGGATCTGGGCGCGTCGCGGAAGCCCTGGATCTGGGAAGGGAGGCCGAACGGCGAGCCGATGCAATCAACGATATTGAGCGCAAGGTCGCGGCCATGACCATGAGGGCGGGCGCACAGAACTTCTATGGAGCGCCGGTCGAAGCTGTCGCGATCGGGGAAGACGTGGTGGATCTGGCGGAGAGCTCGGGCAACCCCGGCTGGCGCAATCTCGCCCAATATGGTCTTGGGCAGGCCTATTTTCTTTCCGGTCGCTACCATCACGCCGAGAAGATGCTGGCCACGGCCCGCGTCCATCTCGCGGGTCCAACAGCGAGTGCTCCGATCGGCACGACCCCACGATCTTTGCTCCTCCTTTGCTGCATGATGAACAGCATCACCCACACCGTGATGGGCGAGCTCGATGCCGCCGAGCAGCTCCAGCGCGAGGCCGCTGCGATAGCCGGGGAGACGGGTCGGCCCTACGACCGCGTCGCGGCCGCCTATAGCGGCGGCTGGCTGAAGCTGGGGCAGAATGATCCGGCAGCCGCCGCTTCCATCCTCGAGGACGGGTTTGTCCTCGCGCAGAAGCACGGCATCCGGCTGTTCGTGCCGGTGCTCGCCTGCCATCTCGGCATGGCCTATCTGGACCAGGGCCTGTTCGACCGGGCGCGGGGCATGTTGACCGAGGCGCGCGAGGAGGCGAAGGCGGTCGGCTATACTTCGGCGGTGCTGCGCAGCTCGATCTACCTGGCGCTGGCGACTTGGCGCCTCGGCGACGCCGGGACTGCGCAGAACATGCTGCGCGAGGCGCGCAACACGGCGCGCCAGCAGGGGTTTTCGGGCCTCGAGGCCGAGGCCCTGCTCGGCGAAGCCGTGGTGACGCCGGCGTCCAGCGCCGAAGGCAAGGCCGCCGTCCTCGCCGCGCTGCGCGCCAGCATCGCGATCGCCTCCGAGAGCGGCGCGCGGCCGCTCCAGCACAAGGCCGAGGCGATGCTGAACGACATGCTGGCGCGGGGCGACGAGCTGACCTGACTCCGGTGGGATCCGCGACGGCACCGCTGCGGCCGACCTCAGCGTCACTGCGAACCAACTGAGGCCGACTGACGGGTTCTATGCTTGCCGCGAGCCTCACTTCACCAGCGGACAGCCACCGTCCTTCAACGGCCGAAACGCCTGGTCGGCGGGCACCTCGGCGAGCAATTTGTAGTAGTCCCATGGCCCCTTCGATTCCTCCGGCTTCTTCACCTGGAACAGGTACATGCTGTGCACCATGCGGCCGTCCTCTCGCAGGACGCCGTTGTCGGTGAAGGCGTCGCGCACCGGCAGCTCGCGCATCTTGGCCATGACCGTCTTGGTGTCCTTCGTGCCCGCGGCCTGCACGGCCTTGAGGTAATGCAGCGTGGCGCTGTAGGTCGCGGCCTGGTTCATCGTCGGCATGCGCTTGACGCGCTCCAGGAAGCGCTTGCCGAAGGCGCGGGTCCTCTCGTTGAGATCCCAGTAATAGGCCTCGGTGACGATCAGCCCCTGCGCGAGTTTGAGGCCAAGGCTGTGCACGTCGGAGATGAACATCACGATCGCAGCCAGGTTCTGGCCGCCGGCGACGATGCCGAACTCGCCGGCCTGCTTGATCGCGTTGATGGTGTCGCCGCCGCCATTGGCGAGGCCGATGATCTTGGCCTTGGAGCCCTGGGCCTGGAGCAGGAATGACGAAAAGTCCGCGGTGTTGAGCGGATGCTTGACGCTGCCGAGCACCTTGCCGCCAGCCGCCCTCACCACGTCGCCGGTGTCGCGCTCGATGGAATGGCCGAACACGTAGTCCGCGGTGAGAAAGAACCAGCTGTCGCCGCCGTTCTTGACGATGGCGCTGCCGACGGTATGGGCGTTGGAATAGGTGTCGTAAGTCCAGTGCGCGGTGTAAGGCGAGCAGGATTTCCCGGTGATGTCGGAGCTGGCCGCATCGGTTACGATCATGATCTTTTCGTACTGCTTCGACAGCTCCATCACTGCGAGCGCAGTGGCCGAAGTCGGCAGGTCGATGATCATGTCGATGGCCTCGGTCTCCCACCATTTGCGGGCGATGCTGGAGGCAACGTCGGGCTTGTTGAGCACGTCGGCCGAGACCAGGTCGATCGACTTGCCGAACATCTGTCCGCCAAAATCCTCGATCGCCATTTTGGTGGCCTCGACGTTCCCCATGCCGCCGATGTCGGAATAGACGGAGGAGAAGTCGGAGAGCACGCCGATCTTGAGCGGTGCCTGCTGGGCAGAAGACGAGCTGGTCGCGAGCACGGCGAGTCCGGCCGCGAAAGCGGCACGCATAATCCGGCACATGGCATTTCCTCTGATATTTATAATTGGTGCACCAGCCCAGATTGCCTCTCTGAAGTGCCAATTCTTGCGTAACGGCGCCGCGCTCATCGGCTGAATTGACGCGGGCGATTGCGCCAACTACGGTTTGCGCAAACATGGGAAGCGTGCGCATGCAACCCGCCTGACGAATGTTCGGGCCGGCCTCTGCGCGATCGCAAATTAGGGGACGGAAATGACCAGCGATACCGCAGCCACCATCGCGAAAGCCCGCGAGCATTCCATCGGCGATCTCCTACGCCGGTCGGCAGGCCGCGAGCCGAACAAGCTCGCGGTGAGCTGCGGCAATATGAGCTGGAGCTTTGCCGAGATGGACACGATCTGCAACCGGCTCGGCCGCGGCCTGCTCGGTCTCGGCGTCAAAAAAGGCGACCGTCTCGCCGTGCTCTCGCGCAATTCGCACGCCTTCGCGGCGCTGCGCTTTGCCGTGGCACGGATCGGCGCCGTGCTGGTGCCGATCAACTTCATGCTCAATCCGGACGAGATCAACTTTATCCTGAAGAGTTCTGGGGCAAAGCTGCTCGCAACCGGTCCTGATTTCGTCGAGCAAGCGCGCGCGGCCAGCGCCAAGGATTGCGCCGTCGAGAAGATGATCTGGTTGCCGGGCGAAGATCCGGCCACGGCACCTTCGGGCCTCACCACCTTCGATGATCTCTTGCACGCCGACGGCTCGTTCCTGGATGCGCCGGTCGACAGCCGCGATCTCGCACAGATCGTCTACACCAGCGGCACGGAATCGCTGCCCAAGGGCGCGATGCTGACCCATGAAGCCGTGATGTGGCAGTATGTCAGCTGCATCATCGACGGCGGCATGAGCGTGGACGACAAGTTCCTGCACGCATTGCCGCTCTATCATTGCGCCCAGCTCGACGTGTTTCTGGGGCCGCAAATCTATCTCGGCGCTTCCGGCGTGATCACGGGCAAGCCGACCGCCGACAACATCCTGGCGCACATCCAGGCGCACAAGATCACCTCGTTCTTCGCGCCGCCGACGATCTGGATCGCGATGCTGCGCTCGCCGAATTTCGACAAGACCGACCTGTCGAGCTTGCAGAAGGGCTATTACGGCGCCTCGATCATGCCGGTGGAGGTGCTGCTCGAACTGCAGCGCCGCCTGCCCAACGTCAGATTCTGGAATTTCTACGGCCAGACCGAAATCGCGCCACTCGCGACCGTGCTGCGACCGGAGGATCAGCTGCGCAAGGCCGGCTCGGCCGGCAAGCCGGTGCTCAACGTCGAGACGCGGGTGGTCAACACTGCGATGGAGGACGTCAAGGTGGGTGAGGTCGGGGAGATCGTGCACCGCTCGTCGCATCTGCTCTCCGGCTATTACAATGATCCGGAGAAGACCGCGGCGGCGTTTTCAGGCGGCTGGTTTCACTCGGGCGATCTCGCTACCGTCGACGACGAGGGCCACATCACCGTGGTCGATCGCGTCAAGGACATGATCAAGACCGGCGGCGAGAACGTCGCAAGCCGCGAGGTCGAGGAAATAGTCTACCGCATCCCCGCTGTCTCCGAGGTCGCCGTCGTCGGCCTGCCCGATCCGCGCTGGATCGAGGCGGTGACCGCGATCATCGTGGTCAAGAACGGCGAGACGCTGGACGAAGAGTCCGTCATCAAGCATTGCGCCGGCCAGATGGCGCCTTTCAAGGTCCCCAAGCGCGTCATCTTCGTGGATAGCTTGCCGAAGAATCCGAGCGGCAAGCTGCTCAAGCGGGAGCTGCGCCAGCGTTTCGTCGGCGGCGACACGCTCGACAAGGCGATCCAGAAGAATTTTGCAACATGAACGCGCTTTTCGCCTCTCCATGCGTGCGGGGAGAGCTGGAATTTGAGAGAGAGAATCCCGGGTGAGGGGCCCCGCGACTCCGCAGTCAGCCTTGGAACAACAGCGTTTCCACATCGTCATTGCGGAGATGCGCCCTCAATACTTCTTCACCGTCGCGGCGAACGCCAGCCACAGCGCCATCGAGGCTAGCCCAAAGCCGCCGAGCAGTAGGAAGGTCGGGCCGTAGCCGATCCATTGCGCGATCCAGCCACCGAGCGCGGGACTGAAGCTCGCGCCGACGCCCTGCACCGTGATTACCGCGCCTTGGCCTAGATTGATGCGACCGGTTCCGTTAAGGGACCGCGCGACCATGCCGGGGACGGCAACGGTCTGGAGTCCGGTGCCGATGCCGTCGAGCACCTGCATTGGCACGACGCCCCACCATCCCGTGACGAAGAAAGCAAGCACGCCGCGGATGGGCAGGAACATGAAGGAGATGAGGATCACCGGCCAGTAATTGCGCTTGCTCGCGGCCTTCATCGCGATCAGCGAGGTCACGATCATCACGCCCTGCGCAATCACGACGGTGGTCGCGACGAAGCTCGGGCCATTGGCCTGCCCGTCGGCCACTGCCGCAAGTCCATAGAGTGGCACGATCGCGGCATTGCCGAGATGGAAAAGGGCGAGCGCGAGTGCCAGCACGAGCAGCGGCTTGTGCTTGAGCAGCATCGTCATTGCATCCGGCGGAGCTTTGGAGTCGTCCTCCTTGCTGCCGCGCGCGGCGCGATCATCGATCGCCTTGGCGGGAATCATCAGCACGCAGGCGATCGCGATGGCGCCGAATATGGCCGCCAGCACGAACACGGCGATATAGCCGAACTTGTAGCCGAGATAGCCCGACAGCGCGGCGCCGACCATGTTGCCGGCGTGGTTGAATGCCTGGTTGCGGCCGTTGAGCGCGTTGAAGCCCTTCTGCTTGGCGATGCCGAGCGTGATGCCTGTCACCGCCGGCACGATCGCGGCGCTCGCCAGCGATTGGGCGACCTGGGAAAAGGTGACGGCCCAGAAATTTTGCGAGATCAGGATGATTGCAGATGCCAGCACCACGCAGATGCCGGGGATGACGACCCACATGCGCTTGTTGCGGCTGGAATCGATTAAGCCGCCGATCGGGGTGGTGATCAACATGCCCGCGACGTTGCCGATCGTCAGTGCTGTGCCGATCAATCCACTCGCCCAGCCGCGCTCCTGGAGGAAGACGCCGACGAACGGCCCGATGCCCGACTGCATGTCGGCCATGAAGAAGTTGAGCGCGAACAGGGGCCAGATACGAGACGGTGAAGGGCGCGATGTCATCGAGACGCTGAACGCAATGCTGCCGATCGAATAGGATCTCGCATGAGGCGGAGAGTTCGGGCCCATGGGCGCCCGGGCGGACCAGAACCTAACCTGCGCTCGTCGCGTTGGTTCCGATCGCCCTTGCGATCGCATGACCGCGACGTCATGTCATACTTGCGACTGTCTCGATCAGGATCTCGGCCATGCCACTCTGGACCTGCGAAACCTGCGGCGCGCAATTTCCGGACAGCGGACATCCGCCCGCATCCTGTCCGATCTGCGAGGACGAACGGCAGTTTGTGGGCTGGAAAGGGCAAAGTTTCCTGACTCGCGAGGCGCTGGCAGAACGCCACCGCGTCGTCTGGCGCGACGATCTCGGCCTGACCGGCCTCTCGCTCGAGCCGAGCTTCGCCATCGGCCAGCGCGCGCTGCTGGTCCCGCTCAGCGGCGGCTGCATGATGTGGGACTGCATACCGCTGGCAACACCAGAGGCGATTGCGCATGTGCGTTCGCTCGGCGAACTGAAGGTGATCGCGATCTCGCATCCGCATTATTATGGCGCGCTCGCCGACTGGAGCGAGGCGTTCGGCGGCGTGCCGGTCTATCTACACTCAGATGATCGCCAATGGGTGACGCGGCCGCATGCATCGATCGTGCACTGGACCGGCGATTACCACCGCATCTCCGACGACGTGCTGCTGCTGCGCACCGGCGGTCATTTCGCCGGTGCCACCGTGCTGCACTGGCGGCACGGTGCGGACGGCAGGGGCGCGCTGCTCACCAGCGATATCGCGCAGGTGACGATGGATCGCCGGTTCGTCAGCTTCATGTATTCCTACCCCAACTACATGCCGCTCAACGCCGCCGCGGTGCGGCGGATCGCATCTGCCGTTGAGCCGCTCGCCTTCGACCGCATCTATGGCGCCTGGTCGGGCCGCAACGTCGCCGCAGGCGCCAAGGCCGCTTTTGCTACCTCGGTCGCACGCTATCTGGCGGCCATCGCCTGAGCCACATGCCGTTTTGGGAGCGCTTGCCGCGCCCGAATAACTGTACTATAAGTACAATTATTGAGCGCGGGCGATGGCGCGCTGGCGGATTCGGCATGATCGGTGCATTGCCAAACGCCGCGCGCCTTGCGATGCGTGAGCGGGAGTTTGGCCCATGACGGCAGAGAGCGACTACGGGATATTCGAGGCCGGCGACGTCACGCTCCAGTCCGGCACCGTCTTTCCCGGGCTGAAGCTCGCCTACAAGACTTATGGAACGCTGAGCCCGGCCAGGGACAACGTCATCCTCTATCCGACCTCTTTCAGCGCGCAGCACGTCGACACCGAATGGCTGATCGGGCCCGACGGAGTGCTCGATCCGACGCGCTACTTCATCATCATACCGAACCTCTTCGGCAACGGCCTGTCCTCATCGCCGTCGAATACCGCCGCGCCGTTCCCGAAGGTCACCTATCACGACGCGATCTCGGTCCAGCACCGGCTGCTCACCGAATGTTTCGGCATCTCGAAGCTCGCGCTGGTCTATGGCTGGTCGATGGGCGGTATGCAGGCCTATCATTGGGCGGCGCTACACCCTGATATGGTGGAGCGCGCAGCGATCGTCTGCGGCAGTGCACGCTGCGCGCCCTACAATCATGTCTTTCTCGAAAGCGTGAAGGCCGCCCTGACCGCCGATCCCGCCTTCCGCGATGGCCGCTTCGTCGAGAAGCCCGTCGCCGGCTACCGCGCGATGGGACGTGTCTATGCCGGCTGGGCGATGTCGCACGGCTTCTATCGCGGCGAGATTTGGCGCGACGCCGGTTTCACCTCGCTCGAAGATTATCTCGTGCGTGGCTGGGATGCCGCCTTTGCGCGACGCGACGCCAACGATCTCCTGGCGCAGATCGAGATCTGGCAGAATGGCGACGTCAGCCGCTGCGCCGCATTCGGTGGCGATTTCGGCCGCGCGCTCGGCGCGATCAAGGCCCATATGTTGCTGATGCCGGGTGCGACCGATCGCTATTTCGACGTCCGCGACAACGAAGATGAACTCGGCCGGTTGACCAGCGCGAAATCGGCGGTGTTGCATCCGATCCCGTCGCTGCACGGCCATCGCGCCGGCAACCCCCTCAACAATCCGCGCGATCAGGCTTTCATCCAGGCCGAGATCGCAGCGCTTCTCAGCAGGTAGGCAGGCATCCTGACATGGCTGACACAATTGTTTCAGAACCCGGCCATCGCTTGAAACCGCTGACACCGGCGATGCTGCGCCAATTGTCGGTCCGCTCCGACTTCAGGGGCGCGGCGCAGAGCCTCGGCCATTATGGCGCGATCGTGCTGGTGGGCATGGTGATCTGGATGGTCGCCTCGCGCCATGGCGTGCTTTGGGCGCTGCCGTTGATGGCTGTGCAGGGCTATGTCGTTGCCTTCCTGTTCATGGCGGTGCACGAGACAGCGCACAAGACCGCTTTCAAAAGCCGCGGCCTCAATCTCGCAGTTGGCTATCTCTCGGCTTTCATCATTGGATTGCCTTACGAATATTATTGCCTGTTCCACTGGGATCACCACCGCTACACCCAGGATCCGGACAAGGACCCCGAGCTGATCGTCGGCGTGAAGCCGAAATCCGACACCCAGCTCGCGATCGCCTATAGCGGCCTGCTTCAGGTCGCCGGCCGGCTATGGCTGATGCTCGGCCATGCCATCACCGGCAAGGTCGTCGTGCCCTGGATCCCCGAGAGCAAGCGCTCCATCATCGTGGCCGAGGCGCGCGCCTATGTCGCGCTCTACGCGATGTTGCTTGCGCTGTCGCTGTGGCTCTCGTCGGCCATGCTGCTCTGGGTCTGGATCGTCCCGCTCGTGATCGGGCAGTTTTTCCTGCGGCCCTATCTCTACGCCGAGCATACTGGCTGCGACCGCACCCGCAGCGCCTTCCAGAATACCCGCACGACCTATACCGGCGCGATCGTCAAATGGTTCGCGTGGAACATGCCCTATCATGTCGAGCATCACGCCTATCCCTCGATCCCCTTTCATGCGCTGCCGAAGCTGAACGAGATCGTCGATGGCGAGATTGTCCATCGCGGCCGCGGCTACATCAGAACGACGCGCGAGACCTGGGCCTGGTTTCGCCGGCAGCGGCAGGTTGGCTAGCTAGCTCCACGCAAAGGCCCCGATCGCGGAGTGATCGGGGCTCTGTCGACGATGCGAGGTATCAGTAGATCCCGTAGGCGCAGACATTCACGACGCGCACGCGCAGGCCGTGACGGGTCTGGACGAGGCGCTCTTGGTAGCAGTTGCTGACGCCGGTGTTGACGTAGACGCCGCCAAAGCCCCAGCCGGGACCCCAATGGTGATGACCCCAGTGGTGATGGAAGCCGCCGGCCGAGGCGGCGGTGGGAGCGAGCGCGGCAACGCCGAGCGAGCCGGCAGCGATCAGACCAAGTGCAAGCTTACGAAACATCTTCATTCTCCATTTGGCGCAGTGCCATTGTTGTGTCCCTGCATCTCGGTCGGACCGAGACGCGAATGCGTTCATGGCGTCGGCTGAGAATCGTGTTTCAGGATTGTTTCGTGCGCCGCGACAATTGTGCCGCCGTCAGGCTTTCCGCGCCACGTGATAGCGTGCGGCCATCGCCTGCGTCAGCTCCACCAACTTGTCGCGGAGATCGGCGGGCTCCAGCACTTCAGCCTCGGGGCCCAACCGCAGCAGTTCGGCCGCGGCATGCCATGACGTCTTGCCGACCGGGACCCTGGCGATGCGCCAGCCATCTGCGTCGGCGGTCTCTTCAAGCTGCGTGCGTGCCTTGACGTAAGGCTGGCTCAACGCATCCAGCAGCTTGACGCCGAATGGCGACAGCCGGACAATCGCCACCTTGGGGTGCATCTCGGCCTCGAGACGAAGTGTCGCGGCCTGCCAGTAGGAAGCGAGATCGAACCCGGCGGGACGATCGAAGCGATCGTCGAGCGCCGTGCAGTCGAGCACCCGCGCGATGCGATAGGTGCGCACATTGCCGTCGACTTGCCCTGCGAGATACCAGCTGCCGCCCTTCAGCACGAGGCCGAGCGGAGCGACGCGGCGTTGCTTCTCTGCGCGCCAGCTTTGATAGCGGATCTTGATCAGCGTCCCCCGCAAAGCTGCGCCAGCGATGGTGCGCAGATGCTTTGGGTCTTCGGCCTCGCCGAACCAGCCCGGCGCGTCCAGGTGAAATCGCTCCTGCATCCGCCCGGCGTCCTCGCGCAGATTCGCGGGTAGCGCCGCCATCAACTTGTTCTGCGCGGCGATCATCGCGGCGTCGAGCCCCAGCGCCGCGGCCGGGCCCGGCAATCCCGCCAGGAACAGCGCGCCTGCCTCGCTTTGCGACAGTCCATTCAGCCGCACGCGATAGCCGTCAAGCAGGCGATAGCCGCCCTCCGCGCCGCGGTCGGCGTAGACAGGCACGCCGGACGCGGCGAGCGCATCGATGTCGCGATAGATCGTGCGCACCGACACCTCGCAGGCTTCCGCGAGCTCGGGCGCGGTGACCTGCCCCTTGGCCTGGAGGGTGGTGAGGATCGACAACATCCGGCTCGCGCGCATGATCTCCTTAGATCATACCTGACACAAGATGTCAGGTATGATCCGCTACAAGCTGCGCTATAGCCAAAAGGCCAGATGGGAGACCCGCCATGACCGATCCGAACCGCATCACGCTGTATTATTCGCCCCAGAGCCGCGCCACCGGCACGCGGGTGTTGCTGGAGGAGTTGGGCGCGCCCTATGATCTCCATGTCCTCAACATGAAAGCCGGCGAGCAGCGCAAGCCCGCCTATCTCGCCATCAACCCGCTCGGCAAGGTGCCCGCGGTCCGCCACGGCGAGGCGCTTGTGACCGAGCAGGTCGCGATCACCATCTATCTCGCCGATCTCTTCCCGCAGGCGGGGCTGACGCCCGCGTTGAACGATCCGCTGCGCGGGCCTTACCTGCGCTGGATTGCCTATTACGGCTCATCCTTCGAGCCGGCCCTCATCGACAAGTTCATGCAGCGCGAGCCGGCGCCGATCACGCAATCGCCCTATGCCGATTACGACACCATGCTGGGCGCGCTCGAGGCGCAGCTGGCGAAGGGGCCGTATCTGCTCGGCGAGCGCATGACGGCGGCGGACGTGCTGTGGGGCGTCGCGTTAAGCTGGACCATGATGTTCGGCATCCTGCCGAAGAAGGACGTTTTCGTCCGCTATGCCGAGCGCATGACATCGCGGCCTGCGTTCCAGCGCATCAATGCGGCGGATGAGGAGATGGCCGCGCAGCATGCGGCGGCCGCTGGAGGATGATAGGGTCGCGCGCCCGAGGCGCGCTAGTCGGGACGACGATGCAATATGTGGCGGCATCGTCCCCCACAAGCTCTCAAAACCGCGGCGGCCGCTTCTCCGCGAAGGCCTTGATGCCTTCCTTGATCTCGTCGCCGCGCATACTGTCGCGGTGACGCTGATCGGCGGCGGCTTCGTCCAGCTCGCCGCGGGCGAATTCGTTGATGGCGCGCTTCATGCCGCCCATCGCCTGCGGCGCGTTGCCGGCGAGGATAGTGGCGAGCCTGTCGACCTCCTCGTCCAGGAATTCCACCTGCACCATGGCAGTGAGATAGCCGATGCGCAGCATTTCGGGAGCGCTGATCTTCTGCGCGGTCAGAAACAGTTTCTTGGCATTGTCGGCGCCGAGCCGGGTCACGTAGCGCTTGATGCCGCTCGGGTAATAATGCAGCCCGAGCCGCGCCGCCGGCATGAACATCTCGGCGGTGTCGACACCGATGCGGAAATCGCAGGCCAGCGCGAGGTCGGTCGAGCCGCCGTAGACGCCGCCGTTGAGCCGGCAGATCGTCGGTACGCCCAAATCCTCGAGCCGATTGACGACCGCCTCGAACGCCGAGCCCGCGCTCTGCTGCTCCTGTGCGCTGACAGCGCGTTCCGCCACCGAATTGAGATCGTAGCCCGCGGAGAAGGCGCGCCCGGTGCCGGTGAGCACCAGCACGCGGATACCAGGATCGCTTTCGATCCGGTCGAACAATTTGACCAGTTCGTCAAGATCCTCCGCCTGGAGCCGGTTGAGATGCTTTGGTCGGTTGAGGCGGATGGTGGCGCGTGCGCCAGTGATTTCGAGCACGGGGCTGGTCGCGTCGGCTGCGTCCGACATTCTTGTCTCCATTCATGTGTTTTCGAGCGCGCGCCGCTTCGCCTCGGCGTCGATGGTCTCGGCGAGCTCGGGATGCCGCGCCATCAGCACGCGGAAATCGACGAGGTCGAGCACCAACAGCCGCGACACTTTCGTGGTCGAGACATTGGCGCCGCGCTTGTTGTTGCCGAGCAGCGCCATCTCACCGAAGAAGGCGCCCTCGCCGAGCTGCACCTTCTTGCCGGGCAGGTCGACCTCGACCTCGCCGGCGGCGATGAAATACATGCAGTCGCCTTGCGTGTCCTTGCGGATGACTATGGTGCGTGCTGGCAGCTCCATGGTACGCAGCATGTGGGTGACGTCGGCGATGGCCGCAGGCCCGAGCGCAGCGAAGAACGGCACCTTGCTGACGGCTTCCCAGGTCTTGAGGAAATTGTCGCGCCTGGTCTCCGCGGCAAAGCCGGTCGCCAGAATACCGGTCCACAGCCCGAACACGCCGAGGCCGGAGATCATCACCAGCGCCGCCACCATGCGTCCGAGCGGAGTGATCGGCACGATGTCGCCATAGCCCGTCGTCGTCAGTGTGGCGACGGCCCACCATAGCGCGGCAGGGACGCTGCCAAACGTCTGCGGCTGCACGTCCCTTTCCAGGAAATATTCGGCGACCGAGGCGAGGAAGATCACCATCAAGAAGATCACGAGCACGCTGATCAGCGGTCCCGATTCCAGCACCAGCACGCGGCGCAGCTGCCGCAAGCCCGGAATGCCCGGCACCACCTTCAGCACCCAGAGCACGCTGAGCAGCCATGCCGTCTTCGGCTCGACGCCGAGAACCAGCGCAGTCGGCACGGCCAGCGCTCCGACCGCGTCGACGATTCCGGCCGAGGACGACATGTAGAGCGTAAGCCGCCCCTGCCGCGTCATATGGCGAAGCCGGACCAGCCATTCGAATACGAAATAGAGGAGGCAGGCCCACAGCAGGATATCGACCCAGCGGCGCGACGCCTCATAAGCCGGATCGACAGTCAGCAGCACCATGCTGAGCACGCCAACGCCGACGGCCACATAGGCCGCCTTGGTCATGTTGCGACCGGCCGTGGCGGCCGTGAACTGGCCCAGAGCGGAGATCAGCGGCTTGGACATGGGGAAGGCGGCTCGGTTCTGGCTCGTGGTCTCGGCTGGGACTTCAGGGCCAAAGTGCCCGCCCGGGCCTAGGCCGTCAACGACGGGCTCGGGCCGCAGCGTCGTCGAACAGGGCGGACACTGAGGGCGGGTAAGGTGCCTGGCGGAGCGCCAGACTGAGACGCTACCTGAAATGCGGTGGCTCGTCGTAGCCGCGGCGGCTGCTGAAAAACAGCAGCACCATCAGGCCAACGCCGACGACGACGGAAAATCCGGCCCCCAGCGCGAGGGCCCAATAGCCTTCCGTCGGGATCGGCTCGCCTTCGACCGCCATGGCGGAATAGGCGAAATAGCCAACCGCCGCCAGCATTCCCAGCAGGAAGATGACGAGGAGTGTACGCATGGCGCGTTCTCCGGTTGCAATCCGGGAGCCAACGGTTGTGGCTGGTGACGGTTCCTGAGTTCCCGCCGTCGATCTCCCGGGCAGGACGTCCGTCGGCCCGAGTTGAGGGCATCAAACCCCGCGGATCAGGCGCTCTGCGCAGTCTTGACCACCACGACATTGCTGTCGTCGTGGGGCGAACCGGCATCGCGGGCGGCCTGTTCATTCTCGCTGGCATGACGTTTCAGATAGTCGCGGCGCATCCCGATCTCGTCGCGGACGAGCTCATAGCCCAGCTTGAAGGTATCGAGCCCGTCGGTGCTGATCGTACCGTCTCTGAGTCCAACGACGGCTCCGCGCAAGATGCTCTCCAACTCGTCCTGGAGGCACTCGAGCTGATCCAGCGAATGGGCGTGCTCGATCCGCTCGCCGATGTCGAGAATGGCGGTGGAGAGCTCGCTGGCCTTCTCCGGCGCGATCCTCGTGATCTTGGCGTAGATCGCAGCGAAGATCGAGCCGATGATGCTGAGGGCGGCGGCGCCCAGATACATCAGGTCGCTGTACTTATCCATGAACGACTTGGTGTCGTCGTTGATGTAATCGGCGGCGCCCCGATGCGCCATCACGAAGGCGTCCTTCTCGACAGAGGCCGGCTCTATCCTGGTGGCAAAGCCGTTGTCGAGCCCGAGCGCGGATTTGTTCTCGTAGACGATGCGCGCGAGCTCGCCTGCGGTGGTCGGCGACATCCTGGATTGTGCGACCAGGAGCCATTCGAGCCCGATGGTGTCGAGATCGTCCTCGGGAATTTGCGGGGATGCCGACAACGTGCCCGCTGTCAGCGTCTCGTCGGAAATGCCCGGGAATTTGCGCGCCAGTGCCTTGGCCTCGTCGATCGCATTAAGCGTGAAGCCGCCGTGCTTGGCGACCTGCTGATAGGACTTGTCCCTGACAGCTCTGGAGGCGTGGACGATGGCAATCACCGCGCCAAAGCCATTTGCCGGGGCAAACAGCTTGTCGAGCGTTGCGCCCTGCGGCGCCATCTGGATTTTCGTGGCATCGGGGCCGTCGGGGACGTCGAGAACACTGCGGACGAAGGCGAGCGAGGATTCGTTCTCGGCGAGGACCGCGACCTTCTTCTTTTTCAACTCGGCGAGCGACTTGATCTTCTTGTTGCCGGGACCAAGCAGGAGCACGAGATCGTGCTCGAGGATCGCAAGCGTGCGCGCCCGCAGCGGCACTTTCGCGTCCGTGCGCAACACGGCGAGGTCGGCCTGCTTGCGATCGAACTGTGCAATCGCCTTGCCGTTGTCCGCATTGTTGACAATCTTGATCCGAAAGCGCGAGGCGTTGTTCTTCAGGAGAGCGGCGAGCTTGGCCGCGAACAGCGCCTCGTCGCTGTTGGGCCCACCGACGGCAAAGGTCAGCGTTTCCGAATTGTGCAGCAACGTGCGGCCGGCCCAGACGGTGGCAAGCGACAGCAGCAGAGTCAGCACGACGTAGAGGAAGACCTGCTGCTGGTTGGTCTTGATCACTTTGGGGCGCCGGGGCGGCGGCTCGATCGGTGATGCGGTGGGGCCTTCAGCACTCATGGCAGCACTCTGGCCTTATTCTTTGGCTGGCGGCGGCGCGTGGACGGGAAGCGCAGCGGGCGCCTGTAATTCGTAAACGCCTGAAAAAAAGAACGTATTTCTCTACCGCCAATGATAGCGCCAAGGTTGCGGAATGCAAATTTCGAGCCGTAGGTAACCTTACTCGGCGCCACCGCGGCGATTGGTCATCCTATCACCAGTTAGCCACAGTTGACGATTTTCCGGTTCCCCCCGGCTGCATTCCGCCCCGGGAGATGTCATAAATCAGAGGTCCCGGCCGTTTGACCGGTCCAAGAAGAAGTTGCGCTGAACGCTCCGATTTTTCTTGTCACGTCAATGAGGGCGTCAGCTTGTCGTTTCCACCCATGTCATCGGCGGTTCCGGTTGAAGCGCTCATTGGCTGGATGCTGCTGCTCACCTTCAAGCACATCATCGCCGATTTCGTCCTCCAGACCGCCTGGATGGCGCAGGGCAAGGACCAGAAGCACGGCTGGGCCCTGCCGCTTTTGGTGCACTGCCTCGTTCACCTTGCGGTTGCGTTGCCGCTGATCCTGATCGTGGCCCCGAAATTCTGGTTCGTGGCATTCATCGATTTCCTGATCCACATCACGATCGACCGCGCCAAGGGATTGGTCTCGGCAAATTTCGGTGTCGACATGGCGCACCCCTGGTTCTGGACCCTGATCGGCGTCGACCAAGCACTGCATCACCTCACCGGCTTCGGGCTCTCCATCTTCATGGCGGCGAACTGAGGCCGGGCTTAGCGCGATGCGGGGCAATTCCTGACCGGCATAAAAAGCCCCGGCCATGCCGCTGTGGCGGCAGTCGCGTTCCCGTGATTCGCGGCCAGGGCGCAAGGACCCCGGGTGACTACCGGGCAGAGTGGTTAACCTTTCGTTAGAGAATTGCGCGGCATCTTCCGTACACGAGGGAGAACTGCAATGTTTTCAAGCCGCGACACCTTTGAAAGCGATTTCTGCCCGGTCCGCGACGAGCTCCTTGGCGAGATGTACCGCGCCAGCGAGAGTGGCCTGCCCAGGTTGGTTGAGAGTGTTGCCCCTGACGCGCGCGCCAGGCTGGCGCTGTTCTGTTATCGCCGCAGCCACCTGCATTCGCTGGCGCTCGCGATCGCCGCAAGCTGTAGCGAGCGCGACCTGATCGAGAACGGCGGCCGCGTCGGTTCGACGCTCTATGCGCTGTCGCGCGCAGGCGCCGCGAAATCCTCGCCGTCGCTCTCGGGCGGGCGCAAGCCGATCACGCTGTCGACCAAGCCGCTCTCGGTACTGGCCCCACTCGAGGACGAGCTCGACGACGAGATCAGCGGCGAAATCGGCGTAGCCGTTCCGGCTTAGACGGCCTCTAGCGCCGGGAGCCCGAATTTCCGCCGCGCCATCGTGCATTCGGCGTCGCCCGGCATGCAGGTGCGGCACACCTCCGGCCGCACCGCGTAGATGCCGCATGCTGTCGCCGTGCCGATCTCTCCCTTTAACGCCGAGCAGCGATCGCCCTCGCAGCGCATGCCGGATTGGCGCGCGTTGACGAGCGCTTCCGGGATAGCTGCAAGCTCTTCGTCGCTCTCGATCGAGAAGCGCGGCCAGTTCGCCGAATAGCCGCAGCAGGCACCGCAACTCTGGCAACAGCTCGACGGATCGAGCGGCGAGGTCTGTTCCATCGTGGTCACGTGTCCTTTGGCGGGCCCCAGACCAGGCTCTGCCGCCATCTTGCGCGCAGCACGTCGCGCCGCTCCGGATATTTTTCGTCGAGATAGGTTGCCTCCACCACGCGGTCGGTGCGGAAGCTGCGGAAGTCGCTGCGCAGCTCGCACCAAGCCGCGAGCAGGCGCACGGCTTCGAGATAGCCGACCGAAATCGGCCAGATCATACGCTCGCTGGGGCGGCCCTGCTCGTCGCGATAGCGCAACATGATCTTCTTGCCTTCGTGGATCTGGGTGCGCGTGCGCGCCATGTCGAGGCGGTCCGGCTCCCTGTTCCAGCTTGGCCGCGCGCGGCTCGCCGGCTCCAGCACGAAGGGACGCAGGCGCTCGGGGACGGTGTCGGCGATCTTGGCCATCAAATCTTCGGCGGCGCGCGCCAGCGCGGAGTCGGCATGGCCCGCGACCCATTGCGCGCCCAGCACTGCTGCCTCGATCTCGTCGGGCGTCAGCATCAGCGGCGGCAGGTCGAAACCCTTTTCCAGGATGTAGCCCATGCCGGCTTCGCCGCGAATCGGCACGCGCTGGCCGATGAGGGTTGCGATGTCGCGATAGACGGTGCGCTTCGAAGTCTCGAGCTCGGCCGCGATCGCGTCCGCCGTGAGCGGTTTACGCGTACGCCTCAGCACCTGGATGATCTGAAACAGCCGGTCGGCACGTCTCATGACTGGTCTCTTGTTCGTGGTCTTTTCAAAAGACGGCGCGCGGCTGCTGACAGGATGTTGGCAGCAGGGGAGTTCTATACCGGGACAACACGTCGACTGAAGAGGATTTGTCCATGATCATTCCAACCCATTTCGGCTCGGCCAGTCCGCTGTGGCGCGCCCAGATGTGGCAGGCCCGGGGGCTTAGCCGCCTCGTCTCGTTCGATCTCATGGCTGCTGACCTCCGATTTGCGTTCGCAAGCGTGGTGGCACGCTCGCTGATCCAGGCTGCGGACGCGCTCGTCCACCACATCATGGGCCGCGCCTGGCAGGGGGCCCGTTTCGCAGAAGATATCACGGCTGCTGCCACCATGGTGGCAGCAGCGGGCAGATAGGTTCCGTCAGTTTCGGTAGTTTCAGGAGAGGTTTCATGATCACGCTTTACGGCTTTGGCACCGGCTTCGGCCTGCCGGAAATCAGCCCCTTCGTCACCAAGACGGAGGTGCAGCTCAAGATGGCGGGGTTGCCCTACCGGAAGGAGCGCGCGATGCCGCCCGCTTCGCCCAAGGGGCAGCTGCCCTTCATCGACGACGGCGGCGAGGCGGTGGCCGATTCCACCTTCATCCGCGCCCATATCGAGCGGCGCTACGGCTTCGATTTCGACGCCGGCCTGTCGCTGACCGAGCGCGCACAGGCCTGGGCGTTCGAGCGGATGATCGAGCACCACGTCTATTGGGCGCTGGTCGGGGCGCGTTGGGTCGATCCGGTCAATTTCGCCAAGGGCCCGTCGCATTTCTTCGACGGCGCGCCCGAACATAGCCGCGAGAAGCTGCGCGAGGACGCGCAATTCCGTGTTGCCGAGAATTATCTGCTCTCCGGGTTGGGCCGCCACGCGCCCGACGACGATGTCGATCTCGCCGTACGCTCGCTGTTCGCGCTCTCGGTGCAGCTCGGCGACAAGTCGTATCTGATGGGCAGCAGGCCCTGCGGCGTCGATGCCACCGCTTTCGGCGCACTTGCCGGGATCCTGACGCCGTTCTTCGAATCTGCCTTGCGCAAGCGCGCCGAGGGATTTCCGAACCTCACGACCTATGTCGACCGCATGATGGACACGTATTATCCGGAGTTCGCCTGGACCCCGTTGCGGCAGGCGGCTTGAGGCGCAATTCGCGTCCATCGCTCGCTGCACCTCTCCCGCTTGCGAGAGCTTTGCATAATTGGATGTGCGGGAGTGATTCCCGCTGCCGGGCTTTGTTTGCGCGGCGTCGATGCTGCTGCCTACCTCAACCGTAAACAGAAGAGCCGGCCCATTGGGCCGGCTCTTCTCGTTGCGAAACCTTCGCCGTGGCTACTTCACCAGCGAGTACTTGCCGTTCTTCACCGTGAGCAGGATGCGCGAGCGGTCGTCGAGGCCGTAGCGGTCCTTTTCGGTGAAGTTGTAGACGCCCTGGCTTGCCGCCAATTCCTTCTCCGTAAGCAAAGCCTGACGAATCGCTTCGCGGAATTCCGGCGTGCCGGGCTTGGCCGTCTTCAATGCAGCCGGAATGATGCGCTTGAGGATCTCGAACGCATCGTAGGAATGGCCGGCGAACTGGCTGCGGCTGTTCGGACCGTACTTGGCTTCATAGGCCGAGTTGAGTGCGAGGCCCGGCTTCTTGGTCAGCGCGGTGTCCGGTTGATCTTCCGGGTCCATCACGGGACCCGAGGCCATCAGCACGCCCTCGGCCGCTTTGCCGGCGATGCGGATGAAGTCCATGCTGGCCGCGCCATGGGTCTGGTAGATCAGGCCCTGATAGCCGCGCTCGCGCAGCTCGGTCTGCGGCAGCGCGGCCGCGGTGCCGGAGGCGCCGACCAGGATCGCGTCGGGATTGGCGGCGACGAGTTTCAGCACCTGACCGGTCACCGAGGTGTCGGGACGGGCGAAGCGCTCCTCGTCGACGATGGTGATGCCCATCGGCACGGCCTGGACCTTGAGGTCGTTGAACCAGAGGTCGCCATAGGAGTCGGAATAGCCGATATAGCCGAGGGTCTTCACGCCCTTGGCCTTCATGTGGTCGTACAGCACCTTGCCCACGATCGGGATCGGCTGCGGCATCGCCACCGACCATTTCATGCGCTCCGGCGTAATCGGGAAAGGCGCGAGGCCGAAATGCGGAATGCCGGCCTCGTTGGCGACGTTGGAGACCGCGATGGTCGGCGGCGTCAGCGCCGAGCCCATGATGATGTCGGCCTTGGATTCGGTCACGAAGCGGCGGGCGTTGGTGGTCGCGGTGGTGGGATCGCCGCCGTCGTCGAGCACGATCACCTTCAGCGGCACGCCGCCGATCTCCTTCGGCACGAATTCCAGCGCGTTGCGTTCGGGAATGCCGAGCGCAGCGCCCGGGCCGGTCGTGGTGGTGGTGATGCCGATGGTGATCTCGCTGGTCTGAGCCTGCGCGGGCAGGGCCGGCAGCGCCAGCGCGGCCGCGGTAATGGCAGCGGTCAGGTAAAAGCGTTTCATCTATTCCTCCCTTTACGTTCTTCTTTGAAAGCAGAAATCGGGGGGTAATTCAGCCCCCTCTTTTGGTGATGCGGCGATTTAGCTCCGGGCTCTAACTCCCCGTGAATTTGGTAACCATTTCCGCGGGGAACGGTGCCGATTTCAGCTTGTCGGGGTTAACGGGATCGCGGCCGACCAGGACGCGGGTCTCGAATCCCTCGATCGCCAGCGCGTCACCCTTGTAGACGTTGTGCTTCACCTCGAAGCTCGAGCGCTTGATGCTCTCGATTCTGGTCTCGATCGTGATCCAGTCGCCGTAGGTCGAGGGGATGTAAAACTTGGCCCGCGTGTCGACCATGGGAATCCCCACCAAGCCGTATTTGCGGACCAGATCCTGTTTGGAGAATCCAGCGACCTCGAACAGGGTCGACGTCGAATCGTCGAACATCGCGAAATAGCGCGGGTAGTAGACGATATTGGCGGGGTCGCAATCGCCCCACTGGATCTGGACGTCGCGCCTGTTCACGAACATGCGACGCGCCTTATTTCGGCGCCATGCGCAGCGAACCGTCGAGGCGCACCACTTCGCCGTTCAGATACGCATTCTCGACCATGTGCAGCGCGAGCGCGGCGAACTCGTCGGCGTTGCCGAGCCGGCGAGGGAAGGGGATCGCGGCGGCGAGCGAATCCTGGGCTTCCTGCGGCAGGTTGGCGAGCAGCGGCGTGAGGAACAGGCCCGGCGCGATCGTCAACACGCGGACGCCGAATTGTGCGAGCTCGCGCGCGATCGGCAGCGTCATGCCGACGATGCCGCCCTTCGAGGCCGAATAGGCGGACTGCCCGATCTGGCCGTCATAGGCGGCAACCGAGGCGGTGTTGATGATGACGCCGCGCTCGCCGGTTGCCTGCGGTTCGAGCTTGGACATCTCGGCGGCGGCAAGGCGCAGCATATTGAAGGTGCCGATCAGATTGACCTTGATCACCTTGTCGAAATCGGCGAGCGCCATCGGACCGTCGCGGCCGACCACGCGTTTTGCAACGCCGATGCCGGCGCAATTGACCAGCACGCGGGCCGGGCCGTGGGCCTTGGTCGCCTGCGCGATGGCGGCCTCGGCCGAGGCGGCATCGGAAACATCGCAGGTCACGGCCACGCCCTTGATCTCGGCGGCAACCGTCTCCGCGAGCTTGGCATTGAGGTCGCACACCGCGACCTTGGCGCCCTGCGCCGCCAGTTTTCGCGCGGTCGCCGCGCCCAATCCCGATGCGCCGCCGGTGACGATGGCTGCCTGATCCTTCAACAACATGGCGTTCTCCTATAGAGATGGTTTCTTACCCGACCGATATCACACGGTCCGATGGATTGGCAGTATAGAGCTCGTCGATCAATGCAGCGCGATGCTCGAGCACGGCGCGCTGGTTGATCGAGCCCTTGTCGGTGACCTCGCCCTTGTCGATCGAGAGCGGCGTGTCCATCAGGATCGCGCGCGTGATCCGTGTCGAGGAGCCGGTCGCCGAAGACAGGAAACCGGTCAGGCGTTCGCGGAACGCCTCGCGCACGAGCCGGTCGCGCGCAGCGACGACGAGATCGTCGGCAGGCAGCGTCGGGTTGATCAGCCGGCAACCGTCGAGGTCGAGCACCACGAGCGCGGAGATCTCGTCGCGGTTGATGCCGGCGATGACGACATCGCGCACCAGCGGCGCGCAGGCCGCAACGAAGCGCGCGCGCAAGGGTCCGACGCTGACCCAGGTGCCGCTGGCGAGCTTGAAGTCTTCACTGACGCGCCCGTCGAAGTCGAAGCCGGCGTTGAGATCATTGGGATCGGCGGGCTTGAGCGCGTCGCCCAGCTTGTAAAATCCTTCCTCGTCGAAGGACTTCGCGCTGATGTCGGGCTGGCGCCAGTAGCCGGGCATCACGTTCGGCCCCTTGGCGCGGACCTCGAGCTTGCCGTTGTTCGGCACCAGTTTTGCGTCATTGCCTGACACCGGGAGCCCGACATGGCCGGAGCGGCTGGTGCGCGGATTGACCGACATGAAGAACGGCGCGGTCTCGGTGGCACCTAAGCCGGTCAGCATCGGCACGCGATAGCCCTTCTCCTTCACCGCGAGCTCGTCGAGGCTGTTCCAGACGAAGGGCGACAGCGCCGCGCCGGAGAAGAACATCGCATGCAGCCGGTCGAAGAACTTTGCGCGCAGGCCCTGGTCGTCGCGCAAATACGGCAGCAGCGATTCGTAGCCTTTGGGTACGTTGAAATAGACCGTCGGCGAAATCTCCTGGAGATTGCGCACCGTTTCCTCGATGCCGCCGGGCACCGGCTTGCCGGCGTCCAGATACATCGAGCCGCCGTTGTAGAGCGTCAGCCCGATATTGTGGTTGCCGCCAAAAGTGTGATTCCAGGGCAGCCAGTCGACGATGACGGGCGGCTCGTCCTTGAGGAAGGCGAGCGTCTCGCGCAGCATCACCTGGTTGGCGCAGAGCATGCGCTGGGTGTTGATGACGGCCTTGGGATTGCCGGTCGAGCCCGATGTCAGCAGGAACTTCGCGATCGTGTCGGGGCCGATCCTGCCGTGGACGCCGTCGAGATCGCTGCGGATCGGCGTCGCCATGAGGTGGGCGAGCAGGGTGACGTCGCGGCCCGGCACCTTGCCATAGGACGCGGCGATCTCGGTGCCGAGCGAAACATTGGCGGCGAGCGCACCGGCGAACTTGTCGGCATCCTCCGCGAAGACGAGGCCGGGCGTCAGCAGCTTCATCAGATAGGACAGCTTGCCATAGTCCTTTGACACCAGCGAGTAGGCCGGCGACACCGGGCAGAACGGAATGCCGGCATAGAACGCGCCGAAGGCGAGCAGTGCGTGGTCGATCGAATTGCCGGAGAGAATGACGACCGGCCGCTCCGCCGACAGGCCGCGCGCGATCAGGCTTGATGCGATGTGCCGGCTCGCCGTGAGCAGCTCGGCATAGGTGATCTTGCGCCAGCCGCGGCTGCCTTCGCGCTCGGCCATGAAGACGCGGTCGGGCGTCGTGTTCGCCCAATGATGCAGGCGGTCGGTGATGCGGAGGGGATAGTCGCCGAGCGGCTGCTTTGGCCTGAGATAGATCGTGCCATCGTCGCGGCGCTCGATATCGACGACGGGATCGCCGAACGAGATGGGCCGCAGCGGGAAAGTGCTCGCGCCGCGCTCCGTGCTGGAAGAGGACGGCTGCGCGCTCATGACTTCGGCTTCACCTTTGCGGTCTTGTGTTCGAGGAACTCGCGGATCCTGCGCTTGGCCTCTTTGTCGCTCTGCGCGACGGTCGCCATCAGCGATTCCATGAGCAGGCCGGTCTGCGGATTGGCCTCCGCGATCATCGGCAGTGCTTGGAGCACGGCAAAATTCGTCAGCGGCGCGTTGGAGGCGACCTTGGTCGCAAGCTCCAACGCCTTGCCGAGCCCGTTACCGGCATCCGTCAGATATTGCGCAAAGCCGTAGGAGGCGCCTTCGGTCGCGCTATAGACCCGGCCGGTCAGCATCATGTCCATCATCCTGGCGACCCCGATCAGCCGCGGCAGGCGCACCGAGCCGCCACCACCGACGAAGATGCCGCGCTGCCCCTCCGGCAGGGCGAAATAGGTCGAGGGCTCGGCGACACGGATATGCGCGGCGCAGGCGAGCTCCAGCCCGCCGCCGATCACGGCCCCGCTGAGCGCGGCGATCACGGGCACGCGGCTATACTGGATGCGGTCGAACACCCGGTGCCACATCTGGGAATGGAGCAGGCCGCCGGTCGCGTCATGCTCGGTCAGCTCGGACAGGTCGAGACCGCTGGAGAAATGGTCACCGATGCCGTGAATGACGACCGCGCCGATATCGTCGGGCAGGGACGCAAAACACTCGCCGATTTCCAGGATGATGCCGTCATTGAGCGCGTTGCGCTTGGCCGGCCGGTTCAGACCCACGGTCAGAACCCGGTCCGCGCGCTCGATCCTCAACAGCCCGGAGGCGCCCGCCTTAGCGGTCTCGGCGTTTCCCTGTGTCATTTGCGTCCTTGCCAGAATAGTTATGTTGTATAACGAATTTTGGGGGAGTCAAGGCGGGGGCGGTCCAGGCGCGCCAGAATGCTGCTCCAAAACGCGACGTCGTCCCGGCGAAGGCCGAAACCCATACCCCCAAGGAGCACTTTGGCGAAGACCCCTTGCCCGGTACTCCGGCCGTCTACAATCGATGGATCACGCGGTAGGGGTCCGGGCCTTCGCCAGGAGGACGGCCGGGTGTGTCTTACATCACCTGGTGCACATCGATCACCACGCGGTCGGCATGGCGCGCGGCTGACGCCACGAAGATATGTTCCATCAGCCAGCGATAGGTCTCGTGGCCGGTCTCGAATCTCGGCACGGTGCGGAAATAGATCAGCTTCGGATCGACCGGCTCGCCGCGCTTGAGCTTTTGCAGCAGCTCCACCGGGCCGAAGCGCATGCCCTTGTTCTCGACATAGACGGTCGCGCCGTCGTCGGTCTGGAAGGCGTATCTGGCTTCGAGGTCGATCAGCTCGTTGGGACGGATGGTCTGGAAGTCCGCGCCGAAGGGGAGCACACGACCGGCGATCGCGCCCGTCACCTCGCCGCCGATGATCGGAATGATGCGTCGCACGCCGATCCCGGTCTCGCCGGCGCTGACGACGTCGCCGATTTTTGCTGTGATGGTGAAGACGTACTTTGTCTCGAGCGTCGGTGTGGTCATCGCGTCACCTCGTCAATGCGCCATCATCCGCGTCGGCAGCCAGGTTGCCAGCAGCGGGAAAGCGATCAGGATCACGAGGCGCACCAAATCCGTCGCCACGAACGGGATCACGCCCTTGAAGATGGTGGAGAAGGAGACGTCTTTCACCACGCTCTTGATGACGAAGACGTTCATGCCGACCGGCGGGTGGATCAGGCCAAGTTCGACGGTCATGACGATGATGACGCCGAACCAGATCGGGTCGAAGCCGAGATGCATGATCACGGGGAAGATGATCGGCACGGTGAGGATGATCATCGCCATGGCGTCCATCAGGCAGCCGAGCACCAGATACATCACCATGATCAGCGCCAGCACGCCGTATGGACCGAGGCCGAGCCCGGTGAGGAATTCCGTGACCTTCTGCGGCGTCTGCGTCACCGTCAGGAAGTAGCCGAAGATCAGCGCGCCGATCAGCACCGTGAACACCGCGGCCGCGGTGCGCGTCGCCTGCAGCAGCGAGGCCAGCACTTTCTCGCGGTCGAGCCGGCCGGTCAGCACGCCGATGATGAAGGCACCGGTGGCGCCGACGCCGCCGGCTTCCGTCGGGGTGAAGCGCGGCAGGAACGGCAGGCCGTAGAGACCGCCGATGACGAAGACGAACAGCAGCACCGGCGCCCAGATGTCCTTCAACCCGGCAAAGCGTTCGCGCCACGGCAGCACCTTGCCCTTGGGCAGGAAGTCGGGCCTGACATAGCCGATCAGGCCGATCGTGATCATGTACATGGTCATCGCGAGCAGACCCGGGATGATGCCGGCGATGAAGAGCTTGCCGATGTCCTGCTCGGTGATGATGCCGTAGACCGCGAGCACGGTGGAGGGCGGCAACATCGCACCTAACGTGCCGCCGGCCGCGATCACGCCGGTGGCAAAGGACTGTGGATAGCCGAAGCGGCGCATCTCCGGATAGGCGACGGCGGAGAAGGTCGCGGCGGTCGCGACCGAGGAGCCGCAGATCGCGGCAAAGCCGCCGCAGGCACCGACGGTGGCGATGCCGAGCCCGCCGCGCAGATGCCCGACGAAGCCATTGGCGGCGCGGAACAGCTCGCGGCTCATGCCGGAATTGCTGACAAAGGAGCCCATCAGCAGGAACATCGGGATGACGCCGAAGGTGTAGTCGGTGACCGTGCGCATCGAGGTCTGGCCAACCAGCTTTAGCGCGGGCGTCGCGCCGACCAGATAGGAGAAACCGGAGACGCCGACGAGGCCCATGGCCATGCCGACGGGCACGCGCAGCAGCATCAGGACAAACAGGGAAACGAAGCCGATTACGGCGACGGCATCGGTGCTCATGATCACTCCGTCGCCTTGATTTTTGGATCGTGCATCTCTTCGGGATGGAAGATCAGCCGGTAGGTGCGAATCGCGATCAGCAGCACGGCGGAGACGTCGCCGATCCATGCGATCGCGAAGAATGGCCAGGTCGGCATGTGCATGTCGAAAGTCTGGACGTTGTCGTTGTAGGTGCCGCGCACCTTGTCGAACAGCGTCCAGGTCTGCACGGTCACCACGAACAGCAGCACCAATGTTGCGAACACGTCGATCCAGCGCTGATAACGCGGCCCGACATTGCCCCAGACCAGGTCGACCGTGATGTGGGTGCCGCGATAGGAGGTCGCCGCGATGCCCCAGAAGATCAGGATGCCGAGCAGCATGCGGCCGATATCAAAACTGTCGGGAATCGAATAGTTCAGCGTGTTGCGCAGCAGCACCGACAGGAAGATGTCGAGTGCGACGAGGCCGACAAAGCCTGCCGCGATCCATTCGATCGAGTCGATAAAGCGATCCATCCAGGCGCGCTTCATGGGGAAAGAGTCCTTCCGACGAGTTCGAGATGTGCCCGCGATGAGCTGCGCTCCCTCCCCCGCTTGCGGGGGAGGGCTGGGGAGAGGGTGCTTCCACATTTGAGGACCCCCAAGAGGAGAGAGCCCTCACCCGGCGCTAGGCGCCGACCTCTCCCGCAAGCGGGAGAGGTGCAGCGAGTGCGCCGCCACAGCGCGCATCACTCCGCCAGCGCGTTGTACTTCTTCAGGGATGCCTTCAGATCCGCAAGGGCTGCATCCGGATCGGCGCCGGCCCTCTTGGCGCCGTCGCTCCAGGTCTTCACCAGCGGTTCGGCGGCCTTCTTCCAGGCCGCGGTCTGCTCGCCCGTGAGCTTGTAGACCTCGTGGCTCAATTCCGCCTTCACCTTGTCGATGCCGGCGTCCTCGAACTTGCCCCAGTGCTCGCCGACCGCGCCTGCCATTTCGACCGTGCAATTCTTGTCGATCGCGGCCTTCTGCTTGTCGGACATGGCATTGTACTTGTCCTTATTGATCACGAACACGAAGGTCGTGGTGTAGAGCGGCGCCTCCATGTCGTATTTGGTCACCTTGTCGATGCCGAACAGCACCAGGGAGCCCCAGGGGAAGGTGACGCCGTCAGCGACGCCGCGCTCGATGATGTCGCGCACTTCGGGTGCGGAGGACTGCACATTGGTGCCGCCGAGCGAAGTGACGAAATTCGCCATGGTAGCGTGGGCTGGACGGATCTTCAGGCCCTTCACGTCATCGGGAACCACGATCTTCTTGGTGCGGGAGTGGAATGAGGAGGGCGAGTGGACGAAGGCGAGACAATACTTGACGTCCTTCATCTCTTTCTCGGCATATTTGCGGTACCAGGCATCCAGCCCCATCGAGCCGCCCTTGGCGTCCGAGATCAGGAACGGCAGCTCGCCGGCGCCGATAATTGGGAAGCGGCCGGGCTGGTACCCCGGATTGACATAGGTGACGTCGGCGATGCCGTCGCGCGCCATGTCGTAATGGTCGAAGGCTTTGCCGAGCTGCTGGGCCGGAAACACCTTGCCCTTGATGGTGCCGCCGGAGTCCTTCTCGACCGCGGCCGCCCAGTCTTCCAGCGATTTCTGTAGGGGATGCGAGGCCGGCACCCAGTGCGAGATCTTCAAATCGAAGGTCTTGTCCTGCGCGAGCGCAGGCGTCACGCTTGCTGCCAGCAGCAACGCCAGACAGGCTTTCCTCATCACGCGTCTCTCCCTGTTTTCGACGGCGGGCTTCGATGGCCCCGGTCTCATTAATTAACATGTTATCTAATTGGCCGGCGTGTTCAAGCCGGAACTGACGCATGCCTCGCCGCGCCATGTACGTCAGTCATGTTGCATGGATTTGTCGCGCTGCGGCGACGACCGCTCCCCTTTTGCTCAACGATTATATGATATAATTATCGCCAGCCGGCCGCCGCGACAAGCAGGCCGCGACGAAAGCCTACAGCATCGGAAGGAGCAAGTATTGCGGACAAAAGTCGCAATCATCGGGGCAGGACCGGCCGGATTGTTGCTTGGGCAACTGCTGCACACATATGGCATCGACAATGTCATTCTGGAACGGCAGACCCCAGACTATGTGCTCGGCCGCATTCGCGCCGGCCTGCTCGAGGAGGGCACCGTCGCGCTGCTCAACCAGATCGGCGCCGGATCGCGGGCACATGCCGAAGGCCTGGTGCATGAGGGCATCGAACTCGCGTTCTCCGGCCGCCGTCACCGCATCGACATGAAGGCCACGACTGGCAAGACGGTGATGATCTACGGCCAAACCGAGGTCACGCTCGACCTGATGAATGCGCGCAAGGCCGCAGGTCTCATTTCGGTGTACGAGGCCAGAGACGTGCAGCCGCATGATTTCGACGGTGCTCACCCGCGCGTCACCTATGTCAAGGACGGCGTCACCCACACGATCGATTGCGATTTTATCGCCGGCTGCGACGGCTTTCACGGCGTCAGCCGCGCCAGTGTCCCGGCCACGGCGGTCGAGGAATTCGAGCGGGTCTATCCGTTCGGCTGGCTCGGCATTTTGTCCGAAACGCCCCCGGTCAGCCACGAGCTGATCTATTCCAATCACGCGCGCGGCTTTGCGCTGTGCACCATGCGCTCGACCAGGCGCAGCCGCTACTATGTGCAGTGCTCGCTCGAGGACCATGTCGACCAATGGCCGGACGAGCGTTTCTGGGACGAATTGAAGCGCCGGCTCGACCAGGAGGCGGCCGATAGCCTCGTCACCGGTCCTTCGATCGAGAAGAGCATCGCGCCCCTGCGCAGCTTCGTCGCCGAGCCGATGCGCTTTGGCCGGATGTTCTTGTGCGGCGATGCCGCGCACATCGTGCCGCCGACCGGGGCCAAGGGGCTGAACCTCGCCGCGAGCGACGCGCATTACCTGTCGAGCGCGCTGCGCGAATTCTATGACGAGAAATCCAGCGCCGGGATCGACGCCTACTCCGCCAAGGCGCTGGCGCGGGTCTGGAAGGCCGTGCGCTTCTCCTGGTGGATGACCTCGATGCTGCACAAATTCCCTGACACCGGCACCATCGGCGCTCGAATCCAGCTCGCCGAGCTCGATTACGTCACGCACTCGCAGGCCGCGATGACGTCGCTGTCGGAGAATTATGTGGGGCTGCCGTTCTAGGACGGTGCGTCCACATCGTCATTGCGCGCGACTTGTCCGCCGTAGCTCGAAGAGCGAAGGCGGAAGCGAAGCAATCCAGAAATTTCTCCGCGGAGGCAGTCTGGATTGCTTCGTCGCAAGGCTCCTCGCAGTGAGGGCGGGATCGTTTCAAACGCCCGCGCAAATCCCGTTTAAAACTTTGTAGGTGATGCGTTCGTCACGTCCATCGCGTTCAATGCCAACGATCAGCAACGCGAGACAGCCATGACCGCACCCGATATCCCCGCTGGCTTCGAGCCGCTCTTTCGCAAGAGCCCTCTCACCGAGCCCTGGGAGCCGCTCTACGCGAAGAAGACCGACAAGGCCGTCATCATCGGCCTGCGGCTGGCGAAGCCGCACACCAACGGCCGCGGCCTGATCCATGGCGGCCTCATCACCGCGCTCGCTGACAATGCCATGGGCTATAGCTGCGCGCAGGCGACGGGCTGGACCACGTCGTTCGTGACGGTCTCGCTCTCGGTCGATTTCGTCGGCTCCGCCGAGATCGGCCATTGGTGTTCGATCGAGAGCGACGTGATCAAGACCGGCAAGACGATCTGCTTCGCACAGTGCCTGATCAAGGCCGACGATACCGTGATCGCGCGGGCGAGCGGGACGTTCCGCGTGGTGCCGAAGAGGGATGACCGTCATTCCGGGGCTCGCGAAGCGAGAACCCGGAATCTCGAGATTCCGGGTTCGGCCCTGCGGACCGCCCCGGAATGACAGTCATCATCATCATCCGAACCTCCATTGCGTCGTCTCCACCACGAGATCGATGAAGGCGCGCACCTTGGCCGAGAGCAGGCGCGAGGTCGGATAGACGATGTGGATCGGCAGTGCCGGCTGCTCATATTTCGCCAGCACGATTTTGAGCCGCTCGCGCTGCAGTCCTTCGGCGGCCTGATAGGCCAGCACCCGCGTCAGGCCGCCGCCGGCCTCGGCATATTGCAGCGCCGCGTCGGCGCTGTTGCTAATAAAGCGGGGGGCCGGCGTCACCTCGATGTCGCGGCCGTCGCGCAGGAAGCGCCATGCGGACCAAGGGCCGAACTGGATGGTCTGGTGCGAGACGAGGGCCTCCGGCGTCCTGGGTTCGCCGTGACGTTTGAGATAGCCGGGTGCGGCCACCACGATCCGCCGCATCTCGCCGACCTGGCGCGCGACGAGTGAAGAGTCTGCGAGATGGCCGATGCGGACGGCGGCATCGATGGCGTCTTCCACGAGATTGACGAGGTTGTCGGACAGCCGCAATTCGGCTGTGACTTCGGGATAGCGCTTGAGGTAGGCGGTCATGACCGGTCCGACATGAAGCCGGCCAAAGCCGACCGGCGCCGACACCACGAGACGTCCGCTCGGCCGGCTGCGCTCTTGCCGCGCCGAGCCGTCGGCCTCCTCGACGTCGGCGAGGATGCGGCGGGCGCGCTCGAGATAGCGGGTGCCGACGTCGGTCAGCGTCACCTGTCGCGTGGTCCGCTGCAACAGTCGCGCACCGAGATGTTCCTCCAGCGCAGCGATCAGCCGCGTCACTGCCGAGGGCGATAGGCGCAGCTTGCGCGCCGCCGGCGCGAAGCCGCGCAAATCGGCGACGGTGACGAAGACGTGCATGGCTTCCAAGCGATCCATGGCATTATTGCATATATTGCAACGGTGAAGTGTCAAGCGGCTAGATTGTTCTGGGCGTTGGCAAGTCCATCTTAGCTGGCGAAAGACGGAAGAATGCGCCGGAATTTCAGGAGACGTTCCGATGACAGCAGCCCACACCTATGCCAGCGACGTCGCCTTTTCGCCGGCGGTGAAGGCGATTCAGGCGCGCAAGGGCTCGCGAGAGGCCTATGCCCGCGCCGAGCAGCGCGGCTGGCGCACCGAGGTCGACGACAACCTCGCGGCGTTCCTCACTGAGGCCAACAGCTTCTACTTCGCCACTGCCTCGGCGGACGGCCAGCCCTACATCCAGCACCGCGGCGGCCCGAAGGGATTTCTCAAGGTGCTCGACAAGCAGACGCTCGCCTTCACCGACTATGCCGGCAACCAGCAGTTCATCACCCAGGGTAATCTCTCGGAGAATCCCAAGGCCTACATCTTCATGATGGACTACGCCCATCGCCGCCGGGTGAAGATCTGGGGTGAGGCGCGCGTCGTCGAGGACGACGAGGCGCTGATCGCGTCGCTGATGCCGAAGGGCTATCGCGCGCGGCCGGAGCAGGTGATCCTGTTCAAGATCGCGGCGTGGGACACCAACTGCCCGCAGCACATCCCGCAGAAGTTCGATGCGGCGGATGTGGCCGCTGCGCTGGCGGCGAGGGACGCGAGGATTGCGGAGCTGGAAGCGGAGGTTGCGGCGTTGAAGAGCGAGAAGGCAAGCTGAGCTTTTCGCCTGTCCTCGCTTGCCGGGAGAACGGGGTGCTCCGCGATTGCAACTCGCAGTGATTTTGCGGAGCCAGCGCCGCAGCTATACAGGGCGTGCATATGCAGTGCACGATTCTGGTGGAGGAGTACCGACAGGCGACGATCGGGGAGTATTCGTCGCTCGTGAAGCAAACGGCGAGGCGCGAGTCCAACGTGCAAGCACATACACTCGCCATGTGCATCAAATGCGCGAAATTGCCAGGAGGCGATGTTCTTATTCGAGCTCAAGCAGGAGTTTTTATCGCGCGGACTGCGACCGCCAAGAGTGCTTTCAAGGCGTGCTCCTGCTTGACCATTTGCATGTTTGAGCTTCCCCAGCCAAAGCTCCAATCGATCGACCGCGAGCTCGATGATTCAATTCATGGCATGACTGCCGCCGCCACAAGATCGCCGCTGGCCAGACCTGGACTTTCTGCGGCGAGGTAAATCGCAGCGAGCGCAAGCACCGCGAACGCGGCATATCCAAGCAGGATCAATCCATCGTAACTGCGAGCCGTTAAATCGGAGGAAGTGTTTTGGATGCGATCTGCTATCGTCATGTCAATTACTCCCCGTTGAGAAACACAGTGGTCGCATGCCGAATGGAGCGGCGATGTGGGTTCGCGCGGAACGCTGGTTCGAAGTTTAGCGCGCGACTTCAATTCAATCCGCCAAATCGCACGATGCGGATGTGCTGTCCTGGCGAATTAAGTTGCATGACTTCAGTGTTCGTGGGTCCAGGCAGAAGGTATCCTACGCCGATGAGAGCGAGCAGAACGGCGGAGTAGGCCAACGACCAGCCAATCTGCCATCTCCGCCAAAATCTGCGGTCCTTGGGACTTAGCTCGTAGAGGTACTTTCTCCGTTGAGGCTCCAAATATTCTCTCATTTGACGCTCCATCATCGGCCCCCGTCTTGCGGATCCCTGCTCGCCTCCACATCGTCAGACCGACAATGGTCAGACATCCGAGCGTGTTAAGCGCGAAAATGGTCGCCATCGCAGCGTCATGCGAGACGATCATGGCGTAGCTTACAGTCGCTATGTTTGCGGCGGAGAACAGCAGCCAGGTAAAGACTGAAACTGCCTTGGCGCCATTGCTGTCGCGGTGGACGCGCACGATCTGGGGAAAATAGCCCAACAGTCTCGCTGTGTTCAAAAATGCGAATGCGCCAAACGAGTAATCTGCCAAAGTCATGTCTGCACTCCAAATATCCGAGTATCCTGCGCTTTTCTGTGAACCAGCTCATAAGGCTCGGGAGCAGAAGAGGCCAAATTTGTCTTTCACGTAGCTCTTCGAATTGCCGGCAAATCATCGGCAATGGGAGTTCCCAAATGTCTTGCGATCGTTGGCCTCTGCGCAAGATCGATCCGGGCACGGAATGTGCCAAAGGCAAGATCGATCCTGGCTCCCGCCCTTTGCACAAGTCTTCGCATCGGCCAGTTGTCGCTCGCGTAGATAAGATCAACGCTCCGAGCATCCATATTCAAGGCGTGAAGCATCGACGCATTCAGCAGGCGGCTGCCCATTCCACGCCGACGCGATCCTCGCTCTACCACCATCAGAAGCTCCATCACGTCGGAGCCGCCACGCCGATAGAGCTCCAGCATCCCGCGAAGCCTCTGTTCGGAGAAGATTCCGAGCATGAGCGCAGCATTGTCGAGTGCGCTGATCGCATGAAGATCAAGCACCGCGTCAGAGACCGGCACGCCAAACCGGCGGCAGCGGGTCTCAGCATCGAGCGTGGACAAGAATGCCTGCACCAATGGAAGCTGCCGAATGTCGAGCTGACAGATGTCAGGATCATAGTGTTGGGGGTTGGACCACAACAGCACGTCCATGTCTGTTCGCGCGATTCCTCTAATCGCCGCCATTGGTGCCCCTTTGAGCGAATGCTGGAATTGCCCAAGTGTACCGATGTTCAGTCAACTTGGCCCGGTGCGGAAAAATTCCCGGTGGCCACCAGAAATCTTTTTCGCCGGGGCTTGGGAATAAACAACGGCGTCTTCGAGTCCAGTTGTGCCGTTAGATTCAAGTGCCGGGTAGGCCGTTCGTCGCGATTCAGGCAAGCGCCCGCTTTTGTCCAGCAAGAGCCCTGCAGCGGCGAGATGTGGCAATCTGCTTGCGACGCCTCACTTGCAGCGGAATAGTCCATTCGAATGAGGTTGGCTGCCGCTGCGGCCGGTACTCCGAGTTGCGAGGCTGCTTGTCCTTTGAAGAACGCTGCAGCGAGCGTCCCCTATTTTTCCGCAGACCGGGAATAATTGGTTCCATATTTGAGTTGATTAGGCAGGGGATGAGCTTGAACCCCAACGACGACAGGAAGAAATTCGCGACTGTCGTAGCGCCCTATCTCGCCGACGCGCATGCGTTTGCGCGCTGGCTCACGCATAACCGTGCAGACGCCGAGGACGTCGTCCAGGAGGCGTGCATCAGGGCGTTTCGCGCATTGCCGCGGTTTTCGGGACCGAATGCACGCGCCTGGCTGCTGACGATAGTGAGGAATACTGCCTTCACCTTACTCAGGGAAAAAAAGGCCGCGGCTTTGGTCAGCCTTGACGAACTGAGCGAGGGTGATCGCTCCATTGCCGAGCGGGGAGGTGAACTGGATGCGTCAGGATCACCGGAAGCAGCGCTTATTGCCGCGGCCGAGGCGGCGAAACTTGAAATGTTCATCGCGGCCCTGCCGCCGGAATTCAGGGAAGTACTGGTCTTGCGAGATATCCAGGGGCTCGAATATCGCGACATCGCTGACATCACGGGTAGTCCGATCGGAACCGTGATGTCGAGGCTTGCGCGAGCCCGCCAGAAGCTGATTGCAGGAATGAAGGAGGAGAGATGCTCATGACACTCTCCGACGACAATGACGTGCATCTCATTCACGCCTATCTCGACGGAGAACTCGACGTCACGGTGGCGCTCGCAGTCGAGCGCAAGATCGCAAGCGACCCCGACTTGCGGAAGCTCGCAGATGAAGTTGGTGCCTTGAAGAAAGTGCTTGCAGAGAAATTCCCGCCGGAGCCGCTTCCGCCGCGGCTCCGATCGCGGCTCGAGGCCACCTTTGGGCTTCAAACGAGACAACGAACGCCCAGTTGGGCCAAGATGGCAGCCTCGATCTTGGTCGTAGCTGCCCTCTCAAGCACCTTGACGGGAATCGCACTCCGCGGGACCGCGCAGCGGGATATCGTCGTAGCCGAACTCTTCGACGGCCATCTCCGCTCGCTAATGGCAGCACGGCCCACTGATGTCGTTTCCTCGGACAAGCACACCGTCAAGCCCTGGTTCAACGGTCGGATCACGCAATCGCCAACGGTCGTTGATCTTGCTGCTCAAGGCTTCGAACTTCTCGGCGGACGCGTTGATGTCGTCGGCAGGACTCCGTTGTCGACCCTGGTATATCGCAGACGCGAGCACGTGATCAGTCTGACCGAAATCTCCGTGCATCATCACCTGGACGTGCCATTCGAGTTGCGCACTGAGAATGGCTTCAATATGGTCAGATGGTCAGACCGTGAGCGATCCTACATCGCAATTTCAGATCTGAACGTGAAGGAACTCGAAGCATTTGTGAAGATGTTCCGAGGTAATGCCAGCTAGTATCAAGCTGACCTGCGTGAACAAGCCTCATCTGACGTGGCAGTCAGCCGAAGGAGCCGCGGATGGCAACGCCTCTCGTCGGTAAGCGGCGTGTGGCCCTTGAAATCCATCTGCCAGAGCTGATTGGGTGCGTCCTTTTCGAACCGGTGGCCTGAAGGGCTCGGCGCGGCCTTTTGGCTCGGCTTGATCCGCTCGTTCCGGCACAGGATCTGATGCACCGTGGAGGGCACCGGCACGGTCGGGCCTTCGCGCTTCAGGCAATGGGCAATCTTGCGCGCGCCCCAGGCCGGATGCTTGTCACGCACGGCAAGAACCCGCGCCTCGATCTCAGGCACGCTCCGCTTGGGCATCCTCTTAGGCCGGCGGGACTGATCCGCCAGTTCATGGTCTCCAGCCTGCCAACGCTTCAACCATTTGTAACCCACATCAGGACTGATCCCGAACCGCCGACACAACTCCCGCCGGTTCGCTCCTTCCTGCAAAGCAAGCCGCACAAAACTCGCGTCGCTGATCCATTACCGACACCTGGTTCCAGGGCATGGACGGCCTCCCGAATCGACCACTCCAGCCATCTTGATGTGTCAGCTATGTCTCCGAACACCTGTCAGTGATGTGTCCGGTCTAAACACTTCGCGGGCGATGACAGCAAGTATGCCGAAGCCCCTCGAATCTAGATCGCACTCTCGCCTTCGTGCTGGAAGCCAAGATAGCTGGCGGCGACGCGCTCGTTTGCCGCGATGTCGCTGGCCTTGCCGCTGAGCGCGAACTCGCCGAGCTCCATCACATAAGCCTGGTCCGCGATCTTCAGGGCGGCCTGCGCGTTCTGCTCGACCAGCAGGACGGAGACGCCGCTGGCGCGGAGCTCGGTGACGATGCGGAAAATGTCGGCGACGATGATCGGGGCGAGGCCGAGGCTCGGCTCGTCCAACATCAGGAGCTTCGGCTCGCCCATCAGCGCACGGCCCATCGCGAGCATCTGTTGCTCGCCGCCGGAGAGCGTGCCGGCGAGCTGCTTGCGCCGCTCCTTCAACCGCGGAAATAGGGCGTAGACCCGCTCCATCGAGGCTTTCGCCCTGCGTCGCTCGATGCGGAAGGCGCCCAGCTCGAGATTGTCCTCGACATTCATGGTCACGAACAATTCGCGGTGCTCGGGAACGAGGCCGAGGCCCATCGCGACGCGGTCCTCGATATCGAGCTGCGCCAGATCCTGGCCCGCAAAGGCGACTCGGCCCATGAGCGGCAAAATGCCCATAATGGCCGAGAGCAGCGTGGTCTTGCCGGCGCCGTTGGCGCCGACGATGGTGACGATCTGGTTGGCCCCAACCTCGAGCGAGACCGAGCGCACGGCCTCGACCTTGCCATAGGCGACATGTGCGTCGGTGACGGACAACAGCGCGCTCATGCCGCCACTCCGAGATAGGCCTTGATCACTTCGGGATCGCTCTTGATCGTCGCGGGTGTTCCCTCTGCGATCTTGGTGCCGAAATCAAGCACCACGATGCGGTCGGCGAGGTTCATCACGAAACCCATGTCGTGCTCGACCAGCAGCACGCTCATGCCGCCGTCGCGCAAGTCGCGCAGCAGGGTCGCGAGCCGTTGCTTCTCCATATGGCGCAGGCCGGCGGCGGGCTCGTCGAGCAGCAGCAGCATCGGATCGACGCAGAGCGCGCGGGCGATCTCGACGATGCGCTGCTGTCCCAGCGACAGCGAGCCTGCAAGCTGGTGCATCTGCTCGGCAAGGCCGACACGCTCGATCTGGCGGGCGGCCTCGGCAAGCAGCTTGGCCTCGTCGGCACGGTCGAGCCGCAGCATCGAGGCGATCGGCCCCGAATGGCCGCGCAGATGCGCGCCGATCGCGACGTTCTCCAGCACCGTCATGTCGGGGACGAGCTTGACGTGCTGGAAGGTGCGGGAGATGCCGAGCTTGACGATCTCCTGCGGCGGCGCCTTGTCGACCTTGTTGCCGAGCACCGAGATCGAGCCCGAGGTCGCCGACAGCACGCCGGTGATCAGGTTGAACGTCGTGCTCTTGCCGGCGCCGTTCGGGCCGATCAGCGCGACGATCTCGCGGGCCTGGACGTCGAAGGAGACGTTGTTGACGGCGACTACGCCGCCGAACTGTTTTCTCGCTTTTTCGACCTGGAGCAGAATGCCGGATGGGCCCGCAGCGCGAGCGCGTGATTCGAGCTTCAACGAGGTATCAGGCTTCCCGCCGCTGGTGCGCTCGGGCAGGAACGACATCAACCAGGGCCAGAGGCCGCCGGGCGCGAGCTGCAGCAGCGCCACCAGCATGATGCCGAACACGATGGTCTCGACCTGGCCGGAGCCGGGCAGGATCAGCGGCAGATAGCTTTGCAGCACCTCCTTCAGCACCACGACGATCGCCGCGCCGAGCACGCCGCCCCAGACATAGCCGGCGCCGCCGACGACCGCGATGAAGAGATATTCGATGCCGGCCTGGGCGCCGAACGGCGTCGGGTTCACCGCGCGCTGAAGATGCGCGTAGAGCCAGCCGGAGAGGCCGGCCAGCACCGCGGCATGGATGAACACCAGCAGCTTGGCGCGCGGCGTGTGCACGCCGAAGGCTTCCGCCGCGACATGGCCGCGCCGGAGCGCGCGGATGGCGCGGCCGGTGCGTGAGTCCAAGAGGTTCATCGTCAGCAGGGCCGAGACGATGACGGCGACCCAGATCGCGTAATAGATCGACCCGGGAGAGAGCATTTTGAACGCGCCGATCGACAGCGGTGGGATCGCCGAGATGCCGTCGTTGCGGCCGAGAAACTCCAGCTTGCTGAAGAGGTAGAACAGGCCGAGTCCCCAGGCGAGCGTGCCGAGCGGCAGGTAATGACCGGAGAGGCGGACGGTGATCAGCCCGAGCAGCACCGCGAGCGATCCGCTGACCACGAGCGACAACGGCAGCGTCAGCCAGGGCGACAGGCCGTAGCTCGTCGACAGCACCGCGGTGGTGTAGGCGCCGAAGCCGACGAACGCCGCTTGCCCGAACGAGGTCAGACCGCCGACGCCGGTCAGCAGCACGAGGCCCATCGCGACGAGGGCGGCAAGGCCGATATTGTCGAGCAGCACGATCCAGAACGGCGGCATGCCGGGCACAAACGGGATCGCCGCCATGACAAGCGCGAAGATGAGGATGGGAAGCCGGCTCTGCATCGCGCGTCAGTCCTTCTCTTCCTCGACCGCGGGCGCGGCGAGCGAGCGCAGCAGCAGCACCGGGATCAAGAGCATGAAAACGATCACCTCCTTGTAGTTGGAAGCATAGAAGGACGAGAACGCCTCGACGATGCCGACGACCAGCGCCGCGACGGCCGTTAAGGGATAGCTGACGAGGCCGCCGATGATCGCGGCGACGAAGCCCTTCAGGCCGATCAGGAAGCCGGAGTCGTAGTAGAGCGTCGTGATCGGCACGATCAGGATGCCCGACAGCGCGCCGATGACGGACGCCAGCAGGAAGGCGATCTGCCCTGACAGCGTGGTGCGGATGCCGGCGAGCCGTGCCCCTAACCGGTTGACGGCGGTGGCGCGCAGCGCCTTGCCGTAGAGTGTCAGCCCGAAGAACAGCCAGAGACCGATGATGAAGGCAATGGTGATGGCGTAGACGGTGATGCTCTGGCCGGTGAAGCGCAGCGCGCCCGCGGTGAAGGCGCCGGACAGCACGGCCGGTCCGCGCTGGCCTTCGGCGCCGAAGAACAAAAGGCCCAGCCCCTGGAGCGCGAGGTGCACGCCCACCGCTGCGATCAGCAGCACCAGCACGGAGGTGTGCGCCAGCGGTTGGAAGGCGATCCGGTAGAGATACAGGCCGATCATCGCCACGATCACCAGCGATAGCGCGATGCAGATTGCCACCGGCGGCTTCTGGGCGGTGAAGTAAACGGTCAGCGCCAGCACGATCGCCGGCAGCACGATGTTGGCAACGACGCTGCGCAGGATCAGCCGCCCGTGCAGCGCCTTGCGCGCCACGAACAGATCGAAGACGAAGGCGCCGATGCCCAGCGCCAGCGCGAGTTTTGCCGTGCCCGGCATCTGGCCCGCCGCCAGCGAGGCATAGGTCAGCGCGCCATAGGTGACGAATTCGCCCTGGGGAATGAGGATGACGCGGGTGACGGCGAACACCAGCACCAGCGCCAGGCCGAGCAGCGCATAGATCGCGCCATTAGTGATGCCGTCCTGCACCAGGAACAGCATGATGGTGGTATTCAAGACCGGACGCTCCCCCTAAAGATTACGGACCGGTCCCCCCATTGTGGTGGACGGTCCGCTCACAGCCATTGAAAAACGCTGGCGATATTTGATATGGTCCATAACAATTATCAAATATAATCTCAAGCGTGGCGCGGGCGATCGGGCCGAATTTAGCGGGATTACGAGCAAGAGGCGATGACCGTTTCCAAAACTGCTGAAAAGTCCTCCGAAAAGCCGGCCGACATGGCCAAGGGCCGCAAGGACGCGGCCGAGGCTCAGCCCGAGGCGCTCCAGCTCGGCGAGCTCTCAGAGCAGCTTGGCTACGTCTTGAAGCGGGCACAGCTCAAGGTGTTCGAGAATTTTTTGCGTTGCATGGCCACGCTCCAGCTCACGCCGGCGCAATTCTCGGTGCTGCTGCTGGTCGAGAAGAATCCGGGCCGTAACCAGACCGAGATCGCCTCCACCCTCGGCATTCTCCGGCCGAATTTCGTGGCCATGCTCGACAATCTCGAAAGCCGCGACCTTTGCGCGCGGATCCGCTCCACCAACGACCGCCGCTCGCACATCCTGGTCCTGACCGACAAGGGCAAGGCCGTGCTGACCCGCGCCAAGAAGCTCGTCGCCACCAAGCACGAGGCGCGGCTGAACGACCTGCTCGGGCAGGCCAACCGCGAAACCCTGCTCGCGATGCTCGCGAAGATCGCCAACGAGTTTTGAGGGGCGGCAGGACCGCGTACCGAGCCGTCTCGTGGCAAGCCCAAGCCACATTCTCCGCTGTCATCGCCCGGCTTGCCGTCTTCGCTAACGCTTCGCCGGCCCAACGCCGAAGAGCCCGGCGAAGCTTTAGCGTAGCCGGGACCGGGCGATCCAGTATTCCAGAGCCGGCGTGGCTAAATCGAGAAGCCGCGGCGTACTGGATTGCCCGCCGGAGCTTGTCATCGGGCTCGCCGAAGGCGAGACCCGGTGGCGGGGAATGACAGCGCAGTGTGGAGAGCGACCTCAATCCACCAGGATCACGCGGATATCGTTCACATTGGTCAGCGTCGGGCCGGGCTGTAGCAGATCGCCGGTGGCCTCGAAGAACGTGGTCGCGTCGTTGTTGTCGAGATAGGCCTCTGGCTTAAGCCCCTGCGCCTTCATCTTGGCGAACGTGGCCGCGTCGATCAGCGCGCCGGCGGGGTCGGTGGGATGGCCGGCGCCGCCATCGGCGCCGTCGGTGTCGCCGGCCAGCGCCGAGATGCCAGCCGCGTCCTTCAAGAGGCCCGCGAGCGCCAGCGCGTATTCCTGGTTCGGTCCGCCGCGCCCCTGGCCACGCACGGTCACCGTAAGCTCACCGCCGGAGAGGATCGCGACGCGCCTGCCTTGCGCGCGCGCTTGCAGCGCGAGCTTGGCGTGGTCGGCAGCGACCTCGCGGGCCTCGCCTTCGAGATCGGCGCCGAGGTCGATGGTCTCGTAACCGGACTCGCGCGCCAGCTTCACCGCCGCGTCGAGCGACTGCTTGGGCCGCGCGATCAGCTCGAAATGCGCGCGCGCGAAGGCGGCGTCATCGGGCTTGCAGCTTTCATTGGCGGGATCATCCAGCGCGCGGCGCACGGCGTCGTCGATGTCGAGTTTGTATTTCGCCACGATCGCACGTGCATCTGAAAGCGTGGTCGGATCCGGGACGGTCGGGCCGGAGGCGATCGCGGAAGGGTCGTCGTGCGGCACATCGGAGATCGCCAGCGTGACGATCTCGGCGGCATTTTTGCCGGCGCGCGCCAGCCGGCCGCCCTTGATCCGCGACAGATGTTTCCTGACCGTATTCATCTCACCGATCGGCGCGCCCGAGCGCAGCAGCGCCTTGTTGACCGCCTGCTTCTGCGCGAAGCTGATGCCGTCCACCGGCGCGATCCAGTTCGCCGAGCCGCCGCCGGTGAGTAGCACCAGGAGCAGATCGTCCGGCCCAGCCTCGCCCGCGAGCGCGAGCGTGTCGGCCGCACCCTTGAGGCCAGCCTCGTCAGGCACGGGATGGCCGGCCTCGACCACGCGAATGCGGCGCGTCGGCACGCCATAGCCATGGCGTGTGGTGGCGATGCCGACGAGGCGCTCCGGCGCGAGCTTCAAGGTGTCGAGATAGTGCCGCTCCGCGGCCGCGGCCATGGCGCCTGCGCCCTTGCCGGCGGCGAGGCAGATCACCCGTCCGTTGGGCGCCGGCCGCAGGTGCGGCGCCAGCACGACGTTGGGATGGGCGGCAGCAACGGCAGCGTCGTAGAGTGCGCGGAGCAGGGGACGGCGGTCGGTCATGACGAAGGCCTTGGGCAGGGTCTCGGGCGAAGCGATGGCGGCGATACCGCCGCTCCCCTGCCTACCGCATCGGGCGCCAAAGCGTAAGCGGGCACTGCCATCATTCGATTATGCAATCGCGTGATCATTATCGGCGCGCAAGCAAAAACCCCTGCGCGAGCCGCGCAGGGGGTGTTCTCGTCATCTGTTTCAGAGGGCTAGCCGCCGGCTTCAGCGTTGATCACGTCGCCGAACAGCTCCCAGCGCTCGCCCTTGAAGCGCTGCAGCTGCAGCGAACTGATCGGCGCGAAATCGGTCGGCGAGGTGTTGATCTTGATGCCGGGCAGCAGCACCTCGGTGCGGAAATCCTTCAGGCTGGCCGCCTGTTTCATGACATTCGCGCGCGTCAGCTCGTCACCGCAGTTCTTCAGGACCTGGACCAGCGTCTGCGCAACGCCGTAGCCGACGATGGTGCCGCCGTCGGTCTTGTCGCCTTCGGGGAAGTATTTCGTCATGAAATCAAGAAATGCTTTCATCCCGGCGTCGTTGGCCCATTGCGTGTCTGTGGTGTCCTTCAGATAGGCCGCCGAGATGATACCCTGCGCGTTTTCGAAGCCTGCCGGCTTGATCACGCTTCCGACCGAGGCCGAGACGTTGTTGAGGAAGTGGGTCGGTTTCCAGCCGATCTCGGCGTTCTTCTTGATGGCCTGCGCCGCAAATTTCGGCGTGGTGATGTTGACGAAGACATCGGCGCCCGTCGCCTTCAGCTTGACGATGTGATTGTCAATGGTCGGTTCCGACGTCTCGTAGCTTTCCTCGGCCACGATCATGTTCGCGGCCTTCGAACCAAGCCCGTCCTTCAGGCCCTTGAGATAGTCCTTGCCGTAATCGTCGTTCTGAAACAGAACGGCAATCTTCGCGTTCGGCATCTCCTTCAGGATGTACTTCGCGTAGATCTGCGTCTCGCTCTGGTAATTGGGCTGCCAGCCCATCGTCCAGGGAAAGTTCTGCGGATCGTTCCACTTGGTGGCGCCGGTGGCGACGAACAGCTGTGGCACCTTCTTCGAGTTCATGTATTTCTGGATCGCCGAGTTCGGCGGCGTGCCGAGCGAGTTGAAGATGAGCAACACCTCGTCGCTCTCGACCAGCTTGCGCGCCTGCTCCACCGTCTTTGGCGGCGAGTAGGCGTCGTCATAGCTGATGAAATTGATCTTGCGGCCGTTGATGCCGCCCTCGTCATTGATCTTCTTGAAATAGGCGGCTTCGGTCCGCCCGATGATGCCATAGGCGGAGGCCGGTCCGCTGTAGGGCATGATGTTGCCGATCTTGATCTCGGTGTCGGTCGCGCCGGTATCGTATTTTTTCTGGGCCGATGCAGTGGAGGCGGAGGTCGCAATGAGCGCGAGCGCCAATGACGCGGCCGCAAATTTGCCGGTGACAGCGGGCATTCCTATCTCCCTATTTTCTTGGTGTGCGCGTCCTTCTTCTTGGCTTGATTGTTTTGGTGACGCTGCCGCAATTCAATACGATTTGTCGGAGAGCTTCAAGGAAAAGCCCCTGCGGCAAGGCCGCAGAGGCTTCGTCTTTAGTCGATCGGGGTTACATCTTTAGCGACTGGTTAAGGTTAGCCGCCGACGTCGCCGCTCAGGATCTCGCCAAATCGCTCCCAATGCTCGCCTTTGAAGCGGATCAGTTGCAGCTGCGAGAGGGGTGCGAAATCGGTGGGCGAGGTGTTGACCTTGATGCCCGGCAATAGGCCGCCAGGCTCATAGTCCTTGATGCTGGCGGCCTGCTTCATGACGTTCTCGCGGGTCAGATTGTCACCGCAGGCCTTGAGCACGTGAACGAGCCCCTGGCTCACGATGTAGGCATACATGACTGAAGCGTCGGCGCGGTTCGCTTCCGGATAGTACTTATCCAGGAACTCGTTCCAGGCGATCATCGCCGGGTCGCTCTTCCATTGCGCGTCGGTCGGGTCCTTAAAATATTGCGACGAGATGATGTCCTGCGCGTTCTCGAAGCCGGCCGGCTTGATCACGCTGCCGATCGAGCCCGAGACGTTGTTGAGGAAATGTAGCGGCTTCCAGCCGAGCTCGGCGTTTTTCTTGATCGCCTGCGCCGCGAATTTCGGCGTGGTGATGTTCATGAACACGTCGGCGCCCGAGGCTTTCAGTCTCACGATGTGCGAGTCGATGGTCGGCTCGGAAATCTCATAGCTGTCCTCGATGACGATCATCGAAGCCGCCTTGGCGCCCAGCCCGTCCTTGAAGCCCTTCAAATAGTCCTTGCCGTAGTCGTCGTTCTGATAGAGCACCGCGATCTTGGCGTCCGGTTTGTTCTTCAGGATGTATTTGGCGTAGATGATGGTCTCGCTCTGGTAGTTCGGCTGCCAGCCCATCGTCCAGGGAAAGTTCTGCGGATCGTTCCACTTGGTGGCGCCGGTGGCGACAAAGAGTTGAGGCACCTTCTTCTGGTTCATGTATTTCTGGATCGCCGAGTTCGGCGGCGTGCCGAGCGAGTTGAAGATGAGCAGCACCTCGTCGCTCTCGACCAGCTTGCGCGCCTGCTCCACCGTCTTCGGCGGCGAGTAGCCGTCGTCATAGGTGATGAAGTTGATCTTGCGGCCGTTGATGCCGCCTTCGGCGTTGATCTTGCGAAAAAAAGCTTCCTCCGTCTTGCCAATCACGCCGTAGGCGGAGGCCGGTCCGCTGTAGGGCATGATGTTGCCGATCTTGATTTCGGTGTCGGATGCACCGGTGTCGTATTTCTTCTGCGCGGACGCTGTCGTGGACAGGGTTGCAGCCAGCACGAGGGCAGCCGAGAAGGCCCCCAATCGCACATGCATTGCAGGCATCTTGATCTCCCTAGGTAGGTTTGAATGTGCCGTGTTCTTGATTGGAAGCGATCGTTGCGCGTCGCTTCGGCACACATTGAATACCCTTCCCGGGCGGCCAGCAAGGAGAACGCCCCGCCGGAGCTGTCGCAGCGGGGAGCTCTTTTTTTGAGGGGATGCGAAATATTCCGGCGCGCGAGATGGGATGCGCCGTCAATCAGCTGCGCACAGGTTGTTTTGGAAAGCACAGGCTATTTTGAATTGCCGCGCTACAGCGCTCAGTGTCCGATCTCGCTGGAGAGGATATCGCCGAACAGCTCCCACTTCTTGCCCTTGAAGCGCATCATCTGGAGCTGCTCGATCGGGGCGAAATCGTCCGGCGCGGTGTTGATCTTGATGCCAGGCAACAGCGTATCGGGTTCGAAATCCTTCAGGCTTGCGGCCTGCTTCATGACGTTCTCGCGGGTGAGATCGTCGCCGCACATTTGCAGCACCTTCACCATGGTGTGCGCGGCGGCATAGCCGAACACCACGCCGGCATCCAGCTTGTTGGCCTTGGGGTTGTACTGGGCGAGGAAGTTGTAGAACTTCTTCATGCCGTCATCGGCGTTCCATTGCGGGTCGGAGCCGTCCTTGGTGTAGCTCGCCGACAGGACGCCTTGCGAGATCTCGAGGCCTGCCGGCTCCAGCACGCCGCCGACCGAGGCCGAAACGTTGGAGATGATCTGCATTGGATGCCAATTGATCTCCGCCGCCTTCTTGATCCCCTGCGCGGCGAATTTCGGGCTGGTGATGCTGATGAAGATGTCGGCGCCGGCAGCCTTCAGTTTCACGACGTGCTCGTCGACCGTCGGCTCCGACGTGTCATAGGCCTCTTCCAGCACGATCATCGAGGCCTTGCTGCCGAGCCCTTCCTTCAGCCCCTTCAGATAGTCCTTGCCGAAATCGTCGTTCTGATAGAGCAGGCCTATCTTTCCGTCCGGCTTCTCTTTCATGATGTACTTGGCGTAGATCCGCGCTTCGCTCGTGTAGCTCGGCTGCCAGCCCATGGTCCATGGATATTGCTTGGGATCGTTCCACTTCGAGGCGCCGCTCGCCACGAACAATTGCGGCACCTTTTTCTCGTTCATGTATTTGCGGATTGCACTGTTGGTGGAGGTACCGAGCGAGCCGAAGATCAGCAGCACGCCGTCGTTCTCGACCAGCTTGCGCGCCTGCTCCACCGTCTTCGGCGGCGAATAGGCGTCGTCATAGGAGATGAACTTGATCTTGCGGCCCTTGATGCCACCCTCGGCATTGATCTTGTTGAAATAGGCCTCCTCGGTCTTGCCGATTGCGGCATAGGCGGAGGCGGGGCCGCTATAGGGCATGATGTTGCCGATCTTGATCTCGGTGTCGGACGCGCCGGTGTCGTATTTCTTTTGCGCCAGCGCCTCGCTGCTCATTGCAGTGCACAATGCGAGCGCGGCCGACAGGGCCGCAACCTGAAAACGAACGGCGGTCATGGTTCTCCCACCCCGAGCTGGATCGGCGCCGCATTGAACAAGATTGGCGTCTTCCGTCAACAAAAAGCCCCCGCGATCGTTCGCGGGGGCTCTCTTCAGGGCTCGGCTATCGCGTCAGCGTGTCACTCGGAGGCGACGTCGCCGCTGATGATCTCGCCGAACAGTTCCCACTTCTCACCCTTGAACCGCTGCATCTGAAGCTGCGAAATCGGGGCGAAGTCGGTAGCGCTGGTATTGATCTTGACACCGGGCAGCAGCGTGTCCGGAGCAAAGTCCTTCAACGATGCCGCCTGCTTCATGATGTTGGCGCGGGTCAGATCGTCGCCGCACATTTCCAGCACCTTGGCCAGTGTCGACGCTGCGCCATAGCCATAGACCATGCTGGTGTCCGACTTGTCGGCGCCCGGCATGTACTTGTCGACGAACTCGTTCCACTTCTTCATGCCGGGATCGTTGGCCCACTGCGGATCGGTCGAATCCTTGGCATAGGCGGCAGACAGCACGCCCTGGGCATTCTCGAAGCCGGCCGGCTTCATCACGCTGCCGACCGAGATCGACACGTTGGTGAGGATCTGGAGCGGCTTCCAGCTGAGCTCGGCGGTCTTCTTGATGGTCTGGGCTGCGAACTTCGGCGTGGTGTAGATCAGCAGCACGTCGGGATTGGCGGCCTTGATCTTGACGATATGGCCGTCGATCGACGGCTCGGAGACCTCGTAGCTCTCTTCCATGATGATCATGGACGAGGCCTTGGCGCCGAGTCCGTCCTTGGTGCCCTTGAGGTAGTCTTTGCCGAAATCGTCGTTCTGGTACAGGATCGCGACCTTGGCGTCCGGCTTCTCCTTCATCAGCCATTTCGCGTAGATCTGCGCTTCGCTCTGGTAGGAGGGCTGCCAGCCCATGGTCCAGGGGAAGTTCTTCGGATCGTTCCACTTGGTGGCGCCGGTTGCGACGAACAGTTGCGGGATCTTCTTGGCGTTGAGATATTTCTGGATCGCCGTGTTCGAGGGCGTGCCGAGCGGATTGAAAACCACCAGCACCTCGTCGCTCTCGACCAGCTTGCGCACCTGCTCGACAGCCTTCGGCGGCGAATAGCCGTCGTCATAGGTGACGAAGTTGATCTTGCGGCCGTTGATGCCGCCCTTGTCGTTGATCATCCTGAAATAGGCTTCTTCGGTCTTGCCGATGATGCCATAGGCCGACGCCGGACCGCTGTACGGCATAATATTGCCGATCTTGATCTCGGTATCGGACGCGCCGGTGTCGTATTTCTTTTGGGCGAGTGCAGCGCCGGAGGTGAGGGCAATGGCCGCCGTTGCCGTGACCAGCGCGGCGGCTCGCAGTGTTCTTCCAAAATGCAATTCGTTCTCCTTGGTTAAAACGACAGGCTTGACGAGAGGGATTCAGTTCTTTCTGAGCTTGCCGGCGAGTTGCTGGCCCAGAATCGCGACCTGCCTTGCGCCATGCGGCACGAGGTAGATGACGAGGAACAGGAGCACGCCGAATACCGCACCTGAGAGGCCCTTGGAGATGCCCTCCGCGATGTTCGGCACGAAGATGATGAAGGCCGCGCCGACGATCGAGCCGGGCAGCCAGCCGACGCCGCCGACGACCATGCCGAGGAACAGCGAGATCGCGAGCGTGATGGTGTAGCTGTCGGGCGCCACGAACTGCACGGCGATGGCGCCGAGTGAGCCGGCGATACCGGTGATGGCCGCGGAGACGCCAAAGGCCAGCGTTTTGTAGAGCGCGACGTCCACGCCCATGGCGGAGGCCGCGATCTCGTTGTCGCGGATCGCCATGAAGGCGCGGCCCGAGCGGGAGCGCAAGAGGTTCACCGCGAAGATGTAGATCGCGATCGTGACCACGAGCGTGAAGTAGTACAGCCACATGTCCTGCGACATCGGCAGGCCGAACGGCGCGTCCGGCTTGGTGACGACGAGGCCCTGCACGCCGCCGGTCCAGTGCTCGAGGAAGTTCAGCTTCAGAAGCTGCGGCATCGCGGTGGCGAGCGCGAAGGTTGCGAGCGCGAGATAGACCCCGGAAAGCCGCAGCGCCGGCTGCCCGAACAGGAAGCCGAAGGCGAAGCAGACCACGCCGGCAATCGGCAAGGTCAGCGCATAATTGACGTTGAAGTGCTCCATCAGCACTGCGGTCGTGTAGGCGCCGACGGCGTAGAACGCGCTCTGGCCGAGCGAGAACTGGCCCGAGCCGCCGGTCAGGATGTTCAGTGCCAGCACCGCAAGTCCGTAGATCAGGAGCATCGTCATCTGGAAGATGATGAAGTTCTTGACGAAGACGGGCGCGATGAGCAACGCCGCGAGCACCACCAGCGAGGTGCCGGTGCCCAGCGTCATGGCCCGTTTCGGAACGGCCTCGACGGCAGGGGCTTCCGTTACGACATCTTCAACTGCGCTCATGATCAAACTCGCTTGACGATGTGCCGGCCGAACAGGCCAGCGGGTTTGACGACCAGGACGGAGATGATCAGCGCGAGCGCGATCGGAAGCTTTAGCTCGTTGCCGACGCCGGGAATGTAGGTGCCGGCGAGATTCTCGAAGACACCGACCAGGAAGCCGCCGACAACGGCGCCGAACGGGCTGGTCAGCCCGCCGAGCACCGCCGCGGCGAAGCCGTAGATCAGCACGCCGCCCATCATGTTGGGCTCCAGGAACACGACCGGGGCGATCAGCATGCCGGCGATCGAGCCGATCGCCGAGGCCATGCCCCAGCCCAGTGCGATCATCCAGGAGGTGTTGATGCCGACGAGGCGTGCCGATTCAGGCACCGAGGCGGCAGCGCGCATGGCAAGGCCGATCCGCGTGTACTGGAAGAAGAAATAGAGCCCGAGCAGCAGCAGCACGGTGACGCCGATCATGCCGGCCTGGTGGGTCGAGATCAGCTGGCTGCCGAGGAACGGGGCGGAGCCGAACGGGGTCGGGTACTGCTTGATCGTGAAGTCCCAAATCAGGCCGGCCGAGGAGTTGATGATCGCGAACAGCGCGATGAAACCGGCGACGTTGGTTAGCACCGGCGCCTTCGCCAGAGGCTTGAACAGGATGCGTTCGATCGCGATGCCGCCGATGAACGAGAAGATCAGCGTGATCAGAAAGGCACCCCAATAGGGCACGCCCCATTGCATCAGTTGCCAGGAGATGAACGTCGAGAACATCGCCATCTCGCCTTGCGCGAAGTTGAGATGGTCGATGGCCTGGTAGATCATGACAACGGCCAGCGCCATGCAGGCATAGATGGCACCGGTGGCGATGCCGGCCAGGACCTGGTTGGTAAAAAGCTCCATCGTCCCGGCTCCTTAAAGCTTGCTCAATTTGGATTGAGATGCGGCGGCATCAAAGCTCCACCTCTCCCGTTGGGAGAGGTCGCGCCGTAGGCGCGGGTGAGGGGTTAAGGTCTTTCGGTGGAGCTGCGCCCCCTCATCCGGATTGCTTCGCAATCCGACCTCTCTCCGTTGGGGAGAGGTGTACCCAGAGCGATACATTGTTGCCATCATCCGCTCCCTCAGTAACCCAGATAGGATTTGCGGATTTCTTCGTTGTTCGCGATGTCTTTCGCTTTGCCCGACATCACGATGCGGCCGGTCTCGATCACATAGGCCTGGTCGGCGAGTTCGAGCGCGAGCTGGGCGTTCTGCTCGACCACCAGGATCGACACTTTGTCCTCGCGGTTGATCTTGCCGAGGATGCCGAACAAATCGCGCACCACCAGCGGCGCGAGACCGAAGGAGGGCTCGTCCAGCAGCATCAGCCGCGGCCGCAGCATCAGCGCGCGGGCGACCGCGAGCATCTGCTGTTCGCCGCCGGAGAGTGTGCCGGCCTGCTGGGTGTGCCGCTGCTTCAGCACCGGGAAATGCGCGTACATGCGCTCGATGTCGGAGACGATGCCGGCGCTGTCCTTGCGGGTGATGGCGCCGAGCTGGAGGTTCTCCTCCACCGTCATGTTGGTGAAGGTGCCGCGGCCCTGCGGCACATGGGCAATGCCGAACCGCACGATGCTCTCGGTGGAGCGGTTGTTCAGCGGCTTGCCGTCGAACTCGATGCCGCCGGTCGAGCGCACCATGTTGCAGATCGCGCGCAGCGTCGTGGTCTTGCCGGCGCCGTTGGCCCCTAACAGCGTCACGAGCGAGCCTTCGTTCAGCGAGAAGGACAGGCCATGGAGCGCCTGGACCTGGCCGTAATAGGCACGCAGGTCCTTGACGTTGAGCAGCGTCGTCATTGGTCCTTGCTCCCGAGATAGGCCTTGATGACGTCGGGGTCCGCCTGCACCTGGGCGGGCGTGCCTTCCGCGAGCTTCTTGCCGAAATTGAGCGCGACGACGTGGTCGGCGATCGACATGACGAGACCCATGTGGTGCTCGACCAGGAGCACGGTCATGTGGCGATCGTCGCGGATGCGGCGGATGAGGTCGCCGAGCACATGGACTTCCTCGTGATTGAGGCCGCCGGCGGGCTCGTCGAGCAGCAGGATCTTCGGGTCCGCCGCCAGCGCGCGCGCCAGCTCGACGCGCTTCTGCGTGCCGAAGGGCAGGCCGGAAACCACGGTGTGGGCAACGTCCTCAAGATCGAGATAAGCGAGGATTTCGTGCACCTTGTTGTTGACGCTGGTCTCGCTGCGCCGGACCCAGGCCAATCTCAGGGAGTCGCTGATGATGTCGCTGGAGGTCTTTGAATGGGCGCCGACACGGACATTGTCCATCACCGAAAGGTTCGGAAACAGCGCCACGTTCTGGAAGGTGCGGCCAATGCCGATCTCGGCGATCCGGTGCGGCGGCCGCGACAGGATGCTGACGCCTTCCATCAGGATGTCGCCGGACGACGGCTGGTAGAGCCGCGACAGGCAGTTGAAGAGCGTGGTCTTGCCGGCGCCGTTCGGGCCGATCAATCCGAGGATCTGCCCCTTGTGCATGTCGAAGGACACGCCGTTGAGCGCGATGATGCCGCCGAACACGACGCTGACGTCGCGAACCGCGAGCAGGGGCGATGTCCCCTGCGCGAGCTGTGCCTGCGTCATCTCGTCTCGCCCACACCAATCAGTGGGCGAAGGGGCGATGCGAACCGCTCCCGGTGATGACAAAGGCTATCTGAATCCCTCGGCCACACGCGCAACTTTTCCTCCTGATTTCAGCTTTTTGCTGACGTCTTTTTTTGAATGCGGCATCAGACCCCCGAGTGCCGCTTCGATGTTCCTTACCATCGCAAGCAGACGCGGTCCAATGTCGTTGATCAAACGCTCTTCCGTGAAACGGAATGCGGGCGCGCCGCAATTGAATGCGTAGGGTCCGGTTCCGTCGTTGAGCTTGAGCGCGACGCCGGCAGCGCCGATGTCGTCGTGCCAGTCGCCGACGGAAATCGCAAAGCCATATTTCGCCACGGTCTCGCCGGAGCGTTCCAACCCGTCGCGCATCTTCGGCCAGCGGCTGCCGTAATGCTCGCGCAGCAGACGCGACAGTTCTGCGCGATCGTCGGCATCGAGTGCCCAGAAATAGGCGCGACCCATCGCGCTGGTTGCAATCGGCACGCGGGAGCCGACGTCAAGTTGAACGCCGACGGTCTCGCTGCCCCGGCTCTGCCCGAAATAGATCATGCTGTGGCGGTCGCGGCCGCCGACGGCAACCGCGCCGCCGGTCGCGCGCATCACTTCCTCGCGGAACGGTTCGGACAAATGCCGAACACCGAGATTGGCGAGCGCCGCATAGCCAAGCGACATCGCGGCCGGCGTGAGTTGGTACTTCTCGAAGCGGGGAACCGGCGCAAGATAACCGAGCTTCGTCAACGTGTAGGTCAGGCGTGACACGGTCGGCTTCGGCAGATTTGTCCGCGCCGCGATCTCCTGATTGCCGAGAAGGCCGTCATTGGGTTCGAATGCGCGCAATACGTCCAGTCCGCGGGAAAGCGCGACGACGAAATTCCGGTCGGTCGCAGTCTTCTTTCCTGTACGCTTCATCCCTGATCTGCTTCTTGCGCGGAGTCGTTGACAACGTCCGTGCTTCAAAATAACCCTGCCGTCAAGATGCGGAATTAAATTCCGCAGCGCGAAATCGAACAAAAAGTTAATCCCACCAAGGAGGGACACCGTGAGCGAAGTGGTCAAGCTTGAGCGTCATGACGAAGTCGGCATCGTCACGGTCGACAGCCCTCCAGTCAATGCGCTGAGTGCCGCGGTCCGCAGCGGCATTTTGGAGTGCGTCAAGGCTGCAATCGCCGATCCCGGCATCAAGGGCATCGTGCTGACCTGCGCCGGCCGCACCTTCATTGCGGGTGCCGACATCACCGAATTCGGCAAGCCGCCGAAGCCGCCCGCCCTCAACGACGTGCTGTCCGAGATCGAGAACTCGCCGAAGCCGGTCGTCGCCGCGATCCATGGCACCGCGCTCGGCGGCGGCCTCGAGGTCGCGCTCGCCTGTCATTACCGCGTCGCGGTGAAAGAGGCCAAGCTCGGCCTGCCCGAGGTGAAGCTCGGCCTGTTGCCGGGCGCGGGCGGGACCCAGCGCCTGCCGCGCGCGGTCGGTCCCGAGCTCGCGGTCAAGATGATCGTCGGCGGCGATCCCATTGGTGCTGCGGAAGCGCTGAAGAACGGGTTGATCGAGGAGATCATCGAGGGCCCGGCCTCGGGCGGCGAAGCCTTCGTCCGCAAGCTGCTCGCCGAGAAGCGCCCGCTGCGCCGCCTGCGCGATGACGATTCCAAGCTCGCGGCCGCCAAGGCCGATCGTTCCATCTTCACCAATGCGGTCGCGGCCATGACCAAGAAGTCGCGCGGCCTGGAAGCGCCGTTCGCAGCGGCAGACGCCGTCGGCTACGCCATCGACCTGCCGTTCGACGAGGGCCTAAAGAAGGAGCGCGAAGGCTTCCTCAAGCTCGTCGCCAGCGACCAGTCCAAGGCGCAGCGCTATGCCTTCTTCGCCGAGCGCGAAGCCGCCAAGATCGCGGGCATCCCTGAAGGCACTAAGCCGCGCCCGGTCAACCGTGTCGCCATCCTCGGCGCCGGTACCATGGGCGGCGGCATTGCGATGTCATTTGCCAATGCCGGCATTCCCGTCACCCTGATCGAGACCGGGGAAGAGCAGCTCAAGCGCGGCATGGGCGTCATGCAAAAGAACTGGGAAGCGACCGCGGCACGCGGCGGCATCCCGGCCGATGCGCCTGCCAAGCGCATGGCGCTGATCAACGGCAAGGTCGGGATCGAGAGCGTCGGCGATGCCGACCTCGTCATCGAGGCCGTGTTCGAGACCATGGCGGTCAAGAAGGAAGTATTCGGCAAGCTCGACCAGTTCGCCAAGCCCGGCGCGGTGCTCGCCTCCAACACCTCGTATCTCAACATCGACGAGATCGCGAAGTCGACCAAGCGTCCGCAGGACGTTCTCGGGATGCACTTCTTCTCGCCGGCCAACGTCATGAAGCTGTGCGAGATCGTGCGTGCCGAGAAGACCGCGCCCGATGCGCTGGTCACCGCTGTCAATATCGCACGCAAGATCGCAAAGGTGCCGGCCGTGGTCGGCGTGTGCGACGGCTTCGTCGGCAACCGCATGCTGGCGCAGCGCGGCAAGCAGTCCGAGAAGCTGCTGTTCGAAGGCGCTTTGCCGCAGCAGGTCGATGCCGTCGTGACCAAGTTCGGCATGCCGATGGGACCGTTCGCGATGGGCGATCTCGCCGGCCTCGACATCGGCTGGCGCTCGCGGAAAGATCGCGGCATCAAGTCGGAGATCGCGGATGCGCTCTGCGAAGCCGGCCGCTTCGGCCAGAAGACCGGCAAGGGCTACTACAAGTATGAAGGCGGCAGCCGCGCGCCGCTGCCCGATCCCGAGGTCGAGAAGCTGATCGACGAGACGCTGGCCCGTCTCGGCCGCAAGAAGCGTGTCGTCAGCGACGAGGAGATCCTCGAGCGCATGATGTATCCGATGATCAACGAGGGCGCGAAGATCCTCGAAGAGGGCATTGCGGCACGCCCCTCCGACATCGACGTGGTCTGGCTCTACGGCTATGGCTGGCCGATCTACCGCGGCGGCCCGATGTTCTGGGCCGACAGCGTCGGCCTCACGCACATCGCCGACCGCTTGTCGTTCTACGCCAAGGAGACCAACGACCCGAGCCTCGAGCCCGCGCCGCTCCTGAAGAGGCTCGCGGATGAGGGCAAGACGTTCGCGTCGCTGGCGGCTGCGTCGAAGGCGGCTTGATGGAGCTTCGCGCTCCAATTCCCAGTCATTCCGGGGCGCCCGCAAGGCGAACCCGGAACCTCAAGATTCCGGGTTCGATGCTTCGCATCGCCCCGGAATGACGCTTTGTTGGACTTGAGACCTTAATGACCCATCCCGGCGAACAGTTTTATCCCGAGGGCGTGCATTGGGACGACACCATCGTCCAGGGTACGCTGCCCGACCTGCTGTCGCAGGCCGCCGCCGATTATGGCGCGCGCACCGCGATCGAGTTTCGCGACCGACCCATCACTTATAGCGCGCTTGCCGCGATGGCCGAGCGTGCCGCCGCGGCCTTCCTGCGCGCCGGCTGTGGCAGGAACAACTCGGTCGCACTGTTCCTCGGCAACACGCCTGATCATCCCGTCAATTTCTTCGGTGCGCTCAAGGCCGGCGCCCGCGTCGCGCATCTGTCGCCGCTTGACGGCGAGATCGCGCTGACCCACAAGGTCGCCGATTCCCGCTCGCGCCTGCTCGTCAGCTCCAACCTTGCCGCGCTGCTGCCGACCGCGCTGAAATTTCTGGAGAAGGGGCTGATCGATCGTCTCGTCGTCTGCGAGGACGACGATTGGGGCAAGGTGGGCACGCCGCAGGCGGCGATCCCCGATGATCCCCGCATCGTCACGTTCAAAGCGTTCGTCGAAGGCGCGGCCGCGCCGGCCGAGTGGCCGAACGTGACGGCCGATGACGTCGCGCTGCTGCAATATACCGGCGGCACGACCGGCCTGCCCAAGGGTGCGATGCTGACGCACGGCAACCTCACCGCGGCGGTGTCGATCTACGACGTCTGGGGCAAGCCGGCGCGCGCCGCGCGCGGCGATGTCGTCGAGCGCGTGATCTGCGTGCTGCCGCTGTTTCACATCTATGCCCTCACCGTCGTGCTCTTGTCCTCGCTTCGCCGCGGCAATCTGATTTCGCTACATCAGCGCTTCGATGTCGAAGCGGTGATGCGCGACATCGAGATCAAGCGCGCGACGTACTTTCCGGGCGTGCCGACGATGTGGATCGCGATTGCGGCGCTGCCCGACCTCGACAAGCGCGACTTCTCCTCGCTTGCCACCATCGGCTCTGGCGGCGCGCCGCTGCCGGTGGAGATCGCGAGCTTCTTCGAGCGCAAGGTCGGCAAGAAGCTGCGCAGCGGCTGGGGCATGACCGAGACCTGCTCGCCCGGCACCGGTCATCCGCCTGTTGGCCCCGACAAGCCCGGTTCGATCGGTCTGATGCTGCCGGGCATCGAGCTCGACGTGGTCGCGCTGGACGATCCAAGACGCGTGCTGCCGCCGGGCGAGGTCGGTGAGATCCGCATCAAGGGCCCGAACGTCACCAAGGGTTATTGGAACAAGCCGGAGGGGTCCGCGGAGGCCTTCGTCGACGGCCGTTTCCTCACAGGCGACATCGGCTACATGGATCAGGACGGCTATTTCTTCCTGGTCGACCGCAAGAAGGACATGATCATCTCCGGCGGCTTCAACGTCTATCCGCAGATGATCGAGCAGGCGATCTACACCGTCCCCGGTGTGCACGAGGTGATCGTGCTCGGCATTCCCGATCCCTATCGCGGCGAGGCCGCCAAGGCCTTTATCAAGCTGAAGCCGGAAGCCAAACCGTTCTCGCTCGACGAGCTGCGCACCCAGCTCGCTGGCAAGCTCGGCAAGCATGAATTGCCGGCCGCAGTCGAGTTCGTCGACGATCTGCCGCGCACGCCGGTCGGAAAATTGTCACGCCACGAATTGCGCCAGCAGCAGAAATCGTCACAATCCATCAAAACCGCATCAGGAGGCCGCTCTTGACCGACGCCGTTATCGTTTCCACCGCCCGCACGCCGATCGGCAAGGCCTATCGCGGCTCGCTCAACGCCACCGAGGGCGCGACCCTGCTCGGCCACGCCATTGGCGAGGCCGTCGCCCGCGCCAAGGTCGATCCCAAGGAGGTCGAGGACGTCGTGATGGGTGCAGCCCTCCAGCAGGGCGCGACCGGCGGCAACATCGCGCGCAAGGCGCTGCTGCGCGCCGGCCTTCCCGTCACCGTCGCCGGCACCACCATCGACCGGCAATGCGCTTCGGGCCTGCAGGCGATCGCGCTCGCCGCGCGCTCGGTGATCTTCGATGGCGTCGAGATCGCGGTCGGCGGCGGCGGCGAGTCGATCAGCCTCGTGCAGAACGACAAGATGAACGGCTTTCACGCCCAGGATCCGGCGCTGCTCAAGATCAAGGGCGAGGTCTACATGCCCATGATCGACACGGCCGAGGTCGTCGCCAGGCGCTACGGCATCTCGCGCGAACGCCAGGACGAATATTCGCTGGAGAGCCAGCGCCGCACCGCGGCCGCGCAGCAGGGCGGCAAGTTCAAGGACGAACTCGCGCCGATCACCACGCAGATGGCGGTTACCGACAAGGCGACCGGTACAGTCTCGATGAAAGAAGTCACGCTGTCGCAGGACGAAGGTCCGCGTCCGGAGACCACCGCTGAAGGCCTCGCCGGCCTCAAGCCCGTGCGCGGCGACGGTTTCACCATCACCGCCGGCAATGCCAGCCAGCTTTCCGACGGCGCCAGCGCCTCCGTCATCATGAGCGACAAGGAAGCAGCCAAGCGCGGCCTCAAGCCGCTCGGCATCTTCCGTGGCTTCGTCTCCGCCGGCTGCGAGCCGGACGAGATGGGCATCGGCCCGGTTTTCGCCGTGCCGCGCCTGCTCAAGCGTCATAATCTCACGGTTGACGACATCGGCCTGTGGGAGCTCAACGAGGCCTTCGCGGTGCAGGTGCTGTATTGCCGCGACAAGCTCGGCATCGACCCCGACAAGATCAACGTCAATGGCGGCGCGATCTCGGTCGGCCATCCCTACGGCATGTCGGGCGCGCGCCTCACCGGCCACGCTCTGATCGAAGGCCGACGCCGCAAGGCGAAGTACGCGGTCGTCACCATGTGCGTCGGCGGCGGCATGGGCGCGGCGGGACTTTTCGAGGTGTTGCAATAGTTCACCGTCTGGCTTTCGCCAGGACGACGAAGCTCACAGGAGGATCCGATGGATCTCGCATTCACGAAAGAAGAGCAGGCGTTTCGCGAGGAAGTGCGGCAGTTCTTGCGCGACAACGTGCCGCCGGATACGCGGCGCAAGCTGGTCGAGGGCCGCCACCTCTCGAAGGACGAGATGGTGACATGGTGGCGCATTCTCAACAAGAAGGGCTGGGGCGTCAGCCACTGGCCGAAGGAATATGGCGGCACGGGTTGGACAAGCGTGCAGCACTACATCTTCAACGAGGAGCTGCAGTCCTATCCGGCGCCGCAGCCGCTCGCCTTCGGCGTCAGCATGGTCGGCCCGGTCATCTACACCTTCGGCAACGAGGAGCAGAAGAGGAAGTATCTGCCGCGCATCGCCAATGTCGACGATTGGTGGTGTCAGGGATTTTCGGAGCCCGGCTCCGGCTCTGACCTCGCCTCGCTGAAGACGAAAGCCGAGCGCAAGGGCGACAAATGGATCATCAACGGCCAGAAGACCTGGACCACGCTGGCCCAGCACGCTGACATGATCTTCTGCCTCTGTCGCACCGATCCCAGTGCCAAGAAGCAGATGGGCATCTCCTTCATCGTGTTCTCGATGAAGTCGAAAGGCGTCACCGTGCGTCCGATCCAGACCATCGACGGCGGCGTCGAGGTCAACGAGGTTTTCTTCGACGACGTCGAGGTGCCCTACGAGAACCTGATCGGCGAGGAGAACAAGGGCTGGGACTACGCCAAATTCCTGCTCGGCAATGAGCGCACCGGCATTGCCCGCGTCGGCGTCTCCAAGGAGCGCATCCGCCGCATCAAGGATCTGGCGTCGAAGGTCGAGTCCGGCGGCAAGCCGATCATCCAGGATCCCGCTTTCCGCGAGAAGCTCGCGGCCTGCGAGATCGAGCTGAAGGCGCTGGAGCTGACCCAGCTTCGCGTCGTCGCCGACGAAGGCAAGCACGGCAAGGGCAAGCCCAATCCGGCTTCGTCCGTGCTAAAGATCAAGGGCTCCGAGATCCAGCAGACCACCACCGAGCTGTTGATGGAAGTGATCGGTCCGTTCGCCGCGCCTTACGACGTGCACGGGGACGACGGCTCCAACGAAGCCATGGACTGGACCGCCCAGATCGCACCGAGCTACTTCAACAACCGCAAGGTCTCGATCTACGGCGGCTCCAACGAGATCCAGCGCAACATCATCGCCAAGGCGGTGCTGGGGCTTTAGCGTCATTCCGGGGCGCGCGTCAGCGCGAACCCGGAATCTCGCGCCACAACCTCTGGATTCCGGGTCCACGCGCTACCGCGCGTGTCCCGGAATGACGAAGCATAAATTCCGGGTACGAGGAACCAAGCAACATGGATTTTGACCTGTCCGAGGAGCAGCGGCTTCTCAAGGAAAGCATCGACGGCCTCTTGACCGATTCCTACGATTTCGAGAGCCGCAAGAAGTACATGAAGGAGAAGGGCGGCTGGAGCAAAACCGTCTGGCTCAAGCTCGCCGAGCAGGGCCTGCTCGGCCTGCCCTTCGCAGAGGCCGATGGCGGCTTCGGTGGCGGCGGCGTAGAGACCATGATCGTGATGGAAGCGCTCGGCAAGGCGCTGGTGCTCGAGCCTTATCTCGCCACGGTGGTGATCGGCGGCGGCTTCCTGCGCCATGCCGGCAGCGACGCGCAGAAGGCCGCGCACGTGCCAGGGATCATCGACGGCAGCAAGACGCTGGCGTTCGCCCAGCTCGAGAAGAACTCGCGCTACGATCTGTTCGACGTCACCACGACGGCGAAGAAGAAGGGCGAAGGTTGGGTGATCGACGGCGAGAAGTTCGTCGTGCTCAACGGCGAGAACGCCGATACCCTGATCGTTACCGCGCGCACCAAGGGCGAGCGCCGCGATCATAAGGGCATCGGCGTGTTCCTGGTCCCCGCCAATGCAAAAGGCGTAGCTAAGAAGGGCTATCCGACCCAGGACGGCCTGCATGCTGCCGACGTCACCTTCACCGGCGTCGAAATCGGCGCGGACGCCGTGCTCGGCAACCCCGAGGATTCGCTCGCGCTGATCGAGCGCGTCGTCGACGAGGCGCGCATCGCACTCTGCGCCGAGGCGGTCGGCTTGATGGACGAGTCGCTCAAGACCACGGTCGAGTACATCAAGACGCGAAAGCAGTTCGGCGTTCCGATCGGCTCGTTCCAGTCGCTCCAGCACCGCGCCTCCGACATGTTCGTCGCGGCCGAGCAGGCGCGCTCGATGTCGATGTTCGCGACCATGGCTGGTGATTTCGAGGACGCCAGGGAACGCAGCAATGCGATCGCCGCGGCCAAGGTGCAGATCGGCAAGTCGGCCAAATTCGTCGGCCAGCAGTCGATCCAGCTCCACGGCGGCATCGGCATGACCATGGAGGCGAAGATCGGCCACTATTTCAAGCGCCTCACCATGATCGAGAATACCTTTGGCGACACCGACTACCACCAGCGCCGTGTCGCCGACGCGGGCGGATTGATCTAGTCATATGACGCCTGTCGTCCCCGCGAAGGCGGGGGACCTAGTACACCGCGGCTTCTCGATTCCAGCCGCGCCGTCTCTGGAATACTGGATCGCCCGCCTTCGCGGGCGATGACACTGAGTATGCGGCCATAGCGGAGCCCAACAAATGAAAAACACCCCGTTCGATCTCACCGGCAAGGTCGCCGTCGTCACCGGCTCCAGCCGCGGCATCGGCCGCTCCTCCGCCGAGCTGCTGGCAAAATTAGGAGCCAAGGTCGTGGTCTCCTCGCGCAAGGCGGATGCCTGCAAGGAGGTCGCCGATGGCATCATTGCCGCCGGCGGCGATGCCATCGTCATTCCCTGCAACATCGCGCGCAAGAACGAGGTCGAGGCGCTGATCTCGGGCGCAACGAAGCACTACGGCAAGGTCGACATCCTCGTCTGCAACGCCGCAGTGAACCCCTATTACGGCCCGCTGCTCGACATCACCGACGAAGCCTTCGACAAGATCATGGGCTCGAACGTCAAGAGCAACATCTGGCTCTCCGCGCTCGCGATCCCTGAGATGGCCGAGCGCGGCAATGGCTCCGTCATCATCATCTCCTCGATCGGCGGCTTGCGCGGCTCCACCGTGATCGGCGCCTACGGCATCTCGAAAGCCGCCGACTTCGCGCTGTGCCGCTCGCTCGCCGGCGAATGGGGCCCCAAAGGCGTCCGCGTCAACTGCATCGCGCCCGGCCTCGTCAAGACCGATTTCGCCCGCGCGCTCTGGGAAGACGAAGCCAATCTGAAGCGCCGCACCGCCACCACGCCGCTCCGCCGCATCGGCGAACCCGACGAAATCGCCGGCGCCGTCGCCTACCTCGCCTCCGACGCATCGAGCTTCATGACCGGCCAGACCATCGTCATCGACGGCGGCGTCACCACGGCAGCGGTGTAGCCACCTGCAGTTGCATTGAGACAGCGCTTCTCTTACCCTCCCCTGGAGAGGGAGGGTCGCTCGCGCAAAGCGCGAGCGGGGTGGGGTGAAGCCACACAAATGGTCTCAACATCGATCCGACGCGCCGCCGCGAAGAAACTGAGAGCCGACACCACGCCGCACGAGCGGATGCTGTGGCGCGTCCTCAAAGACCTCCCGATGGACGGCTCGCACTTCCGCCGCCAAGCGCCGATCGGGCCCTACGTCGTCGATTTCTTCTGCCCAGCCAAGCGCCTCATCATCGAGCTTGATGGCGGGCACCACAATGAAGATGATACAGCGAAACGAGATATCGATCGCCAACTCTGGTTCGAGCGCGAGGGCTACCGCGCCATCCGTTTCTGGAATTCGGAGATCGCCAGCGATCTGATGGCCGTGCTCGAACGCATCTACATCGAGCTGTACGGATCGCGCGAGGCGGAGACACAACCACTGAAACATCGCCGCTCATAGTCGCGCCTTCTCTTACCCTCCCCTGGAGGGGGAGGGTCGCTGCGCATGCAATGCGCGGCGGGGTGGGGTGGCAGACCATCCGCGAACGCGGTGCTTCCGAGTACGCGGCGGAGATCGTTCTTGATCTAGCTGCGCCTTCTCTGACCCTCCCCTGGAGGGGGAGGGTCGCTGCGCATGCAATGCGCAGCGGGGTGGGGTGACAGACCATCCGCGCATGCGGTGCTTCTGAGTACGCGGCGGAGATCGTTCTTCGACGCAGGCGAGACCGCCTCTGTGGCTTCACCCCACCCCGCCCGCGCTTGCGCGCGGTCGACCCTCCCCTCCAGGGGAGGGTAAGAGGAGAGCCGCCTTGACCTCTTGCCGGCAATCCCGTTTTCTTGCCGCGACACAATGATCCCTTCCAGGGAAACGCCAAGAAAACGCTGAGGTAGCCGCCATGTCTTTCGTCCTCGCCATCGACCAGGGCACCACCTCTTCGCGCGCCATCGTGTTTCGCAGCGACATTTCGATCGCAGCGAAGGCGCAGGCCGAGTTTCCGCAGCATTTCCCGGCCTCGGGATGGGTCGAGCATGAGCCGGAGGACATTTGGACCTCGACCGTGATGGTGTGCCGCGAGGCGATCGCGCAGGCCGGCATCAATGCAAAGGACATCGCCGCGATCGGCATCACCAACCAGCGCGAGACCACCGTGGTGTGGGACCGCGCCACCGGGCAGGCCGTGCACCGCGCCATCGTCTGGCAGGACCGCCGCACCGCGGACATCTGCGCCAAGCTGAAAGCCGACGGCCGCGAGCCCGTGATCTCGCAGAAGACCGGCCTGATCATCGATCCCTATTTCTCCGGCACCAAGGTGGCCTGGATCCTCGATCACGTTCCCGGTGCGCGGGCGCGCGCCGCGCGCGGCGAGCTGATGTTCGGCACCATCGACTGCTATCTGCTCTGGCGCCTCACCGGCGGCAAGGTGCATGCCACCGACGCCACCAATGCCTCGCGCACGCTGCTGTTCAACATCCACACCGGCCAGTGGGACGACGAGCTCTTGGAGATCATCGGCGTGCCGCGCTCGATGCTGCCCGAGGTGAAGGACTCTTCCGCCCGCTTCGGCGAGAGCACGCCCGACCTGTTCGGCGGGCCTATTGCGATATCAGGCATCGCCGGCGACCAGCAGGCCGCGACCATCGGTCAGGCCTGCTTCCGCCCGGGCATGATGAAGTCGACCTACGGCACCGGCTGCTTTGCGCTGCTCAACACCGGCACCACGCCCGTGGTGTCGAAGAACAAGCTGCTCACCACCGTCGCCTATCAGCTCGACGGCAAGCGCACCTACGCGCTGGAAGGCTCGATCTTCGTGGCAGGCTCGGCGGTGCAATGGCTGCGCGATGGCCTTGGCATCATCAAGCACGCCGCCGAAACCGGCCCGCTCGCGGATCGGTCGGATTCCATGCAGAGCGTCTATCTCGTCCCTGCCTTCGTCGGCATGGGCGCGCCCTATTGGAATCCGCGCGTCCGTGGCGCCTTGTTCGGCCTCACCCGCAACACCGGCCCTGCCGAGCTCGCCCACGCCGCGCTGGAAAGCGTCTGCTATCAGACCTTCGATCTCTGGGCCGCGATGCGCGCGGACTGGCCGAGCTCGGAAACCGCCAGCGTCGTGCTCCGCGTCGACGGCGGCATGACCGCATCCGACTGGACAATGCAGCGCCTCGCCGATCTGCTCGACGCCCCGGTCGATCGCCCCGTGATCCAGGAGACCACGGCCTTAGGAGCCGCCTACCTCGCCGGCCTCCAGGCGAGCGTCTATCCCGAGCCGACAAAATTCGCCGACAACTGGCGCCTCGAGCACCGCTTCAAGCCGAACATGAGCCAGGCGACGCGCGAGCGAAAACTGGCCGGATGGGCAAGAGCGGTGAAGGGCGTGCTGGCGAGCGACGAAGGGGAGGGGTAAGCGTAAGCGGATTCACGTCGCTCGCTCAAATAACAACAACGGGAGAAACGACAATGAACACGGATATCAACCGGGTCATGCGGGCGCTGTGCACCGCGGCGGTCTGCAGCGTGCTGCTCGCTTCCAGCGCAACCGCACGCGAAAAGGAGAACCCGCTCTCGAACGCGCGCCAAGTCAAGACCGATGTCGCCGGCCTCAATGCGCCCGCCAGGATCCTGGTCGACGTCTGGGGCATTCCGCACATCTATGCCGGTAACGAGCACGACCTGTTCTTTCTGCAGGGTTTCAACGCCGCGCGCGACCGGCTCTGGCAGATCGATCTCTGGCGCAAGCGCGGGCTCGGGCTGCTCGCCAGGGATTTCGGCCCGGCCTATGCCGAGCAGGATAAGGCGCTGCGGCTGTTCCTGTATCGCGGCGACATGAACGCGGAGTGGGCGTCCTATGGCCCCAAGGCGAAGACCTACGCGGAAGCGTTCGTTGCCGGCATCAATGCCTATGTCGCGGATGTTCGCGATGGCAAGCGGCCGCTGCCGATCGAGTTCAGGATCGCCGGCACCAGGCCGGATCCCTGGACCGCGGACGACGTCGTCCGTATTCGCAGCCATGGGCTCACCCGCAATATCGCTTCGGAGGTCAAGCGCTCCCTGGTTGCCTGCGCGGCGGGCCTCGAGGCCGATCCGTTTCGCGTCAAGCTCGAGCCGGCCTGGACGACGAAAGTCCCCGATGGCCTCGATCCCTGTAGCGTCCCGAAGGCGGTGCTCGCGGCCTATGACCTTGCGACGCGCCCCGTCGCCTTTCCGCAGCCGAAAGAGCGACAGGCCGCGCTCGCGCATGATCCCGACACCTATCTGGACGCGGCCGATCAACAGCGCGACACCATCGGCTCCAATAATTGGGTGATCGCGCCTTCGCGCACCGCGACCGGACGCCCGATTCTCGCCAACGATCCGCATCGCGAGCACAGCGTGCCGTCGCTGCGCTATATCGTCGGGCTGAACGCGCCCGGCCTTTCCGTGATCGGCGCCGGTGAGCCGGCGCTGCCCGGCATTTCGATCGGCCATAACGGCACCATCGCCTTTGGCCTCACCATCTTCAATGTCGACCAGGAAGACCTCTACGTCTATGAGCTCAATCCGCAAAATCCCAATCAGTACCGTTACGGCAATGGCTGGGAGGACATGCGCATCGTCAACGAGACCGAGCAGGTGAAAGGCGAGGGCGATCGCGACATCGAGCTGAAGTTCACCCGGCACGGTCCGGTGATTCATGTCGACGAAGGCAACAAGCGCGCCTTCGCGGTGCGCTCGATCTGGTTCGAGCCCGGCACTTCCGCCTATTTCGGCTCGTCCGACTACATGACCGCGAAGGACTGGAACGGCTTTCTCGCGGCGATGCGGCGCTGGGGCGCGCCCTCGGAGAACCAGGTCTATGCCGACACGCGCGGCAATATCGGCTGGGTTGCCGCGGGCAAGACTCCGCGCCGCGTCAACTATGACGGTCTGATGCCGGTGCCGGGCGATGGCCGCTATGACTGGCAGGGCTTTCTGTCGCTCGACGATCTGCCAAAAGCCTATCAGCCCAAGCAGGGCTTTCTGGCCACGGCCAACCAGATGAACCTTCCGCCTGATTACCCCATCAGCGAACGCAAGGTCGGCTTCGAATGGGCCGACAGCGCCCGCTGGCAGCGCATCGTCGAGGTGCTCCAGGCCAACAGCAAAGTGACACTCGCCGACGCCATGGATTTGCAGAACGACGATACCGCGATGCTGGGGCGGCGCCTCGTCAAGCTGCTGCAGCCTCTGACTTCGGACGATGCCAATGTGAAGAAGGGTCTCGAGCTGTTGAGGCCATGGGACGCGCGCGATGCCGCCGACAGTGCCGCCGCCGCATTGTTCGAGGTCTGGATCGCCAATCATCTCGGCCCCACGCTGCTGAAGACCACGGCGCCCAAGGCGGTGGGCTTGATTGCGCCCGAGGCATCCAGCATTTCGGCGATCGTCGCCTATCTCGAGTCCCCTGATGCCGCGCTCGGCGCCGATCCCGCTGCCGCACGCGACCAGATCCTGCGCGAGAGCTTGGGCGCTGCGGTTGCCGACGTCGCCGGCAAGCTCGGGGACGATGCATCGACCTGGCGCTGGGGCCGCCTGCATGTTGCCAAGTTCGACCACGCGCTGATCCCGCTTGCCGACAAGGCGACCGCAGCGCAAATGTCGGTGGGCCCGCTCGCCTTCGGCGGCGCAGCCAACGTTCCGCGCGCCGCCACCTATCGCCGCTCGGACTACCAGCTCATCTCAGGCGCCTCGTTTCGGATGGTGCTCGACGTCGGCAATTGGGACGCGAGCCGCACCATCAACACGCCGGGGCAATCCGGCGATCCGTTCAGCGGCCACTACCGCGACCTCGCCCCGCTCTGGGCGACCGGACAATATGTGCCGCTGCTCTACAGCCAACCCGCGGTCGAAGCCGCTACCGCAGAAGCCATCACCCTGACGCCGCGATGATGATATCGGACGGCTATTCCGACGTGCCCGCCGGCAAGATCGCGGCGGTTGTCACGCATTTGGAGATGACCGCACCTCCGGAGCGCCGCGACGATCCCCTTGGCGCGTGGACCCTGCGCAAGGTCGATACCCCCGCGCTTGCCTGGTACCGCGACCTCTTCCGCCGTGTCGGCGAGGAGTGGTTGTGGTTCTCACGAGCCCGCATGACCGATGCAGAGCTCGCTGCGATCATCCACGCGCCTGGCATCGAGGTCTACGCCCTGGTCGCGGACGGAAGCGACGAAGGCCTGCTCGAGCTCGACTTCCGCGAGCCCGGCCAGTGCGAGCTGACCTATTTCGGCGTCACCGCTGGGCTAATCGGCACCGGCGCCGCCCGCTTCCTGATGAACCGCGCGCTGGAGCTTGCGTGGTCACGCGACGTCCGCCGCGTCTGGGTGCACACCTGCACGTTCGACCATCCATCGGCCGTTGCCTTCTACCAGCGGTCCGGCTTTCGCGCCTTCCGCCGCCAGATCGAGGTGGCGGACGATCCGCGTCTCGATGGTACGGTGTCGCGCACGGCGGCGAGGCATGTGCCGATCATTGATTAATCGCGGCTGTCTCCCCGCCGTCATTGCGAGGAGCTCTTGCGACGAAGCAATCCAGACTGTCTCCGCAGAGAGATTCTGGATTGCTTCGCTGCGCTCGCAATGACGGCGTGTGGCCGCCGTCATCGCTCTTCCAATTCCCAGGGCAACGCGCGGCAGTCCACGTGGTCCCCTCATGTCATTCCCACTCAGCCGTCGAACTTTACCGCCGTGGTGTTGGCGCCGCAGACCAGAACCGCGATGCGCTCGCCTGCTGAGGGACGGTAGCGGCCGGCGAGCACCGCGGCAAAGGCGGCCGCGCCGCCGGGCTCTGCCACCAGGCGCAAGTGCGACCACAGCGCGGCCTGGGCTTGGCGGATCGCATCGTCGCTGACGAGGATGACGCGCTCGACATGGGACCGCGCGACCGGAAACATCAATTCGCCGACGCGCCGCGGCGCAAGGCTGTCGGCGGCGATGCCGCCGGCCGGCGCATCGACCGGCGCGCCCGCTTCAAATGCAGCGTGCAGGGTCGGCGATTGCTCCGGCTCGACCGCGACGATACGCGTCCTGCCGGCGTACCAGGCCGCAATGCCGCCGATCAGCCCGCAGCCGCCAACCGCAACCAGCAGCGTGTCGATATCAGGCGCTTCCTGCTCCAACTCCAGTCCGACGCTGCCCTGGCCGAGCAGGGTTTCCGCCTGGTCGTAGGCGTGGACGGCCAGCGCGCCGGTCTGCGCGACATGCGCCTCGCTCGCGGCGAGCGCATCGGCGTAGCGGCTGCGCGCGATCACGAGCTTGGCGCCATACCCCCTGATCCGCTCGGCCTTGGCCGGCGAGGTGATGTCGGGCACGAAGATCGTGGCGGGAATGCCGAGCCGCTGCGCCGCATAGGCGACGGCCGCGCCGTGATTGCCGCCGGATGCGGCGACGACGCCGGCCTGCGGCACCTGCCGCAGCAACAGATTGGCGAAGGCGCCGCGCGCCTTGAACGATCCGGAATGCTGCAGCATTTCGAGCTTGAACGTGACGGGCGCGGCGGGCAGGTCGAAATCGGCGAGATCGGCCTTTAGGAGCGGCGTGCGCCTGATATGCGGACGGATGACCGCCTCGGTCGCCGCAATCCGCTCCCGCGTGATGTCCATGGTCTTTGTCATGATACCGCCCAGAATAGCGCAAGGGAGCGTTGACATCAATTAGGCAATTAGCAAAATGACTAAATGAAGTTTGCCGTTGCCTTGCGCGCGCTCGCCAACGAACGCCGCCTGCAGATCCTGGAATGGCTGCGGGATCCGCGGAAGCATTTTCGCGAGCAGGCCGACGGCGATCTGGTCGAGGACGGCGTCTGCGGATTGCTGATCGCCGAAAAGCTCGGCGTCAGCGCACCGACATTGAGCGAACACATGCGGGTGCTGACTGCCGCGAAGCTGGTGCGCGCCAAACGGATCAAGCAGTGGACGATGTACAAGCGCAACGAGACGGCGATCGCCGCCATCAAGCGCTCGATTCAGGACGGCCTTTGAGCGGGCGGTCCGTACCGTGCGGCTGACGCTTCGTTGCAGCCGGCGCAATGCTCCATTTCAGAGATTTTTGTTGCGCCGCACCGAGCTGGTCGTGGAGACTGATCGGCCCTGCCTTGTTCAATGATCGAGAAAAGCGAGAACCATGTTCCTGATCGGCCAATACGATTCCCCCTTCGTCCGCCGCGTCGCCATCGCGCTGAAGCTTTATGGCCTCGCCTTCGAGCACAAGCCGTGGTCGACCTTCGGCGATGCCGACAAAATCGCGCCGTACAATCCGCTGCGCCGCGTGCCGACCCTGGTGCTCGACGACGGCGAGGCGCTGATCGAGAGCACGATCATCCTGGATTATCTCGACGAGCTCGTGGGTCCCGAGAAGGCGATGCTGCCGCGCAGTGGCGCCGAGCGGCGGCGCCATTTGCGCATCTGCGCGCTCGCCTCCGGCCTCGGCGACAAGGCGGTGAGCCTGCTCTACGAGCGCGTGCTGCGGAAGGAGCAGCTTGCGCTATGGGTCGAGCGCTGCCAGGCACAGATCGCGGACGTGCTGAAGGTGCTCGAGGCCGAGCGCGCCAAGGTGACGACGCCGTACTGGCTGGGCGACCGCATCGGTCATGCCGACGTTGCAGTGGCCTGCGTCGTCCGCTTCACCCGCGAAGCGCACCCGCAGCTGTTCGACGCCTCGCGCTATCCGGCCCTCGCGGCGCACGCCGAGCGCTGCGAGGCACTCTCCCCGTTCCAGGAGATCGTGCAGCCCTTGGCTCCGCCGAAGGGGTGAGGCCGTCACCCTCCCCTGGAGGGGGAGGGTCGATCGCGCGAAGCGCGAGCGGGTGGGGTGATCTCTCCGCACGGGCAGTGCGTGCGCGGATAGACCTTCACCCCACCTCGGTCCGCATTCCGCTGCGCTGCATGCGAACCGATCCACGGGCGAGCTACGCTCGTCCCGGACCCCTCCAGGGGAGGATCGGCGGCATGCGTGTGGGGACTTGAGTGGCCCGAGTTGCGAAGACCCGCGCAGCAGCCGATGATGCAATACTACGCCTGTTTTGCCCGACGTCGCAAACGCGGCTTCGGCTACACCGAAATTGCTCAGCCTTTTCAACCCCATCGCTACTGTGCATGGGGTTGTTTTCTCAGTTTTGTTTTGGAGGGGTGCCTAGCCCGCCCCCGCGCGCTTCTTCTGCCAGACGAGGTGCACCGCGCAGGTGCAGCCCGGCGGATGCGAGGCGAGGTCCTTCGGCATCTCGTCATTCGCGGGCGTCGCGGCAAACGCATTTTCCGCCTCCGGCTGGGACGGGATGTAGTTCAGCACCGGCGCGAGCCAGCGCTCCGTCTCCGCTACGCTCATGCCCTTGCGTGCGGCATAATCCTCGACCTGGTCGCGCTCGATCTTGCCGACGCCGAAATAATAGCTCGCAGGGTTTGCGAAATAGAGCCCTGATACGGACGAGCCCGGCCACATTGCAAAGCTCTCGGTCAGCTTCACGCCGGCCGTGTTTTCCGCATCGAGCAGTTTGAACAATGTCGCCTTCTCGGTGTGATCGGGCTGCGCGGGATAGCCGGGTGCGGGGCGAATGCCCTGATATTTTTCGAGGATCAGATCCTCGCTGGAGAGCGCCTCGTCCGGCGCATAGGCCCAGAACTCGCGGCGGACGCGGGCATGCATGCGCTCGGCGAAGGCTTCGGCCAGGCGGTCGGCCAGCGCCTTGCACAGGATCGAGGAATAGTCGTCGTTCGCCAGCTTGAAACGATCGGCGACCGCGTCCTCGCCGATGCCAGCGGTGACGACGAAGCCGCCGACATAGTCGGGCACGCCGGTGCCGACGGGCGCGACAAAGTCGGCGAGCGCCGCGTTGAAGCGGCCCTCGCGCTTTTCGAGCTGCTGGCGCAGCGTGTGCAGCGTCGCGATGCTCTTGGTCCGGCTTTCATCGGCATAGAGCACGATGTCGTCGCCTTGCGCATTCGCCGGCCAGAAGCCGATCGTCGCGCGTGCCCGGAACCATTTCTCCTTCACGATGGTGTCGAGCATCTTGCGCGCATCGTCGTAGAGCGAGCGCGCGACCTCGCCGACCTTGGGGTCGTGGAGAATGGCGGGGAAGCGCCCGGCGAGCTCCCAGGTCTGGAAGAACGGCGTCCAGTCGATGCAGTCGACGAGCTCGGCGATGTCGTAATCGTCGAAGCTCTTGATGCCGAGGAAGGTCGGCTTCACCGGCTTGTTTGCTGCAAAGTCCACCGGCACGCGGTTGGCGCGGGCAGCCGCCAGCTTCAGCCGCTTCTTGTCCGCCTGCGCACGCAAATGCGCCTCCGAGATCTTGGCGTATTCGGCGCGCACCTCGGCGGCATAGGCCTCGCGCTTCTCCGGCGAGAGCAGCGCGGAGGCCACGCCGACGGCGCGGCTGGCGTCGTTGACGTGCACGACCGGGCCGGCGCGATAGCTCGGGTCGATCTTCACCGCGGTATGCACGCGGCTCGTGGTGGCGCCGCCGATCAGCAGCGGCAGCTTGAGGCCTTCGCGCTGCAATTCGCCAGCGAAGAATGCCATCTCGTCGAGCGAGGGCGTGATCAGGCCGGAGAGGCCGACGATGTCGGCCTTCTCCGCCTTCACGGTCTCGACGATCTTGGCTGCCGGCACCATCACGCCAAGATCGATGACCTCGAAATTGTTGCACTGGAGCACGATGCCCACGATGTTCTTGCCGATATCGTGAACGTCGCCCTTCACGGTCGCGAGCACGATCTTGCCGGCGGACGAGGAGCCCTCCGTGCCGATGCCGTTCGCAAGATTGCGCGCCTTCTCCTCCTCCATGAACGGCATGAGATAAGCAACCGCCTGTTTCATGACACGCGCAGACTTCACCACCTGCGGCAAGAACATCTTGCCGTCGCCAAAGAGGTCGCCGACCACGTTCATGCCGGCCATCAGCGGTCCTTCGATCACGTCGAGCGGGCGCGAGGACAATTTGCGGGCCTCTTCCGTATCCTGCTCGATGAACTCGGTGATGCCGTGCACCAGCGCGTGGCTCAGCCGCTTCTCCACCGGCCATTCGCGCCAGGCGAGATCGGCTTCCTTGCTTTCCGTCTTCTTGCCGCGGAATTTTTCCGCGAGCGCCAGCAGACGTTCGGACGCACCCGGATCGCGATTGAGGACGACGTCCTCGCAGGTCTGGCGCAGCTCCGGATCGATGTCGTCATAGACGATCATCTGCCCGGCATTGACGATGCCCATGTCCATGCCGGCCTTGATGGCGTGATATAGGAACACCGAGTGCATGGCTTCGCGCACCGGCTCGTTGCCGCGGAACGAGAACGACAGATTGGACACGCCGCCGGAGATGTGCGCGCCGGGCAGGTTCCGGCGGATCCAGCGCGTCGCCTCGATGAAGTCGACGCCGTAATTGTTGTGCTCCTCGATGCCGGTCGCGATCGCAAAAATGTTGGGATCGAATATGATGTCCTCAGGCGGGAAGCCGACCCGGTTCACCAGGATGTCGTAGGCGCGCTTGCAGATCTCGGTCTTGCGCGCGAACGTATCGGCCTGGCCGACCTCATCGAACGCCATGACGACCACGGCCGCGCCGTGGCGGCGGGCGATCTTGGCCTCGTGAATGAACTTGTCCTCGCCTTCCTTCATCGATATCGAGTTGACGACCGGCTTGCCCTGCACGCATTTCAGGCCGGCCTCGATCACCGAGAATTTCGAGGAATCGACCATCACCGGGACGCGGGCGATGTCGGGCTCGGCGGCGACGAGGTTGAGGAAGGTCACCATCGCCGCCTCGGAATCGAGCAGGCCCTCGTCCATGTTGACGTCGATGATTTGCGCGCCGTTCTCGACTTGGTCGCGCGCGACCTGCAGCGCGGCAGTGTAGTCGCCGGCGGTGATCAGCTTGCGGAAGCGGGCCGATCCTGTGACGTTGGTGCGCTCACCGACATTGACGAAGGGGATCGCATCCGTCAGCACGAACGGCTCGAGGCCGGAGAGCCGCAAGCGCGGCGCGATCTCCGGCACGATGCGCGGCTTGTGCGGGGCCACCGCGGCGGCGATCGCTGCAATGTGGTCCGGCGTGGTGCCGCAGCAGCCGCCGACGATGTTGACGAGGCCGTCACGGGCAAATTCGCCGATCAGGCGCGCCATGTACTCCGGGCTCTCGTCATACTGGCCGAACTCGTTCGGCAGGCCGGCATTGGGATAGGCACAGACGAGCGTATCGGCGACGCGGCCGATATCGGCGATATGCGCGCGCAGGTCCTCGGCGCCGAGCGCGCAATTGAAGCCGATGGTGATCGGCCTCGCGTGGCGCACCGAATTCCAGAACGCTTCCGGCATCTGTCCGGAGAGCAGGCGGCCGGATTTGTCGGTAATAGTGCCCGATACCATCACCGGCATGTCGACGCCGAGTTCTTCCGTGATCTCGGCGATCGCGTAGAGCGCCGCCTTGGCGTTGAGCGTATCGAAGATGGTCTCGACCAGCAGCAGATCGACGCCGCCGTCGATCAGGCCACGGATCTGTTCGCCATAGGATTGGCGCAGATCATCGAAGGTGACGGCGCGATAGCCGGGATTGGAAACGTCGGGCGAGATCGAGGCGGTGCGGTTGGTCGGCCCGATGGCGCCGGCGACGAAGCGCGGCTTGCCGTCCTCGGCCGCGACGCGCCTTGCCGCATTGCCTGCAAGGCGGGCGCCTTCACGCGCCATCTCGTAGACGATGTCTGCGAGGTCGTAATCGGCCTGCGCGATCGAGGTCGTCGAGAACGTATTGGTCGCGACGATGTCGGCACCGGCGCGCAAGTACGCGGCGTGGATGTCCTCGATCGCCTGCGGCTGGGTCAGGATCAAGAGATCGTTGTTACCGCGCAGGTCGCGGTGAAAGTTCTTGAAGCGCTCGCCGCGGAAGGCGGTCTCGTCGAGCTGGAGGTTCTGGATCATCGTGCCCATGGCGCCGTCGAGCACGAGGATGCGTTCGCGCGCGGCGTTGAGCAGGGCAGTTCGCTTGGGAGAGATGGTTACGGTCATGTTGTCTTACGCCGCCTTCTGCGCGCTCTTGGCGCGAATGCCGAGCAAATGGCTGATCGCGAACACGAGATCGGCGCGGTTCATGGTGTAGAAATGGAAGGTGTCGACGCCGTGCTTGGCGAGCTTCTGCACCTGGCCGGCCGCAACGGTTGCGGCCACCAGCTTGCGGGTCTCGGCATCGTCATCGAGGCCCTCGAATTTCGCGGCGAACCAGTCCGGAACGGTGGTGCCAGCGCGGGTGACGAAATTACGGGCCTGCTTGAAATTGTGCATGGGCATGATGCCCGGCACGATCGGGATGTTGATGCCGCGCCCGCGGACGCGGTCGAGATAGCGGAAGTAGAGGTCGTTATCGAAGAACACCTGGGTGATCGCGCGCGACGCACCCGCATCGACCTTGGCCTTCAGCGTGTCGATGTCGGCATCGAAGTCGCGCGCCTCGGGGTGCTTCTCGGGATAGGCGGATACGGACACTTCGATGTCGGAATGCCGTTTCTTGATGCCGGCAACGAGTGCGGCGGACGTCTGGTAGCCGTCGGGATGACTGAAGTAGGGCGTGCCGATGCCGCCAACGGGATCACCGCGCAAGGCCACGATGTGGCGGACGCCGACCTCGTGATAGCGGTCGACGATCTCGTCGATCTCGCCGCGCGAGGCGCCGACGCAGGTCAGATGCGCCGCCGGCAGCAGCGCGGTTTCCTTCAGGATGCGGGAAATGGTGGAATGGGTGCGCTCGCGGGTCGAGCCGCCGGCGCCGTAGGTCACCGAGACGAATTGCGGGTCGAGCGGGGCGAGGCGGTTGATGGTGTCCCAGAGATTCCGCTCCATCTCCTCGGTCTTGGGCGGAAAAAACTCGAAGGAAATCGCAGGCCGCTTCAGGTGCCCGTCTTGCCCGTTGGCTTGGCCAGGCGTCGTCACGTCAGTCATGGCACCATTCACTCCGAATTTCGGCCGGCGGTCGTCTACCTCGCGGAGACCTAAAATAGGGCAAAGGCGGTCTAGTCGACAGCCCATCAGGGATGGGAAATTGCCCACCAGGATGTGACTAGAAGGAATTCTGGCGCAGTTTGCGATCTCATTGGGAAAAACCATCCAGAGACGTAATGTATTGATACAAAAGTTCTATTGTCGATATTGCTCTTTTCTTCGTTCCGATTTGGCAGGTGGGCAGACCGAATTTTGGCACATGAGGTAACAATTGTCCCAATCAGGTGTCTCAGCGTACCCGCGAAGCCCTTACACGTCAGGCCTGCGCAGCCTGCCATTGCCGCCGCGCAGCCCTTCGTTACGTTAACGCGCCATGATCCCGCTCTCAGTCCTCGACCTGTCGGTCGTCACCACCGGTACCAAGCCCGCCGCGGCGCTGCGCAACAGCATCGATTTGGCACGCCACGTCGACGGGCTCGGCTATCTCCGCTATTGGCTCGCCGAGCATCACAACCTCGCCTCCGTCGCGAGCCCCGCGCCCGACGTGATGATCGGGCAGATCGCGGCGGTGACGAAGCACCTGCGCGTCGGCTCCGGCGGCGTGATGCTGCCCAACCACGCGCCGCTGGTCGTGGCCGAGCGCTTCAAGATGCTGGAGGCGCTGTTTCCCGAACGTATCGACCTCGGTCTCGGCCGTGCCCCGGGCACCGACGGCGCCACCGCCTACGCGCTGCGCAGCCGGCTCGACCGCCGCGAGGGCGACGATTTTCTGGAGCGGCTGCACGAACTGATCTTGTGGGAGACCCGCGAATTCCCCTCGGGCCACCCTTACAACAGCGTCGTCGCCATGCCTGACGACACCGCCCTGCCGCCGATCTGGCTGCTCGGCTCAAGCGATTATTCCTCGGAACTCGCCGCGCAGGTCGGCATGGGCTTCGCCTTCGCCCATCATTTCGCTTCCCACGACGCGATCGATGCGATGGTGCATTACCACAACCGCTTCCAGCCCTCCGCCTGGCGCGCCAGCCCGCATGCGATCCTCGCGGTCGCGGCCATCCTGGCCGACACAGATGAGGAGGCGGAAAGGCTCGCCAGCTCCTTCGACCTCAACCGCCTTCGCCGCGACCGCGGTCAATATCTTCCGCTGCCGAGCGTCGAGGAGGCGCTGGCCTATCCCTATACAGACGCCGAGCGCATCTCGATCCTCCGCAACCGCTCGCGCCTGTTCGTCGGCAGCCCGGCAACCGTGCAGAAGAAGCTTCAGCCGCTGATCTATGCGAGCAAGCCGGACGAACTGATGGTGATCACCGCCGTGTATGACCACGAGGCGCGGAAGAAATCATATTCGCTGCTGGCGGAGGCGTTCGGACTGGCGAAGCAGGCGTCCTAGTCACTCACCGTCATTCCGGGGCGATGCGAAGCATCGAACCCGGAATCTCGAGGTTCCGGGTTCACGCTTCGCGTGTCCCGGAACGACAGTTATCAATCCTGCGCCTCGTTGAACGTCGCGCGGAACGGATGCCCCGGATACACGCCGACAATGCGGAATTCGCGCGAGAAGAATTTCAGCTCCTCGATGGCAAAGGCGAGGCCCTTGTCGTCGGGATGTCCGTCGACGTCGGCATAGAACTGCGTGGCGAAGAAATTGCCGTCGACCATGTAGCTTTCGAGCTTGGTCATGTTGACGCCGTTGGTGGCAAAGCCGCCGAGCGCCTTGTAGAGCGCGGCCGGCAAATTGCGCACCCGGAAGACGAACGTCGTGACCAGCGAGCCCGAGCCTTGGGCTGCCCATTTCGGCTCGCGCGCCAGCACCACGAAGCGCGTGGTGTTGTGGGCCTCGTCCTCGATGTCCTCGGCGAGGATGTCGAGGCCGTAAATTTTCGCGGCCAGGCGCGACGCGATCGCGGCGACGGTCTTGTCCTTGCGCTCGGAAATGTCGCGGGCGCTGCCGGCAGTGTCCGCGTGCACGATTGGCTTGATGCCGAGCTTGCGGATGATGCGCCGGCACTGGCCGAGTGCGTGGACATGGCTCTCCACGCTCTTGACGTCGTCGAGCTTGGTACCCTTCACCGCCATCAGCTGATGTCGAACGGGCAGAAACCATTCGCCGATGATGAAGAGGCCGGACGCCGGCAGCAGGTGATGGATGTCAGCGACGCGGCCCGCGACCGAATTCTCGATCGGGATCATGCCGAGATCGGCCTCGCCGGACGAGATCGCTGACAGCGCGTCCTCGAAGGTGGCGCAGGGCATCGGCTCGGCCTCAGGATAGGCCTCGACGATGGCGATGTGGGAATTGGCCCCAGGCTCGCCCTGGAATGCGACTTTCAGCTTGCTCATGGTCGGTCTTGTAACAGCGGCTCAGGATTTGGAAAGGATGCTGCGCGCGGTTTCGAGATCGGGCGGCGTGTCCACGCCACGGGGCACGCTATCGACGACCATGATGTCGATACGCATGCCGGCTTCCACCGCCCGGAGTTGCTCAAGATTTTCCTGAACTTCCAGGGGAGACCGTGGCAGCGACACGAATCGATCCAGCGCCGCGCGGCGGTACGCGTAGAGTCCGATATGGTGGTAACGCGGTCCGTCGCCGTAGGGGGCCGTGGCACGGGTAAAATAGAGCGCCCGCAGCCGCCGCGGCCCGATCGGCGAGCCCACCGCCTTCACGACGCTCGGGGCGAGATCCTCCTCCTCGGTGTGGATCTGCGAGGCCAGCGTCACGATATCGACGGCAGGCTCGGTAAAGGGTGGCAGCACCTCGCGGATGGTCTGCGGCGTGATGGTCGGGAAATCGCCCTGGAGATTGATCACGATCTCGGCCTTGCCGTCCGGATCGAGCTTCTGCATGGCCTCGTGGATGCGGTCCGAGCCCGAGGGATGGTCCGGGCGGGTCATCACCGCCTCACCGCCATGGGCTGTGACGACCGAGGCGATCTCCGCCGTGTCGGTTGCGACCGCGACCCGGCCGATTGCAGCGGCCTCGGCGCGGCGCAGCACGTGCACGATCATCGGCAGGCCCGCGATATCGGCGAGCGGCTTGCCGGGCAGGCGGGTGGCGGCCATGCGGGCCGGGATCAGCACCAGGATGCGGGGATCGATCATTGGGTCAAGGGCCTGGAAACGGAGCGCTTTCCGCGCCGAGAAATGGCGTGGGGACGGGCTGAAAGCCGGGTCGCTTATACGGGTTGCCAGACCCGGGGCAAACCGATATCTCAATGACAAAACTCGGGGAAACAATAAGGAACGTTTTCTCCCGAGGCTCGTCCTGGCGGCCGCTTGGGCCGCCGTTTCCTTCTTGCGGTGGGGCCTGGCCGGAAATGGATTCTTTCGAACTCAACAAGATTCTCGGTGCTGTTCTTGGCACCTGTCTCGTGCTGCTGGTGACGAGCTTCACCGCCCAGGCGCTTTTCTCGCCGAAGATGCCGGAAAAGCCGGGCTTCGAAATCGCGGTGAAGGAAGATGCTGGCCACGGCAAGGAGGGCGGCGCCGCCGCTGCAGCCTCCTCGGAGCCGATCGAAAAGCTGCTCCAGACCGCCTCCGTCGAAAAGGGCGCGGCGGCCGCCAAGAAGTGTGGAGCCTGTCATACCTTCGAAAAGGGCGGCCCGAATCGCGTCGGTCCGAACCTTTATGGCGTTGTCGGCGAGCCGAAGGGCGAAGGCCGCGGGTTCAACTTCTCGGCCGCCATGAAAGCCAAGGGCGGCACCTGGACGTTCGACGATCTCAACAAGTTCATCGCCAATCCGAAGGGCTTCATCCCGGGCACTGCAATGGGCTTCGCCGGTATCCCGAAGGATTCCGAGCGGGCCGACGTCATTGCCTATCTGAATTCGTTGTCGGAGCATCCGCAGCCGCTGCCGACGGCGTCTAAGTAAGCCTCAAAATTCTCTCTTGGAATCTGCGGCCAGGCTGAAAAGCCTGGCCGTTTGCTTATCCGGCCTCGCGGCGACGTTATCGGGGCGTTTGGCCGCATCCGATAGGCCGGCTGGGCTTTCAAGATGAGCAAAAAGCAACATACTCGGTCGAAACCTCGCCTATATTGGGAACTTAAAGGAGTAGCCTCCTTCAAGACAGGGAATGTTGATTTGGCCATTACCCGACGCGATCTCCTGCTCACCGGCACTGCGGCCGCAGCTATCCCCGCCCTCGGTTCCATGGGCCGCGTTTCCGTCATCGGCACGGCAGCGGCGCAATCAGCCAATGAAAACGGGCTTCCCTGGCGCCATGCTCTGTCGCTGTTCGGCGATATCAAGTACCCCGCCGACTTCAAGCGCTTCGATTACGTCAATCCGGATGCGCCCAAAGGCGGCGTCGCCCGCCTGATATCGATCGGCACCTTCGACAATTTCAACCTCGCGGTCGCCGGCATCAAGGGCTCCCTCGCTCCAGCCGCGGCGATGATCTACGAAACGCTCATGACCCGGGCGCAGGACGAGGTGGCGACCGAGTACGGCGAGCTTGCCGAGGCGGCACAACATCCGGACGATTTTTCCTGGGTGATCTATCGCCTGCGCAAGGAAGCCCGCTGGCATGACGGCAAGCCGGTGACGCCGGAGGACGTCATTTTCTCGCTGGAGACGTTCAAGCAGCAGAGCCCCATGTACGCGTCCTACTATCGCCACGTGACCAAGGCGGAGAAAGTTGGCGAGCGCGACATCAAGTTCAGCTTCGACGGGCCGGGCAACCGCGAACTGCCGACCATCGTCGGCGAATTGACCGTGCTGCCGAAACATTGGTGGGAAGGCTCCGACGCCCAGGGGCGCAAACGCGACGTCAGCGCGACCACGCTGGAGATCCCGCTGGGCTCCGGGCCGTACCGGATCAAGGAATTCGTGGCGGGACGCTCGATCAAGCTGGAGCGGGTGAAAGATCATTGGGGTGCCAATCTCCCTAGCCAGATCGGCACCAACAATTTCGACGAGCTGCGCTTCGAGTTCTTCCGTGACAACCTCGTGGCGCTGGAAGCCTTCAAGGCCGACCAGGCCGACTGGATCGCGGAAAACTCCGCCAAGCAATGGGCGACGGCCTACGACTTCCCGGCCGTCGCGGAGAAGCGGGTCATCAAGGAAGAATTTCCGATCAACGATTCCGGCCGCATGCAGGCCTTCGTCGTCAACATCAGGCGTCCCCAATTCAAGGACGCGCGGGTGCGGCGCGCCTTCAACTATGCCTTCGATTTCGAGGAGATGAACAAGCAGCTCTTCTTCGGTCAGTACAAGCGCATCAACAGCTATTTCGAAGGCACGGAACTCGCCGCGACCGGGCTGCCCCAGGGGGAGGAGCTGCAGATCCTTGAAACAGTAAAGGACAAGGTGCCGCCGGAAGTTTTCACCACGCCTTACCAGAATCCGGTCGGCGGCACTCCAGAGGCCGTGCGCGCCAATCTGCGCGAAGCGGCAAAGCTGCTGAAAGAGGCCGGTTTCGAAGTCCGCGACCACAAGCTGGTGGACGCCTCGGGCAAGGTTCTGACGATCGAAATCCTGGTGCAGGATCCCTCATCAGAGCGAATCGCACTGTTCTACAAGCCGTCGCTGGAGCGAATCGGCGTCAATGCGTCGGTTCGTACCGTCGACGATGCGCAGTACCAGAACCGGCTGCGCAGCTTCGACTTCGACATGATCATCGATCAGTGGGGCGAGTCGCTCTCGCCGGGCAACGAGCAACGCGAGTTCTGGGGCTCGCAGGCGGCCGACGTGCCTGGTGCGCGCAACACCATCGGCATCAAGAACCCTGCCGTGGATGCCTTGATCGAGAAGGTGATCTTCGCCAAGGATCGCGCTGGCCTCGTCGCCGCCACCCACGCGCTCGATCGCGTGCTGCTCTGGAATTTCTACGTGGTTCCGCAGTTCACCTATCCGTTCGCGCGCTATGCCCGCTGGGATCGCTTCAGCCACGCCGAGCCAATGCCGAAATATGGACGGTCCGGCCTGCCGACGCTGTGGTGGTATGACGCCGAAAAAGCGGCGCGGATCGGAAGACGCTCTTGAGGGAGCCTTTGCGCATGGCGCAGCTTTCACGCCGGCATGTGCTTGCCCTGGGTGCCGCCGGTGCGCTCGGCGCCGCCTGGCAGCGCGGTGCAACGGCATCGGAAATGCCGCCCGAGGCCCACGGCATCTCGGCGTTCGGCGATCTCAAATATCGCGCCGATTTCCATCATTTCGATTATGTCAATCCGGGCGCGCCGAAGGGCGGCACGTTCTCGCTCATCCCGTCGGCGAAATCGTATAACCAGTCCTACCAGACCTTCAACTCGCTCAATGCGTTCATCCTCAAGGGCGACGGCGCGCAAGGCATGGACATGACGTTTTCGCCGCTGATGGTGCGGGCGAGTGACGAGCCGGACGCGATGTACGGGCTGGCCGCCAAATCCGTGCAGATATCGCCGGACCGGCTGGTCTATCGCTTCACGATGCGGCCGGAGGCGAAATTCCACGACGGCACCAAGCTCACCGCGCATGATGCCGCGTTCTCACTGACCGCGCTGAAGACCAAGGGGCATCCGCTGCTCATCGTGCAGCTCCGCGACATGGTGAGCGCGGAAGCGATCGACGATTCCACGCTCGTCGTCACCTTTGCCAAGGGGCGGGCGCGCGACGTGCCGCTCTATGCCGCGGGCCTGCCGATCTTTTCGAAAGCGTATTACACGTCCCGGCCGTTCGACGAATCGACGCTGGATATTCCGCTCGGCTCGGGGCCATACAGGGTCGGGAGATTCGAGGTCAATCGCTACATCGAATTCGAGCGGGTCAAGGACTGGTGGGCTGCCGATCTGCCGGTTTGCCGCGGCAGCTACAATTTCGACGTCGTGCGTTATGAATTCTATCGCGACCGTGATGTCGCCTTCGAAGGCTTCACCGGCAAGAACTATCTCTACCGTGAGGAATTCACCTCACGCATCTGGGCGACGCGCTATGACTTCCCGGCCGTCAAGGATGGTCGCGTCAAGCTCGAGGTCGTGCCCGACGAAACGCCGTCAGGCGCGCAGGGCTGGTTCATCAACACGCGGCGTGACAAGTTCAAAGACCCCCGCGTGCGCGAAGCCCTCATCAATGCCTTTGACTTCGAGTGGACCAACAAGACTATCATGTACGGCGCTTATGCCCGTACGGTGTCACCGTTCCAGAACTCGGATCTCATGGCGGGCGACGGGCCTCCTTCGCCGGACGAGCTGAAGCTGCTGGAGCCGTTTCGCGGCCATGTGCCGGACGACGTGTTCGCGGTCCCATTCACGCCGCCGGTCTCGGACGGCTCCGGGCAAGACCGGAGCCTGCTGCGCAAGGCGCAGCAATTGCTAAACGAAGCCGGTGTCCCGATCAAGGATGGCAAGCGGGTGCTGCCGAACGGAGAGGTGTTCAGGATCGAATTCCTGCTGGACGAGCCCTCCTTCCAGCCGCACCACGCGCCCTACATCAAGAACCTGGGGACGCTCGGCATCGAAGCGAGCGTGCGCCTCGTCGATGCCGTGCAATACAGGGCGCGCCAGGAAGAGTTCGACTTCGATATGACGATCCAGCGCTTCAGCATGTCGGCGACGCCGGGCGACGCCATGCGCGCATTCTTTTCTTCGCAGGTCGCTGCGACCAAAGGCTCATACAATCTCGCAGGCGTCGCCAGCCCGGCCATCGACGCCATGATCGAAAAGATCATGGCGGCGGACAGCCGAGAAGATTTGACCGTCGCGTGCCGCGCCTTCGACCGTCTGTTCCGCGCCGGCCGATATTGGGTGCCGCAATGGTACAACAAGACGCACCGGCTGGCTTATTGGGATCAGTTCGGCCACCCTCAGAAGCTGCCGCGTTATGCCAACGGCGTCGGCGCACCCGACATCTGGTGGCATGAACCCGCCAAGGCCGCCAAGCTCGAGCAGGCGAAATAATCATGAGCGCCTATATCGCCCGCCGCATCCTCTTGATGATCCCGACGCTGCTCGGGATTCTCTTCGTGTCCTTTATCGTCGTGCAGTTCGCGCCGGGTGGCCCGGTCGAGCGCGTGATCGCGCAGCTCTCCGGCGCCGACACCGGCGGCAGCTCGCGCATATCGGGCGGCGGCGACTTCGCTCAGCGTGCACCGGGGCAAGTCGGGGCCGGTGGCGACGCTATCAACTCGAAATATCGCGGCGCGCAAGGTCTTGATCCTGACTTCATCAAGAAGCTCGAGGTACAGTTCGGTTTCGACAAGCCGGCACCGGAACGCTTTCTCCTGATGGTCTGGAATTTCGCGCGCTTCGATTTCGGCAAGAGCTATTTCCGCGATGTCAGCGTGATCCAGCTGATCAAGGAGAAGCTGCCGGTCTCGATTTCGCTCGGGATCTGGCTGACTCTGATTACTTATCTGATCTCGATCCCGCTTGGCATCCGCAAGGCGGTCAAGGACGGCACGCGCTTCGACACCTGGACGTCGACCGTGCTCGTGCTTGGCTATGCCATTCCCGGATTTCTGTTCGCCATCCTCCTCATCATCCTGTTTGCCGGCGGCTCCTTCTTCAACTGGTTCCCGCTGCGTGGACTGACCTCGGACGGCTGGTCGCAGTTTCCCTGGTATTGGAAGATCCTCGATTATTTCTGGCATCTGACGCTGCCGCTGATCGCCATGGGGCTCGGCGCGTTCACCACCATGACGTTCCTGACCAAGAATTCGTTCCTCGACGAGATTCGCAAGCAATATGTCATGACCGCGCGCGCCAAAGGGTGCAGCGAGGGCCGGGTGCTTTACGGCCATGTGTTCCGCAATGCGATGCTGATCGTGATCGCCGGTTTTCCAGGGACGTTCATCCACGCCTTCTTCTCGGGCTCGCTGCTGATCGAGACCATCTTCTCGCTGGACGGGCTCGGGCTGCTCAGTTTCGAGAGCGTGCTCAACCGTGACTATCCCGTGGTGTTCGGCACGCTCTACATCTTTTCGTTGGTCGGCCTCGTGATCAACCTGATCTCCGACCTGACCTATATGTGGATCGACCCTCGGATCGATTTCGAGGCGCGGGAGGTCTGATGACAATTACCGCGCCGACGCCGATCGAGACCACGACGCAGTCTCCGCTAGGTGAGGTCGTTCCAATCACGCGCAAGTCGTTCGCACCTTCGCCGCTCAACCGGCGGCGATGGCAGAACTTCAAGGCGAACCGCCGCGGCTATTGGTCGTTCTGGATCTTCATTATTCTGTTCGTGGTCTCGCTGTTCGCCGAGTTGATCGCCAACGACCGGCCTTTCCTGATCAAGTTCGACGGCCGGCTCTATTGGCCCGCCTTCGTGACCTATTCGGAAACCACCTTCGGCGGCGACTTCGAGACTGCGGCCGACTACCGCGATCCCTATTTGCAGAAGCTGATCAAGGACAAGGGCGGCAGCATCGTCTGGCCGCTGATCCGCTATTCCTACGACACCCACAATCTTGACCTGCCGACGCCGGCGCCGTCGCCGCCGACCTGGATGCTGACCGAGAAGCAATGCAAGCCGGTGGTGGAGAAGAAGGGGCTGAAGAGCTGCCGCAACCTCGAATACAACTGGCTCGGCACCGACGATCAGGGACGCGACGTGGTCGCACGACTGATCTACGGCTTCCGCATCTCGGTGCTGTTCGGCCTGTGTCTCACCATCATCTCGTCGGTGATCGGCATCGCGGCGGGGGCGGTGCAGGGCTATTTCGGCGGTCGGGTCGATCTCATCTTCCAGCGCTTCATCGAGATCTGGACGGCGATTCCCTCGCTCTACCTTCTCCTGATCCTGTCCTCGGTCCTCGTGCCCGGCTTCTTCGTGCTGCTCGGCATCCTGTTGCTGTTCTCCTGGGTCTCACTGGTAGGTCTCGTGCGGGCCGAGTTCCTGCGCGGGCGCAACTTCGAATACATTCAGGCGGCGCGGGCGCTTGGCGTGTCCAATCAGGTCATCATGTTCCGCCACCTGCTGCCGAACGCCATGGTCGCGACCATGACGTTCCTGCCCTTCATCGTGTCGAGCTCGGTGATGACGCTGACGGCGCTCGATTTCCTGGGCTTCGGCCTGCCGCCGGGATCGCCTTCGCTGGGCGAATTGCTGTCCCAGGCGAAAGCCAATGTGCAAGCACCTTGGCTCGGCTTCTCCGGCTTCTTCTCGGTCGCGATCATGCTGTCGCTCTTGATTTTCATCGGCGAAGCCGTGCGCGACGCCTTCGATCCGCGCAAGACGTTCAGGTGAGCCAATGGACGCGATCAACCAGCCTCTGCTCAGCGTGCGCGATCTCTCGGTCGCCTTCCACCAGGGCGGCGCTACCACGCTCGCGGTCGACAAGGTCTCGTTCCAGATCAAGCGCGGCGAATGCGTGGCGCTGGTCGGCGAATCCGGCTCCGGCAAATCGGTCAGCGCGCTCTCGATCCTGAAGCTGCTGCCCTATCCGAACGCCTCGCATCCCTCCGGCAGCATCCGCTTCAAGGGGCAGGAGCTGATCGAGCAGTCCGAGCAGCAGATGCGGGAGATTCGCGGCAGCGACATCTCCATCATCTTCCAGGAGCCGATGACCTCGCTCAATCCGCTGCACACGATCGAGGCGCAGATCGGCGAGATGATCCAGCTGCATAATTCGACCAGCAATGCCGAGGCGCGCAAGCGGACGCTCGAGCTATTGACCCAGGTCGGTATTCCCGAGCCGGAGACGCGGCTGAAGAGCTATCCGCACCAGCTCTCCGGTGGCCAGCGCCAGCGCGTGATGATCGCGATGGCGCTCGCCAATGAGCCGGACCTCTTGATTGCGGACGAGCCGACCACCGCGCTCGACGTCACGGTGCAGGCGCAAATCCTGGCGCTGCTCGCTGAGATTCGCGCGCGGCTCGGCATGAGCCTGCTCTTCATCACCCACGATCTCGGTATCGTCCGCCGCATCGCCGATACGGTCTGCGTCATGAAGGGCGGCGTGATCGTCGAGCACGGGCCGGTCGAGCAGGTCTTCAAGACCCCGAAGCATCCCTATACGCGCGACCTGCTCGCGGCGGAGCCGAAGCCCGATCCGGCGCCGCCGCAGCCGGGTGCGCCGTTAGTGATGTCGGCCAACGATCTGAGGGTCTGGTTCCCGATCAAGCGCGGCTTGATGCGCAAGACGGTCGGCCACATCAAGGCGGTCGACGGCGTCAGCCTCGCCGTGCGCAAGGGCGAGACGCTCGGCGTCGTCGGCGAATCCGGCTCGGGCAAGACCACGCTGGGGCTCGCATTGCTAAGGCTGATCTCGTCGAACGGCCGGATCGTGTTCCTGGGCAAGGACATCCAGGGCTTGCGCTTCAAGGAAATGCGGCCCTTCCGGCGCGACATGCAGATCGTGTTCCAGGACCCGTTCGGCTCGCTCAGCCCGCGCATGTCGGTCGCCGACATCATCGCCGAAGGGCTCTCCGTGCATCAGCCGAATCTCTCGCGTGAGGAGCGCGAGGGCCGCGTCGTCAAGGCGCTCGAGGATGTCGGACTCAATCCAGAGACGCGCTTTCGCTATCCCCATGAATTCTCCGGCGGCCAGCGCCAACGCATCAGCATCGCCCGGGCGGTGGTGCTGGAGCCGGATTTCGTCGTGCTGGACGAGCCGACCAGCGCGCTCGACATGCTGTTCCAGGCGCAGATGGTCGATCTGTTGCGCGAGCTCCAGCGCAAGCGCGAGCTCACCTACATGTTCATCTCGCACGACCTGCGCGTCGTCGCCTCGCTCGCCAGCCATCTCATCGTGATGCGCGGCGGCAAGGTGGTCGAGGAGGGGCAGGCCGCCGAGCTATTCAAGAACCCGAAGACGGATTACACCCGAGCGTTGTTCGCCGCCGCGTTCCGGCTGGAGACTGCGGGCAACGGCTCGGTGGCGACGTAGTGCTTCACCTCTCGCTACGGGAGAGGTGTCGCCCGCCGCTGCGAGATTAAGCGAGCCGCTTGATCGCGACGACCTCGCTGCCGGCTTGCCTGATCCGCGCAATCGCCGGCCCGGTCGATTCGATCACGGTGGCCATGTGATAGGCGTTGGCGTGAACCATGGTGGCCCCGTCGCGCACGATGGCAACGTGGCCCTTCCAGAAGATCAGATCGCCGCGTTGCAGCTTGTCCCACTCATGCGCCTCGAGCGCGCGGCCGAGGCCTGCCTGCTGCATGTCGCTGTCGCGCGGGCAGCCGATGCCGGCAGCAGTCAGCGAGACTTGCACCAGGCCCGAGCAATCGATGCCAAAGCTGCTTTTGCCGCCCCAGAGATAGGACGTGCCGACGAAGCGCTCGGCGACGGCGACGAAGTCCGGCTCGCGATGATCGAGCGGGACGAGATGGATCTTCGGCAAGAACGTTCCGTCGCGCGTCACCGCGAAGGCCCCATGCTCGCGCACGATCGTGAGCTTTGATCCAAGCACCAGCGTGTCGGCCGGCGGTAGCTTGATTGAAGGGCCGGGAAACGCAAACGTCCGGAGTACACTGACGACGTGGGTCGGCGTTGCCGCGGGGCGAGCCAGGCCTGCATCCGGCAGCCAGCCGACATAGCCGTCGGCATTGAGCTGGCCCCAGGCCCAGCCTTCGCCGTTGCGGTCGTAAATGGTGACGCGCTCACCGCGCAGCGCCTCGGTCATCAACGTCGCATTCGAGGATGGCTGCTCACGCACGGCCGCGATGGCCTCGACCACCTCGAATTCCTCGCCAGTGACGAAGCGATTCGCCTCCACCTTGCCTTGGAGATATTTCGCGGCGATGTCGCCCCGCACCGGCGTCAGCCGTGGATCATGCATAGCGCTCACTCAGCAATGAATAGAGAGCGCGCGCAGCCTGGCACTCGCCGCCCTCCGGCCGCGCCGGCTTCGCCGACGGCGTCCAGCCGTAGATGTCGACATGCAGCCAGCTCCTGGCATGCTCGACGAAGCGTTGCAGGAACAGCGCGCAGGTGATTGAGCCGGCGAAGCCGCCGGACGGGGCATTTGTGATGGTTGCCGTCTTGGAGTCCAGCCAGGCATCGTAAGGCGGCCACAGCGGCATGCGCCACAACGGATCGTTCTCCCTCACCGCGCAACGTGCGACGTCGGCCGCCAGCGTCTCATCATTGGTGTAAAAAGGCGGTAGATCCGGCCCCAGCGCAACGCGTGCCGCGCCGGTCAGCGTGCCCAAATCGATCAGCAGCTCCGGCTTTTCCTCATCGGCCAGCGCCAGCGCGTCGGCGAGGACGAGGCGGCCTTCCGCGTCGGTATTGCCGATCTCGACCGTGATGCCCTTGCGCGAGGTGAAGATGTCGAGGGGGCGGAAGGCATTGCCGGCGACCGCGTTCTCCACGGCCGGAATCAGCACGCGCAATCGGACCTTCAGCTTCGCATGCATCACCATGCCTGCGAGCGCCAGCACGTTGGCGGCGCCACCCATGTCCTTCTTCATGATCAGCATGCCGCTCGACGGCTTCAGGTCGAGTCCGCCGGTGTCGAAGCAGACGCCCTTGCCGACCAGCGTCACCTTGGGATGAGCCGGATCGCCCCAGCCGATGTCGATCAGTCGCGGCGCACGGCTCGAGGCCATACCGACGGCATGGATCAGCGGAAAATTCGTCTTCAGATCGTCACCGATGGTGCAGGCAAAGCTTGCACCGAATTCGGCGGCGAGCGCCTGCGCGGCTGCGGCGAGCTGCTCTGGTCCCATGTCGTTGGCCGGCGTGTTGATGAGATCGCGTGCCAGCATCGCCGCATCGGCCACGCGATCGATCTCGGTCGCGTCGACGCCATCAGGCGGCACCAGCCGGACGCCGGGCCGGTCAGCCTTGCGGTAGCGGGCGAAGCGGTAGCTGCCGAGCGCGAAGGCCAGTGCCGCCAGCCGTGCATCGTGCGGTGAATTGGCAAAGCGATAGGTGCCCGGCGGCAGCAGGCCAGGCAGGGCGCCCGGCCGGAACAGGTCGCGCGATCTGGCGCCTTCGTCCTCGAGGCCGAACAGCACCCGTGCAATTGCGCCGTCCGGCGCGGGCAGCGCGAGATAGCCGCTAGGCTTGGCGGCAAAGGCGCTGGCGGTCGCGAACTGGCGCTGCGCCGCGGGCAACGCTTCGGCGACCTGATCCCAGCTCGATTTGGTGACGAAGGTGATCGGGATGGCAGTGGGCGACGTCTCGAAGACAGAAGGCATTGGCGGGTCCGGATCGTCAGATCAAGCGGGGTCGTGCGAACGGACGAGACTTCGCAGAGTTTCGGCGCCGCCGCAATCGGCTTTGCTGTCACCGTTCAGCGAGCCGCTACTCGCAGCGAGGGGGCCATGCTAGGTTCCGAGCACGGCCGCCAGATATGGAATCGCCGGCGGCCGAGGACGCCTGCCGGGAGGATGCAATGGAATTTGTGTGGAGCGTAGTCACATTCATCGGCCAGGCCGTTGAGGCGATTTTCGGCTATGTCGAGCATCATCATTGGATCTTCGCGTTCCTTGCCGGCGGCTACGTCTTCTATCTGCACGACCGCTCCGTCCATGCGCGGTTCGATGCGCTGGACAAGCGCGTCGATGAAATCCGCAAGCGACTTGCCATCGAATATTGACCGGCGGGACGAAACCGCCGTCGGGAAGCTCTCGTATCTCCCACTCGTCGGTGTTAACTGGCCGTTAGGGTTAACAGTCTATTGCTGGCGCGTTCGGCTCGATCAATCGGCTCGAGAGTCAAAGCGTCATGCGTCAACGGTTCAGTCTTGCCCGGCTTCTTGCGTCCACCTCGCTGGCCGCGGCGTTGGCCATGGGCCTCGGCGGCTGCACGGGCATGTCGAAGCTCTCCGAGGTCACGGGCTCGGTCGGGCCGCGGGCGGAAGCCGCTCCGGCCGATCCCGCGCGCGCTGCCGAAGTCTATGGCGAGCGCTATCGCGCCAATCCCAAGGATGCTGACGCCGCGCTCGCCTATGGCCAGGCCTTGCGCGCCAATGGCCAGCGCGCCCAGGCCGCCGCCGTACTCGAGCAGGCGACCATCGCCAATCCCGGCAACAAGGCGCTGCTCGCCCAGTACGGCCGCGCGCTCGCCGACAACGGCAATTTCCAGCAGGCCTTCGACGTGCTGTCGAAGGCGCATTCGCCCGACAATCCGGACTGGCGCCTGCTCTCGGTGCAAGGTACTGCGCTCGACCAGATGGGCCGGCACGACGAGGCGCGCTCCTATTATGCGAGCGCCCTGAAGATCGCACCAGGTGATCCCGGCGTCCTCTCCAATCTCGGCCTGTCCTACATGTTGACGAGGAACCTGCCCAAGGCCGAAGAGGCGCTGCGACAGGCTTACGCTTCGCCGCGCGCGAGCGCCCGGGTGCGGCAGAATCTCGGTCTAGTCGTCGGCCTGCAAGGGCATTTCGCCGAAGCCGAGGCCATCGTGAAGGCGGACCTGCCGCCAGACCAGGCCGCGGCCAATGTCGCCTATCTCAAGGAAATGCTGAACCGCAACGACGCTCCGCGCGGGGGACCGAAGCGGACGCCGGTCGCCTCCCTCGGCCAGCCCGATTGATCGGCCTGATCTTGGACCGCGCGCGGGGGCCTCTCGCGTCAGTGCAGCTCGGTGATCTTGATGCCCGTCGGTCCGAGAATGACGACGAACAGGACCGGAAGGAAGAACAGGATCATCGGCACCGTCAGTTTCGGCGGTAGCGCAGCGGCCTTCTTCTCGGCCTCATTCATGCGCATGTCGCGGTTTTCCTGCGCCATGACACGCAGGGAATGCCCGAGCGGCGTACCGTAGCGCTCCGCCTGCTGAAGCGCCAGACAGACCGACTTGACGCCTTCGAGCCCGGTGCGCCGCGCCAGGTTCTCATAGGCCATCTTCCGGTCCTGCAAGTAGGACAGCTCGGCCGTGGTCAGCGCGAACTCCTCCGACAGCGCGATCGACTGGCCGACGATCTCGGTGGCGACTTTGCGGAACGCCATTTCGACCGACATGCCGGATTCGATGCAGATCAGCAGCAGGTCGAGCGCGTCGGGAAAGGCGCGCTTGATCGAGAGCTGGCGCTTGGAGATCGCGTTCTTGAGGAACAGCATCGGCGCCTGAAGGCCGAGATAGGCCGCGCCGACGCAGATGCCGATCTTGACCGGCAGCGCCTGCTCCAAGTGCGCGATCAAGAAGACGTAGATGGCGGTACCGATGAAGAGCGCGATCGGAGCGACCATGCGGGCAAACAGGAAGGTGATGTAGGGCGCCTGGCCGCGGTAGCCCGCCATGATGAGCTTGTCGCGGGCGGCCTCCTGCGCCAGCCATTTGGTGAGGTTGAAGTCCTCGACCACCTTGGAGACGAGTTGCTTCGGCGACTGGCGCAGCGAGACCTTCTCGTTCTTGTTGAGGCGCTCGCGCTCGCGCTGCCGGAGGCGCTCACGCTCGCTCGCCACCGCCTTCATGCGCTTGGAGAGTCCCTCGCCCGCAAACAGCGGCATCACCAGCGTATAGACGGTGGCGCTGGCGGCAATGGCCGCCAGCAGCATGGTCATGAAGCGGACGTCATGTAGCTTCGAAACGAGAAACTCGACCATACGGCACCGTCAGAAATCGAAGTTGATCATCTTCTTCATCACCATGATGCCGATCGACATCCAGACGACGCAGCCGACCAGCATCAGCTGGCCGGTCGGGTGGGTCCAAAGCAGCGAGATGTAGTGTGGCGTCGTGAGATAGACGAGGAACATCACGATCGGCGGCAGCGAGCCGATGATGCCGGCCGAGGCCTTCGCCTCCATCGACATCGCCTGAATCTTTTCCTTCATCTTCTTGCGGTCGCGCAGCACCTTGGAAAGGTTGCCGAGCGCTTCGGAGAGGTTGCCGCCCGATTTCTGCTGGATCGAGATCACGATGCCGAAGAAGTTCGCCTCTGGGAGCGGCATGCGCTCATAGAGACGCAAGCAGGCCTCACCGAGCGGCATGCCGATCGCCTGCGTCTCGATGATCTGGAGGAACTCGGTGCGCAGCGGCTCCGGTGAATCGGCAGCGACGACCTTGATCGATTCGAACAGCGGCAGACCCGCCTTGATGCCGCGCACGATCACGTCGACCGCATCAGGCAGCGCCGCCAGGAACTTGGACTCGCGGCGCTTCTTGAGGAAACCCAGTGCCCAGCGCGGCAGGCCGAAGCCGCCAGCAAAAGCCAGGCCGGCGGCACCGAGCAGGCCGCCCCCGACGAACAGAGCGGCCGCGAACAGCACGCCCGCCACGACGGCGGACACGACCCAGAATTTCTGCGCCGTCCAGTCGAGCCCTGCCTGCGAGAGGCGGACACTGAGCGGAACCCTCTTCTCCTGCTGGCGCCTCGCCTCGAGATCCTTGAGCGAAGTCTCGACCTGCTCACGGCGCGATCGTTGGCTCTTGTCGGTCTGCTTGGCCGCGGGCGCGTCGGCACGCGCGATCGCCGCGCGGCGGTTTTCGGCTTTCCGCTCTCCTGACAGGAGTGGATAGAGGAAGACCCAGGCAATGCCTCCTACGGCGGCCGTGGCGAGAAACGCGAGCGCGAGGACCTGCATGTTCACGACGCTGACCTCCTCACGTTGTCGGCGCCACTTCCGCGGCGTCGAGCGCGGCGGCAAGGCGCTTCTCTTCGCCGTAATAGCGGGCGCGTTGCCAGAATTTCGGGCGGCCGATGCCGGTCGAGCGGTGCCGGCCGATGATCTTGCCGTTGGCGTCTTCGCCGATCAGGTCGTAGAGGAAGATATCCTGGGTGATGATGGTGTCACCTTCCATGCCCATCACTTCGGTGATGTGGGTGATCCGCCGCGAGCCGTCACGCAGGCGTGCGGCCTGAATGATGACATCGATGGATGCGCAGATCATCTCGCGAATGGTGCGCGAGGGCAGAGAGAAGCCGCCCATAGTGATCATGGATTCGCAGCGCGACAGCGCCTCGCGCGGATTGTTGGCGTGCAGCGTTCCCATCGAGCCGTCATGGCCGGTGTTCATGGCCTGAAGCAGGTCGAACGCCTCGGGGCCGCGGACTTCGCCGACGATGATGCGTTCGGGGCGCATACGGAGGCAGTTGCGCACCAGCTCGCGCATGGTGACCTGGCCTTCGCCTTCGATGTTGGGCGGGCGGGTTTCGAGCCGGACCACGTGAGGTTGCTGGAGCTGGAGCTCGGCCGCGTCCTCGCAGGTGATGACCCGCTCGTCGTGCTCGATGTAGTTGGTCAGACAATTGAGCAGCGTCGTCTTGCCCGAGCCGGTACCGCCGGAGATCAGCACGTTGCAGCGGACCCGTCCGATGATCTGGAGGATCTCTGCGCCTTCCGGCGAGATCGCGCCGAACTTGACGAGCTGATCGAGCGTCAGCTTGTCCTTCTTGAATTTGCGGATGGTGAGGGCGGGGCCGTCGATCGCGAGCGGCGGCACGATAGCGTTGACGCGGGAGCCGTCGGCGAGGCGCGCGTCGCAGATCGGTGAGGATTCGTCGACGCGCCGGCCGACCTGGCTGACGATGCGCTGACAGATATTGAGGAGCTGCTGGTTGTCGCGAAACCGGATTCCGGTGCGCTGGATCTTGCCGCCGACTTCGATGAAGACGGTGCCGGCGCCGTTCACCATGATATCGGCGATGTCGTCGCGCGCGAGGAGGGGCTCGAGGGGGCCATAGCCGAGCACGTCGTTGCAGATATCGTCGAGCAGTTCCTCCTGCTCGGCGATCGACATCACGATGTTCTTGATCGCGATGATCTCGTTGACGATGTCGCGGATTTCCTCGCGGGCGGACTCGGAATCGAGCTTGGCGAGCTGGGCGAGGTCGATGGCCTCGATCAGCGCGCCGAAGATGGTCGCCTTGACCTCGTAATAATTGTCCGAGCGCCGGCTCTCCATGGCGGGAGGCGGCGGGGCCTTGGCAGGGGCAAGCGGTGGCGAGGCGACGGCCGGCGGGAGCGGGCCGCGCGACACCGTTGCCGCCGGAGCCTGGGAAGGCTCGGGCAACACGGCGCCGGGCTTGGGAGCCCGAAGGTCGGTGTCTGTTCCGCTACGCTTACCGAACACTTAACAACTCCATGCGGCGGCTATTTTCCCCGCAACTTCTCAATCAGGGGTGAAAACAAGGACGACTTTTGTTTCTTGGTCTCGCTCCGGCCGGTCAGGCGCTGGGCGATCTGAAGGAACATCTCGATCGACTTGTGATTGGCCGAGATCTCCGCAATCATCTGCCCGTTATTGGCCGCCGAGCCGAAGATCTGCGGCTCGAACGGAATCGAGGCGATCGGCTGGCTCTCGATCGCCTTGGCGAATTCCGTGGCGGCGATTTCGGGACGTTTCGGAACACCGACCTGGTTCAGGCAGTAGAGCGGCGGCCGGTCGTTGGGGCGCGAGGCCTTCAAAAGGTCGAACAGGTTCTTCGTGTTGCGCAAATTCGCCAGATCTGGCGCGGCCACGATCAGGATATCGTCCGCTCCGATCAAGGCGCGCTTGGTCCAGCCCGACCATTGGTGCGGCACGTCGAGCACGATGCAGGGCATGGTGGAGCGCAGCGTGTCGAATACGGCATCGAAAGCGTCGGAGCCGAAGTCATAGACGCGGTCGAGCGTCGCGGGCGCCGCCAGCAGGCTGAGATGGTCGGTGCATTTCGACAGCAGACGGTCGATGAAGGCTGTATCGACGCGATCGGGTGAGAACACGGCGTCGGCGATGCCCTGTGGCGGGTCCTGGTTGTAGTCCAGCCCGGCCGTGCCGAAGGCGAGGTCGAGATCGGCGACCACCGCATCCATCGCGAGATCGCGCGCGATCGCCCAGGCAACGTTGTGGGAGATGGTGGAAGCGCCGACGCCGCCCTTGGCGCCGACCACGGCGATGATGCGGCCGACTGCCTTGGCTTCGGGCGCCGAGAACAGGTTGCAGATCGAGCGCACGACGTCGATCGCGCCGACCGGCGCGAGCACGTAGTCGCTGACACCGCGGCGCACCAGCTCGCGGTAGAGCATCACGTCGTTGATGCGGCCGATCACGACCACGCGGGTGCCGGCGTCGCAGACGGTGGCAAGCTGGTCGAGCCCGCCCAGGAGATCGTTGCGGCCGTCGCTTTCGAGCACGATCACGTTTGGTGTCGGGGCGGAGCGATAGGCTTCGATCGCCGCCGCCATGCCGCCCATCTGGATCTTCAGATGGGCTTTGCCGAGACGGCGATCCTCACCGGCCGACTGCACCGCGGCAGCGGTTTCTACGGTCTCGCAGAAGGCCTGGACCGAGACACGCGGCGAGGGCGCAATATGCTCATCAACCGGCGGGGGCGGCGCCTCCGGCTGCTCTTCTTGAGGCTGGCGAGCGTAGCTGATCATTTGCCGGTGTCGCTGAGTTTGGCCTTGTCGGCTTCAGGATAGGAGACCGCCGTCGACGTTCCTTTGCGATACTTCTCGAGGAGCGTGGTGCGACGCGCCATGTAGGACGGCGTTTCAGCCCTCGGCTGCTCGAGGTCCGACGGATTGCTGACCATCGCAGCGAGGTTGCGCTGATAGGCGCAGCCGTAATTGTAATAGTCCTTGTTCTCGAACCAGCTCTTGTTCTTCATCGAGGGGCCGATGTCCTCCGGCCACAGGCCGCAGGGACCCGCGACCGCGGCGATCTTGGAGTAAGTGAGCCGGATCGGCGGCAGGAAGCGCTTGTCTTCCGGCTGATAGGGGCGAACGTTGACGCCGCGCGGCGGAACGCCGGCCGCCGCCAGCATCGCCTGGATCTCACGCATGGTATCCGCGACCGGACGCGCGTTGGGCGTGCCGGATGGCACGTCGATCCGGATCGCGCCGGTGCCCTCGTGCAGCCAGGCCGAGGCGACGCCCATCACGTCGGCGCGCTGGGCGGCGGTCAAGCCGCCGCGGGCGTGGCCGACGAAGACGACGATCGAGCGGTTCTGCTCTTCGATCGCGATCGGATGGCGCTGCTTGTAATCGTCGGGAATGGAGGCGGTGACCGCTTCGTCGTGCTGGCAGCCGCCGAGGGCGAGCGCCATGCCGACGAGCGCGCCACCGAGGCGGATGGCGCGTTTGCGAAGCTGGGGTGGTCTTGTGATCATCTTGAAGTCCCCGTTCCGCCTCAGTCGGTGATGAAGCCGTAGGTGCCGCGGTAATTTCTGGCCGGTTCGGTCCGACCGGGCACGCCGTAGATGCGGTTGATGTTGCCGATCAGCTCGGCCTGCGGATCGGAAGGCGCGGCGAAGCCGTCATCCGGCCGCGACAGATCCTTTTGCGCAACCGCGCGAACGACATAAGGCGTCACGATCACGACCAGTTCGGTCGCGTTGTTGACGAAGTCGCGGCTGCGGAACAGCGTGCCGAGGATCGGGAGCTGCATCAGCCCCGGCAGTCCGCTGACCGCCTGCTTAGTCTGCTGCTGGATCAGGCCAGCCATCGCCATCGCGCCGCCCGAGGGAATTTCCAGCGAAGTCTCGGCGCGACGGGTCCTGATCGAGGGCACCGTCAGCGAGTTCACCGACGTCGAGGTCACCGCCTGGGAGAGCGTGATCGCATTCTCGTTCGACAGTTCCGAGACTTCGGTCATCACGCGCAGGCTGATCTTGCCCTCGCTCAGAACCACAGGAGTGAAGTTGAGCGAGATGCCGAACTTCTTGAAGCTGATCTGGGTGGTACAGACATGCGTGGTCGGATCGCACGCATAGCCTGCCGGCACCGGGAATTCACCGCCGGCAATGAAGGTCGCCGACTCGCCGGAGATCGCGGTGAGATTCGGCTCGGCCAGCGTACGGATCACGCCCGCGGTCTCCATCGCGCGCAGGGTGGCCTGCACGGACGGCGTTGCGCCGAATTTCGTGGTCAGGTTGTTGCCGTCCACGAGATTGCGGCCAAGGGCCGTGAACGGGTTGGAGTTGGAGAAGCTCACCACGGAGGTGCCGTAGTTCAGGTTCGCGGAGAGGTCGATGCCGAGCTGCTTGACGATGTTGCGCTGAACTTCGGCCACCGTCACCTTCAGCATGACCTGATCGCGGCCGCGGACCACGATCGAGTTCACCACCTTGTCGGCGCCGCCGGCGAGTCGCGCGGCGAGATCATTGGCCTGCTGCGCTTCCAGCGGGTTCGCCGCCGTGCCGGTCAGGACGATGCCGTCGCCGAGACCGTCGATCTGGATGTCGGAGTTGGGCAGGATCTGCTTCAGTGCGGCCCGCACGCCGTTGAGGTCGCGCTTGACCGCGATGTCATAGGCCGCAATCTGCTGGCCGGCGGAATCAAAGAACACGATATTGGTCTGGCCGACCGAGGCGCCGATGATGTAGGCGCGCTGCGCCGAGCGGACCACCGCATTGGCGATCTTGGGGTCGGCGACCAGCACATCCTTGATGTCCCGCGGCAGATCGATGACGACAGATTTGCCGATGCCGAGCGAGAGGAAACGCGCGTTCATCTGGCCGTCGGCCGCCGCCGGCACCACGGCACGGTAGTCGGCGGCGACCACCGGGCTGAGGGCCGGGTTCAGCGTCAGCGCGAGGACGGCCGAAAACGACAGGGCGCGAACCAGTGAGGTTCGCATCGTCGCCAGATTTGCCCTGCATTTCATATCGACTGTCTTCATCGTGCTTTCGCCGTCTGACTTGGAATGCCGTAGCGAATGATCGAAACGCCGTCGCGCTTCTGCGCGGATTCGTCGAGCGTGATCTCGCTGAGCTTGACGTCGGCTATGCTGCGCAATGCCAGCGACAGCGTTCCGGCCTGGCGGGCCGACGAAAGCGCCTGGGTCTGGGCCGCATTGAGCTCCAAGGTCACGGTTTTGCCGACCACCGTGTTCTGGCCGTCCTTCTCCTTCGGCGCTTGGTCGATGGCCAGGACGCGGATGTTGGCGAGGATGATCTCGGAGGTGACAATGTCCGGGGCGCCACTGCTCTGGTCCGGGTTCTTGAGGCGGCGCGTGAGGATCACATCGACGCGGTCGTTGGGCAGGATGAAGCCGCCTGCGCCGGTCTCCGGCGAGATCTCGGTCGAGATCGCCCGCATACCGGAAGGCAGGATTGCCGCCATGAAGCCGGAGCCGTCGGCCTTGACCAGCTTCTGGTCTCGGATCGGCTCACCCTGGATGAAGGGAGCGCGCGCGATCGAGCCGGTCACCTGGGTCGCGCCTTCGGGACGCTCGTTGCGGCGGATGAAGGTGGCGCTGGCGGTCGCGGCCGGCCAAGTCTGCCATTGCACGTCGTCCGGCTTCACGGTCTGGCCGAGACCGATATCGTTCTTGGCGACCAGAACGTCGACGGTCGGAAGCTGCGCGACCGGAGCCGGAGGCGGCGCAGAACTGTCCGTGCCGCTCGCCAGGTACGCGGCGACGCCGCCGGCCCCGATGGCGACCGTCAGGACGACTATGCGTGCCCTATTCATACGCTTCACTTTCCAACAAAACGCCGCGACGCTGCCGCCGCCGTAATCGGCAGTTGACCAGCTATTCGTCAAAGCATGGTTAATGAGGCGTATCTAAATCGGCTTAACGCTCGGTTTACCCGGTGCGTTCAGCGCAGTACGAGGTGAGCGAGGTCGATCGCCTTCACCCATTCGGTCTCCGGGTAGACCATCAGCGCGCTCAGTGCGAGCGCAATTCCGTAGGGAATGCCGCTCTCCTTGGCGTGCAGCCGTGCGAGCCAGGCCTGGCCCGCCAGTCCGTAGGGCAGCGGCCATTGCCGGAACTGGAGCAGGAGCAGCGTCAGCGCCCCGCCGAACAGCGACGCGTAGAGCAGGAAGTTCATCAGATGTGCAAAGCCGAACCAGAGTGCGACTGAGGCCGCGACTTTGGCATCGCCGCCGCCGACCCAGCCCATCGCAAAGCAGGTGAAGGCCACGACCAGGAGAAGTGCGCCGGCACCGACATGGCTCAGCACCTCGTAAGGTGCCATGCCGCCGGCGAGGGCGAGGGCGAAGAAGCCTGCGACCAACGCCAGCGAGACGCGGTTCGAGATCGTCATCGTGAAGAGATCGCTCGCGGCGGCGAACGCCATGAGGGCCGGGAAGAGCAGAAGGCGCGCAAGGTCGAGGATCATGGGCTGCGTCTTGAGGCCTGGTTGTGTCGCGGAAGCTGGCGGCGCGGATGCTAGCCGGCAGTGCTAAACAAACCGACAACGGCAGCCAGGCGGCGGGGGTGGCACCGCCGCAAGCGTGCTCACCAGAGGCTGGCAATGCGCACGGCGAGGACGAGCGTCGCCAGCAGCAGCGCAAGGCAGACCCAATAGGCCGGCGAGCTGGTCTGCGACACCGCCTCGTTCGCCGCGACGGCGGCATCGGTTCTGTACTCGCGCAACGCCACTGGAACTCGCCGTCTTCAGAAAAACAAAGGCCCCGGAGGTCCGGGGCTTTTGCGGTCGCTCGTCAAGCCGCTTACTTCAGCGACGTGCTGATCGAGCCGAACTTGGTGTTCAGCGTGCTGCCGAGATTGTTGACGACGGTGATGATGGCCAGCGCGATGCCGGCGGCGATCAGACCGTATTCGATGGCGGTGGCACCGGATTCGTCCTTCGCGAAACGCGCAATCAGGTTCTTCATGAACAAAACTCCGTCTGGATGGGATCGCCTCGTTCGGCGCTGTCTTTGACGCGACGAACATGAGAGTCGAGCTCTTTCGGTAGCGTTAATTCATTCGAGCAAACCCGCTTGTGGCGCGGTGCTTTTGGCCAGAGTGAATTTCGTCTTAACGCGGCAGTTGAATTCGGTCTGTTCCAAATGCAGCGCATGCACCGCCGGCTTCACCCTCCCTTAAATCTAGCGGAGTAGGCCTAGGCGGGACCAGCAATTCGGAAGTGAGGCGACGATGTCGAGCCTGCCCATGCAAGTCGCCCTGATGCTCGGCGAGACGATCCAGAAGATGGTCCCCGTCACCCTGGTGCTCGCAGCAATCTTCACCGTGCTCGAGCATTTCTGGGCCTGCAATCCCGGCGCGCCGTGGTGGCGCAAGCGGGAGATCCTCACCGACATCTGCTACTGGTTCTTCGTGCCGGTGTTCGCCCGCACCATGCGGATCGGACTGCTGATCGTGGGCGCCGGCGTCGTCTTCAGCATCCACGATGCCGACGACCTCATCGCTTTCTACGACAACGGCCATGGCCCGCTCTCACAGCTGCCGCTATGGCTACAGGCCGTGCTGTTCCTGGTGCTGTCCGATTTCATGCTGTACTGGCTGCACCGGCTTTTCCACGACGGCGGTTTCTGGAAGTACCATGCAATTCATCATTCGTCGGAGGAGATCGGCTGGATTTCCGCGGCCCGCTTCCATCCCGTCAACCTCATGCTCGGGACGATCAGTGTCGACGTCGTGCTGCTGATGGCCGGTATCTCCCCCAACGTGATGATCTGGGTCGGTCCGTTCACCACCTTTCATTCGGCCTTCGTGCACGCCAATTTGAACTGGACCTTCGGACCGTTCAGATACGTGCTGGCGACGCCGGTATTCCACCGCTGGCACCACACCTCGCTCGAAGAGGGCGGCGACACCAACTTTGCCGGGACGTTCCCGATCTGGGACGTGCTGTTCGGCACCTTCCGGATGCCGGAGGGCAGGCTGCCGCAGGATTACGGCAAGGACGAAGCGACCATGCCGAAGGAAATCGGCGGGCAACTCGCCTATCCGTTCCGCCGTTAGCGCGGCGCCGACGATTCGGAAGCTCCCTTCAAACAATAGTCGGCGAGTTTGCGGAACGTTCACGAATTAAGGGCAGGTTAGTCGGGTCGGGCACCGGCTCCGCTGTCTGATCGTTTCTGCCGGTTTGTGACGTCCCGGGGGTAAGAGTATGCGTAAAGAGTTGCTGCGCCGTCAGGCGCGCGTCTGCCTTCTGGTTGCGGCCGCGGTGCTGGCGTCGCCTGGTGCCGGCCTTGCCGAGCCCACCGCCGATACCATCGCCGTCAATGTCGACCAGGCCAAGCTGGTACGGCTCCCCGGCAAGGTCGCGACCATCGTGGTCGGCAATCCCCTGATCGCGGACGTCACGCTCCAGCCTGGCGGCATGATCGTCGTGACCGGGAAAGGCTATGGTGCCACCAATTTCATCGCGCTCGATCGGGGCGGCGAGATCCTGGTCGACCGCCAGATCCAGGTCGAAGGTCCGAGCGACCGGCTCGTCACCGTCTATCGCGGGATCGAGCGCGAGTCATATAGCTGCCTGCCGCTTTGCCAGCGCCGCGTCACGCTCGGCGACAGCGATGCCTACTTCAACAACACGATGAACCAGGCGGGCACACTGAGCGGCAATGCCAGCGGCACGGCCGGAGCCGGCGCCAAGACCAACTAGCAGAACCGGCGAAGTTGCTCGGGCAGGATCGCCTGACCGGCCCGGACACTGGCGCCTCTCACGAGGAGTTCTTCTCTCCGCGCCTTGTTTCCGCGTGGCCTTCCTGTCTGCCTCCCTGTGCTTGGGCGTTCGCGGTTAACGCATGCTTAATGAGGCGGTCTGACCGGAGCGGATCGCCTGAAACACTTAAACAATCAGTTTTCGCTATTGAAACGGGCAGATGATTGCCGTTGCCGGGGATTTTGACGCGATGCCATCGCCTGCACCAACGAGGTTCACGCTGCTCGCCGCGCTGCGCCGGTTTCGCGGTAACCGCCGCGGCTCCGCGGTCGTCGAGTTTGCGCTGGTCGCTCCGGTGTTCTTCGCGTTGCTGTTCGCCATCATCGAGACGGCGCTGATGTTCTTCGCGGGCCAGGTGCTCGAGACCATCACGCAGAATTCCGCGCGCGTGGTTCTGACCGGGCAGGCACAATCCGGTTCAGTGACGGCCTGCACCGTCTCCGGCGTGAGCAAGCCCTGCACGCAAGCAACGTTCAAGTCCTATGTCTGTAGCCAGATTCCGGCGCTGTTCGATTGCAGCAAGCTCTATGTCGAAGTCACGAGCTTCTCGTCCTTCGCTGCGGTGACGCTGCCGACCCATATCGACGGCTCCGGAAATTTCGACACGAACACGAGCTACAGCCCGGGCGGTGCGGGCGACATCGTGGTGGTGCGGCTGTTCTATCAATGGCCGCTGTTCGTCACCGGGCTCGGCTACAACACCTCCAATCTTGCGGGCAGCAAGCGGCTGCTGGTGGCCACGGCCGCGTTCAAGAACGAGCCTTACTAAGACCAATGGATCTGGACGGAACGATGCAGACGATGTCGAGAATCTGGTGGGCGGCCCGCTGCGCCGTGGGCGAGTTCGTCGCGGACAGCAGGGCGCTCGCGGCGACCGAATTCGCGGTGATCGTGCCGCTGATGCTGGTGATGTTCTTCGGCACGGTCGAGTTCTCGTCGGCGGTGGCGATCGATCGCAAGGTGACGCTGATGGCGCGGACGCTGTCCGACCTCACCTCGCAATCGATTTCGGTCGGCGATACCGACATGACCAATTTCTTCGCGGCCTCGACCGGCGTCATGACGCCGTATCCCACCACGACGGTGTCGGCGACGATCAGCGAACTCTATGTCGACCCATCGACCCTGCAGGCGCATGTGCAGTGGAGCAAGGGATCCGCGCCGCGCACGGAGAAGTCCCCGGTCACGATTCCCACGACGCTTGCGGTCGGCGGCACCTACCTGATCTTCAGTGAGGTCAGCTACACCTACACGCCGACGATCGGTTACGTGCTCAAGAACGCGGTCACGCTGAGCGATGTTGCCTATACCCGCCCGCGCCAGTCCACCTGCGTCTATTACAGCCCGGCTACGGCCTGCACGGTCTACTGATCGCAGCGCCTCCTTCTGACATGAAAAAGGCCGTGCGTTGCGCACGGCCTTTTGATTCCTTGGCTCGCCTGAGCTGGTCCGGGGCAATATCCGGGCTATGGGCCTGGCGGGCTCAGCCTGCGGCGCGGAGGTTGTCCGCTGCCGACTTTCCGGAGCGGCGGTCGGCCACGATCTCGTAGGAGACCTTCTGGCCTTCGTGCAGCGAGCCGAGGCCGGCGCGCTCGACGGCGCTGATGTGAACGAACACGTCCTTGCCACCGTCATCGGGCTGAATGAAGCCATAACCCTTGGTCGCGTTAAACCACTTCACGGTTCCCATGCTCACTGGGGTAGTCCCTTCTAGATAGCACCATGTAAGAGCCCGCTCGCGCAGGCAGGTTAGATCGAATTTTTGGAAGGGTCGTCAGCGTGTCTGAACCGGCTGTACCGGTGGATGCTAATGTCGTCCGGCCGAAAATCGATTAATTCATTTTATCGGAATTCGGGCTTCAAAACAATCCGGACGCGCACGATTTTTTGATCCGCCGCGAGGTGCGCGGCGGATCAGCATACAGACCAGAATTTTACTTCCGCGCTGACGCGCCCGAAGGACTAACGGCGGCGGAACTGGCCGCCGCGCTGCGCTCCACCCCGCGGCGGGCCGCCGGATGTGGCGGGACGCTCGTCCTTGTGGCGGAAAATCAGTCGGCCCTTCTCGAGGTCATAGGGCGACATCTCCACCGTCACGCGGTCACCCGCGAGCGTCTTGATCCGGTTCTTCTTCATCTTGCCGGCGGTGTAAGCAACGATCTCGTGTCCGGCATCGAGCTGCACGCGGTAGCGTGCGTCGGGGAGGATTTCGGTGACCAGTCCTTCGAACTGGATCAGCTCTTCCTTAGCCATGAATTTCTCCAGGTCGTGGACGGCTAGTGCGAAAAGGGTTTGCGATTCGGTTGACCGTTCGGCCGACTCTCGCGGCGCAAAAAGGCAACGCCTTGTATCCCATCGGGCGTCCCGGCGCTATGCGCGGAACGCTGTTCCGGACGGTCGGTTAGCGACGAATGCATCTTAGCACCGGAACGGCGGCGACGAGATGCCTTCGAAGCTTTCGGGCCAGTGCCGGGCCGCCCGTCAATATGCCGTCCCTCGCCGGGGCGTCCGTCGCCCTGCTTGCCGGCGCTGTGGTGGCGCCCGTCGCCATGCCTTTCGTCGGCACGCCGCCCGTCACCCTGCCCGTGCCGTGCGCCCTGCGGACGCTGGCGGCCTGGCCGACCTTGTCGTTGCTGCGGCGGGGGAGGACCGGCATCCCGGCGACCGGCATCGGTGCGGTGGTCCTCACGCGTCAACGCAACGCGGATCAGGCGCTCGATGTCGCGGAGATAGCCGAGCTCGTCACCGCCGGCAACCAGCGAGATCGCGGTGCCGTCGGCGCCGGCGCGCGCAGTGCGGCCGATGCGGTGAACGTAAGTCTCGGGCACATTGGGCAGATCGAAATTGATGACGTGGGTGATGCCGTCGACGTCGATGCCGCGGGCGGCGATGTCGGTGGCGACCAGGGTACGGATTTCGCCCGAGCGGAACTGGCCCAGCGTTCGTTCGCGATGGTTCTGTGACTTGTTCCCATGAATGGCGCTGGCGGGGATGCCCGCCTTCTCCAGTGTCTTTACGACCTTGTCGGCGCCGTGCTTGGTGCGGGTGAAGACCAGCGCCCGGTTGACCGGTTCTTCCTTCAGCAGCTTGGCGAGGAAGGCCGGCTTGGCCGAGAAGTCGACCTGGAGGATGCGCTGGTTGATCCGTTCGGCGGTCGAGGAGACCGGGGTCACCGCGACGCGGGCGGGATCACGCAGCATAGCGTCGGCGAGCTCGGCGATGTCCTTCGGCATGGTGGCCGAGAAGAACAGCGTCTGCCGCTTGATCGGCAGCTTGGCAACGATTTTGCGGATGTCGTTGATGAAGCCCATGTCGAGCATGCGGTCGGCCTCGTCGAGCACGAGGAATTCGACGCTTGAAAGCTTCAGCCCGTTGCTCTGGACAAGATCGAGCAGGCGGCCGGGAGTGGCGACCAGAACCTCGACGCCCTGCATCAGCGAGCGGACCTGGCGGCCCATCGGCACGCCGCCGATGGCGAGTGTTGAGGACAGCCGGATGTGGCGGCCATAGGCATTGAAGCTGTCGAGGATCTGGCCGGACAGCTCGCGGGTGGGCGACAGCACCAGGACGCGGGCGGTCTTGGGCTGCGGCTTGATGCGGTTATCAAGCAGGCGATGCAGGATCGGCAGCGCGAAGGACGCGGTCTTGCCGGTGCCGGTCTGGGCAATGCCGACGACGTCGCGGCCGGTCAGTGCCAGCGGGACGGTCTGGGCCTGGATCGGGGTGGGGGTGACGTAGTTCTCTTCACGAAGAGCGCGTGCGATGGGTTCGGCGAGGCCGAAATCCTGAAACGAAGTCAAAAGAGGGGTTCTTTCCATGTCAAAGGCGGGCGCCCGGCGCATTCGGCGCGGCGCGCGCATAGGGTGTCGAGAAGACACCTGCGTGTTTGGGGTGTCGGATGGGCTTGGGAGATATGGGGCAAGCCAGAGGCCCGGAGGGGCTTAAGAACACGCAGCTCGCAACGACGGCTTGATTCGCAAGCAGTCTCGACCGTTCATATGGAACATCGTGGGGGCGCTTTCAAGGCAGGTTCGCCCCAAACGATGGTTGCGGCGCAGAAATAGTTGTGCCGGAAATTTAGCCAGGATAGACAATTTGCATATAAAATAGGCCGTCTGCCGCTTTCGCATACATTCCCACTGCCTAGGGTTTGGGCGAACAGATCGCGGCGAGACTTAGAAAACCAACCGTTTTCAGAGTAAAACCAACGGCTTGAGGGCTGTCTAGCCCATGGCATGGTTCTTGCGAATCCGTTAATCGCAGGCGGCCGTGGGGCCGTTTCGCAGCGTTTTTCACGTCTGCGTCAGGGAGATGATACACTCATGCTTAGCAAATCCACTCACGATATAGCGGCGTCATTTAGCCGCCGCGGCGTCCTCGCCGCGACCGCCGGGCTGATGCTCGGTCTGGCTTCATTGACTGGCGCCAAGGCCGCGGACGACACGATCAAGGTTGGCGTGCTTCACTCCCTTTCCGGCACCATGGCCATCAGCGAGACCACGCTGAAGGACACCATCCTCTTCCTGATCGACGAGCAGAACAAGAAGGGCGGCGTGCTCGGCAAAAAGCTCGAGGCCGTCGTCGTCGACCCCGCTTCCAATTGGCCGCTGTTCGCCGAGAAGGCGCGCGAGCTGATCACGAAGGACAAGGTCGCGGTCGTGTTCGGCTGCTGGACCTCGGTGTCGCGCAAGTCCGTGCTGCCGGTCTTCAAGGAGCTGAACAACATCCTGTTCTACCCCGTGCAGTACGAGGGCGAGGAGAGCGAGCGCAACGTATTCTACACCGGCGCTGCGCCGAACCAGCAGGCGATTCCCGCCGTCGACTATCTGATGAAGGAAGAGAAGGTGAAGCGCTGGGTGCTCGCGGGCACCGACTACGTCTATCCGCGCACCACCAACAAGATCCTGGAAGCCTATCTGAAGTCGAAGGGTGTGGCTCAGGAAGACATCATGATCAACTACACGCCGTTCGGTCACTCCGACTGGCAGACGATCGTTGCCGACATCAAGAAGTTCGGCTCGGCTGGCAAGAAGACCGCGGTGGTCTCGACCATCAACGGCGACGCCAACGTTCCCTTCTACAAGGAACTCGGCAACCAGGGCATCAAGGCCAAGGACATCCCGGTGGTCGCGTTCTCGGTGGGTGAGGAAGAGCTTGCCGGCATCGACACCAAGCCGCTGGTCGGCCATCTCGCCGCTTGGAACTACTTCCAGTCGATCAAGACCAAGGACGGGTCGAACGAGAAGTTCATCAAGGATTGGCAGGCCTACACCAAGAACCCGAAGCGCGTGACCAACGACCCGATGGAAGCGCACGTGATCGGCTTCAACATGTGGGTGAAGGCGGTCGAGAAGGTGAAGTCGACTGATCCGGACAAGGTGATCGATGCGCTTCCCGGCATCGAGGCGCCGAACTTGACCGGCGGCGTGTCGAAGATGCTGCCGAACCACCACATCACCAAGCCGGTGTTCATTGGCGAGATCAAGGGCAACGGCCAGTTCGACGTGGTCTGGAAGACCCCGGGTCTCGTTGCTGGCGATGCCTGGTCGAAGGAGCTCGACGGCTCCAAGGACCTGATCGGCGACTGGGTCGGCAAGAAGTGCGGCAACTTCAATACCAAGACCAACAAGTGCCTCGGTTCGGGCTCCTGATCCCGATCTGACGCTCCATTGCAAGATTGGAGAGGGCGGCGATCCCGCCGCCTTCTCCACCCATTTCCGCCGGGGTCATTCACAGTGCCAGCCCATTTGTCCGCCCGTCTCCGTTCGCTCCTGCTCTCGTTGTTCCTGATCTCGTTCGCGCTGCCGGCCTTCGCCGGTCCGTTCGAGGATGCGGTCGCAAAATTCGCCAACGACGATTTTTCCGATACGGAAGAGGCGATCGGCGCGGTCGCAAGCAGCGGCAACCCGCTGGCATTGCCGATCATCAGCGCGCTTCAAGACGGCCGCCTCATGGCCGATCCAGATAGCAAGAAGGTCTATGTTACCGGCGCCGACGGCAAGTCGATCGATGCCGCGACCGGCCAAGCGGTGACCAGCATTCCCGACAGCGCGAGCGCGGTTCGCCTCAACAACCGTCTGCGCCGCAGCGTCGATGCCGCGGTCGGCGGCCTCACGCTGCAGTCGCCGGATGTCGGAACGCGCCTCCAGGCCGCGCAATCCGTGTTCAAGTCGCATGAGGAGACCGCACTCGAAGCCGTCGATGGCGCCCTCGCTAAGGAAACCAACCGATCCGTCAAGGCTGCGCTAGGCGAAGCCCGGGCGGCCATCCTGCTGTTCAAGTCGGACGCCACCGAGGTCGAGAAGCTGGAGGCCGTCGCCACGCTCAAGGCGCGCGGCGATCAGGAGGCGCTGGCGCTGCTCACCGGCATGGGCGACCAGCCGGCCTCGGTGACCAAGGCTGCCGCGAGCGCGATCGGCTCGATCCAAAGCTCGCTTGCGGTCTGGTCGATGGTGCAGAACGCCTGGTACGGCCTCTCACTCGGCTCGGTGCTGCTGCTCGCTGCGATCGGGCTCGCCATCACCTTCGGCGTGATGGGCGTCATCAACATGGCGCATGGCGAGATGGTGATGATCGGGGCCTACACCACCTTCGTGGTGCAGGAGGTGATCCGTACCCGCTATCCCGCCCTGTTCGACTATTCGCTGCTGATTGCCGTGCCGCTCGCCTTTCTCGTCGCCGGCGCCATCGGCGTCCTGATCGAGCGCAGCATCATCCGCTTTCTCTACGGCCGTCCGCTGGAGACGCTGCTGGCGACCTGGGGCCTGTCGCTGGTGTTGCAGCAGGCGGTGCGCACCATGTTCGGCCCGACCAACCGCGAGGTCGGCAATCCCTCCTGGATGAGCGGCGCGTTCGAACTCGGCCAGATCACTATCACGTATAACCGGCTCTGGATCCTCTGCTTCACGCTGGCCGTGTTCGCGATCCTGCTCGCGATGCTGCGCTACACCGCGCTTGGCCTGGAGATGCGCGCGGTGACGCAGAACCGCCGCATGGCGGCCTCGATGGGCATCGCCACCTCGCGCGTCGATGCGCTCACCTTCGGGCTCGGCTCGGGCATCGCCGGCATTGCAGGCGTGGCATTGTCGCAGATCGACAATGTCAGCCCCAATCTCGGCCAGAGCTACATCATCGATAGTTTCATGGTCGTGGTGTTCGGCGGCGTGGGCAATCTCTGGGGCACCCTGGTCGGCGCCTTCACGCTCGGCATCGCCAACAAATTCCTGGAGCCGGTCGCAGGCGCCGTGCTCGGCAAAATCGCCATCCTGGTTCTGATCATCCTGTTCATCCAAAAACGGCCGCGCGGCTTGTTCGCGCTCAAGGGCCGTGCGGTGGAAGCATGACCCCTCACATGCTGACGCGATCGCTGGACCGCAGCGCGACGATTTTCCTCGCCGTCGTCGCGGCCTGCGGCATCCTCATCCCGCTCTCCAACCTGCTGCTGCCTGCGGGGTCGTTCCTTCAGGTGCCGACCTATCTCGTCGCGCTCTGGGGCAAATATGTCTGCTACGCCATCCTCGCGCTCGCGATCGACTTGATCTGGGGCTATTGCGGCATCCTCTCGCTCGGCCACGGCGCCTTCTTCGCACTCGGCGGCTACGCCATGGGCATGTATCTGATGCGACAGATCGGCACCCGCGGCGTCTACGGCAATCCGATCCTGCCCGACTTCATGGTGTTCCTGAACTGGCAGAAGCTGCCCTGGTACTGGTACGGCTTCGACATGTTCTGGTTTGCGGCGCTGATGGTGCTGGTCGTGCCGGGCCTTCTCGCCTTTTGCTTCGGCTGGCTCGCCTTCCGCTCCCGCGTCACAGGCGTATATCTGTCGATCATCACGCAGGCGATGACCTATGCGCTGCTGCTCGCCTTCTTCCGCAACGATTTCGGCTTCGGCGGCAACAACGGCCTGACCGACTTCAAGGACATCCTCGGCTTCAACGTGCAGGCGGAGGGCACGCGCGCCGCATTGTTCGCGCTGAGCTGCCTGGCGCTGATCGTCGGCTTCCTGATCTGCCGGGCCATCGTCTCCTCCAAGCTAGGCAAGGTGCTGATTGCGGTGCGTGACGCGGAATCGCGGACGCGCTTCCTCGGCTACCGCGTCGAATCCTACAAACTGTTCGTGTTCACGGTGTCGGCCTGCATGGCCGGCGTCGCCGGCGCGCTCTACGTGCCGCAGGTCGGCATCATCAATCCATCCGAATTTGCGCCGGGCAATTCGATCGAGGCGGTGATCTGGGTTGCGGTCGGCGGCCGCGGCACACTGGTCGGCGCGGCGCTCGGCGCCGTCGTCGTCAATTACGCCAAGACCTTCTTCACCTCCGGCGTGCTCGCGCCGTACTGGCTGTTCATGCTGGGTGCGTTGTTCATCCTGGTGACGCTGCTGCTGCCGAAGGGCATCGTCGGCACCTTCAACGCCTGGTGGGACTCATCGAAGGAAAAGCGCACCGCCGCGGCCATTGCGAGCGCTGCGGCCGAAGACGGCGTCACCGAACCCAAGATGGCGGAGTAGCGCGATGAACGTCATGGATACCCGCGCCACCTCCGCGATGCTCTATCTCGACGGCGTGCACGTCTCGTTCGACGGCTTCCGCGCCATCAACAACCTGTCGCTGACGCTCGAGCCCGGCGAGATGCGCGCCATCATCGGCCCGAACGGCGCCGGCAAGACCACGATGATGGACATCATCACGGGCAAGACCAAGCCGGACGAGGGCACTGTGCTGTTCGACGGGATCACCGATCTGACGCGGCTGGATGAGACCCATATCGCCGAGCTCGGCATCGGCCGCAAATTCCAGAAGCCGACCGTGTTCGAGAGCCAGAGCGTGCAGGACAATCTCCTGCTCGCGCTCAATGTCGATCACTCGGTCCGCGGCACGCTGTTCTGGCGCGGCAGCAAAGCGGAGTCCGAGCGCATCGACAAGGTGCTGGAGACGATCCGGCTCACCGACGCCCGCAACCGTCTCGCCGGCAGCCTCAGCCATGGCCAGAAGCAGTGGCTCGAGATCGGCATGCTGCTCGCGCAGGACCCAAAGCTGCTCCTCGTCGACGAACCGGTCGCCGGGATGACAGACGTCGAGACGCATCTCACCGCCGAGCTGCTGAAAGAGATCAACAAGACCCACACCGTGATGGTGGTCGAGCACGACATGACCTTCGTGCGCGAGCTCGGGGTCAAGGTCACCTGCCTGCATGAAGGCACCGTGCTGGCGGAAGGCACCATCGACCAGGTCTCGTCCAACGAGCGGGTCATCGAAGTCTATCTGGGACGCTGAGCGATGCTTGAGGTCAAGGACATCAACCTGTTCTACGGTGCGGCGCAGGCGCTGCGCGGCGTCTCGATCTCGGCGGAGCCGGGCAAGGTGACTTGCGTGCTCGGCCGCAACGGCGTCGGCAAGACCTCACTCTTGCGCGCCATGATCGGGCAATATCCGATCTCCTCGGGCGCGATCGTGCTCGACGGCACAGACATCACTGGCCTGAAGCCCTACGAGCGCGCGCGCAGGGGCATCGGCTTCGTGCCGCAGGGCCGCGAGATCTTTCCGTTGCTCACCGTCGAGGAGAACCTCAAGACCGGCTTCGGCCCGCTCAAGCGCGAGGACAAGCACATTCCGGACGACGTGTTCTCGCTATTCCCGGTGCTGCAATCCATGCTCGGACGGCGCGGTGGCGACCTCTCCGGCGGTCAGCAGCAGCAGCTCGCGATCGGGCGCGCGCTGGTGATGCGGCCAAAGCTGCTGCTGCTCGACGAGCCGACCGAGGGCATCCAGCCGTCGATCATCAAGGACATCGGCCGCGCCATCTCCTACCTGCGCAACCTCGGCAACATTGCGATCGTGCTGGTCGAACAATATCTCGACTTTGCTTGCGAACTCGGCGACAGTTTCGCGGTGATGGATCGCGGCGCGGTGAAGTTCACCTGCGACCGCTCCAATCTCGACGCGAGCGAAATCAGCCGCCAGATGGCGCTGTAGGCCATTCTGCCGCGACCGGCTGGGGAGGCGGATGCGCAGCGACGTTTCAGTCACATCAACCGTTTTCGAGGCGAACCGTGCCCGCGGCGCGGTGCGCTTCGATGTTCAGGCGCGCGACGGCGTGACGCGGCGTGGCACGTTGCATGAAAGCGGCTCGCTGCGCGTGCGCTTTCCGTCGCCAGAAGGCGAGGGGCTGTCTGGCGTGTTCGTCAACACGGCCGGCGGGGTCGCTGGCGGCGATCGCTTCGACATTGAGATCACGGCCGCTGATGCTGCGCGGCTGACGCTGACTACTGCGGCCGCAGAAAAGGTCTATCGTGCGCCGGGACAGGCGGCCGAGCTCAATATCGCGCTGAAGGTCGGCGCAGGCGCGCATCTGTCCTGGCTGCCTCAGGAGACCATCCTGTTCGATCGCGCCCGTGTCCATCGCCGCTTCGACATCGCGCTCGATGAGACGGCTTCGCTTCTGCTCTGCGAGATCGTGGTGTTCGGTCGCACCGCCATGGGCGAGCGGATGGAGCAGGGCGAGTTTGTCGATCGCTGGCGGCTCTCTCGCGGCGGCAAGCTGGTGTTCGCCGAAACCATCAGGCTCGACGGCAATATCGGCGCAAAACTCGGCCGATCTGCCGTTGCCAAAGATGGCGCCGCGATCGGCACGGCCCTGATCCTGCCTGGAGACGAGGCCCTGGTTGAGCGCCTGCGCGAAGCATCGGACTCGTTCGCGGGCGAGGTCGGGATATCCGCCTGGAATGGCTTTGCAACGGCGCGGTTCTGTGCCCAAGATGCGGCGCGTTTGCGCGCTGACATGATGGCGGTGCTGGCGCGCACCGGCGCCGTGCTGCCGCGGCTGTGGTTGAATTGACGTGTTGAACGGAAGAGATTTCGCATGAACCTGTCTCCCCGCGAAAAGGACAAGCTTCTGATCTCGATGGCCGCCATCGTGGCGCGCCGCCGGCTGGACCGCGGCGTCAAGCTCAACCATCCCGAGGCGGTCGCGATCATCTCCGATTTTATCCTCGAAGGCGCCCGTGACGGCCGCACCGTCGCCGAACTGATGCAATCCGGCGCGCAGGTGCTGACCCGCGATCAGGTGATGCCGGGAATTCCGGAGATGATCCACGATATCCAGGTCGAGGCGACCTTTCCGGACGGCACCAAGCTCGTCACCGTCCACGAGCCGATCAGGTAGGAGCAGACATGATCCCCGGCGAACTCTTCATCCAGGACGGCGAGATCGAGCTTAATGCTGGCCGCAAGACCGTGACGCTGACAGTCGCCAACACCGGCGACCGTCCGATCCAGGTCGGCTCGCACTACCATTTTTTTGAAACCAACCCGGCGTTGAAGTTCGACCGCAGACGCGCCCGCGGCATGCGCCTCGACATCGCGGCCGGCACCGCCGTCCGCTTCGAGCCGGGCCAGACTCGCGACGTCCAGCTCGTCGCCATGGCCGGCAAGAAGACGATCTACGGTTTTCGTGGCGAGGTGATGGGGAAGCTGTGAGTGCAATAACGGCGAGCGCAGCGCGACGCGATTGAGGCGAGTGCAGTGATCCACGGTGAGGTGAGCGCAACTGTCGCGCTCCCTCCCCCCTTGCGGGGGAGGGTCGGGGAGGGGGGTATGCCACACGACGAGGTCTCCCGGTCGCAAAGAACCCGTGCCAAGCAATTGCGGCGGGCGATGACGCGCGCGGAGACGCTTCTCTGGCGCCATCTTAAAGCTCACCGTTTGGCTCGCCTCGGGTTTCGCCGTCAAGCTCCAATGGGTGATTACATTGCCGATTTCGTTGCGCATTCCTGCAAGCTCGTCGTCGAGGTCGACGGTGAAAGCCACGAATTCGCGGCGCGCATACGTCACGATGAGGTGCGCGACGAGTGGTTCGCGTCGCGCGGATATCGCGTGTTGCGCTTCACCAATAACGACGTAATGAAGAACCTGGAGGGAGTGGTTCTCGCCATCCTTCAGGCAGCGGAGCCCGGAGCACCCCCCTCCCTAGCCCTCCCCCGCAAGGGGGGAGGGAACGGAGACAGCGGTGTATCTGATGGCGCCGAGGAGGCCTAAGCCATGCTCTCACCCGTCCGCCTCGTCTCCGAAGCTGCCGAATTCGCCGCGCGCCGCCACAACGGCATGGCGCGCAAGGGGCGCGGCAACGAGCCCTATATCAATCATCTTGCCGAGGTCGCGAACCTGCTTGCGACCGCGACCGATGGAGCCGATGCCGAGCTGGTGGCGGCCGGATGGTTGCATGATTCCATCGAGGACACCGACACCACGCGCGAGGAGCTCGCGCAGAGATTCTCCGAGCGTGTCGCCGCCCTCGTCGCGGAATGCACCGACGACAGGAGTCTGCCGAAAGCCGAGCGACGGCGTCGGCAGGTGATGGACGCGCCAAAAAAATCCGTCGGCGCGAAGCTGATCAAGATTGCCGACAAGATCAGCAATACAGGGGCGCGCATTCAAACCGATTTGAGTGTCGAGGAGCGCGACGAACTCGTCGATTACGTTGAGTGGGCCACGCAAGTCGTTGCGGGCTGCCGCGGCGGCAACGCGTGGCTCGACGAGAAGTTCGACGATGCCGTGAAAGCAGCGAGGGCCGTGCTGTGACCGACCAGTTATTCAAACGCATACGGGGCTTGTGATGTCCGTCAAAATAAAGCGTTCCGTCTATTCCGACATGTTCGGCCCGACCACCGGCGACAAGGTGCGTCTAGCTGATACCGACCTCATCATCGAAGTCGAGAAGGATTTCACAACCTACGGCGAAGAGGTGAAGTTCGGCGGCGGCAAGGTGATCCGCGACGGCATGGGCCAGTCGCAGGTCACCAACAAGCAGGGCGCCGCCGACACGGTCATCACCAATGCGCTGATCGTCGACCATTGGGGCATCGTGAAAGCCGACGTCGCCATCAAGGATGGCATGATCTCCGCAATCGGCAAGGCCGGCAACCCAGACATCCAGCCGGGCGTGACCATCATCATCGGTCCCGGCACCGATGTGATCGCGGGCGAAGGCAAGATTCTCACGGCCGGCGGTTTCGACAGCCACATCCATTTCATCTGCCCGCAACAGATCGAGCACGCGCTGATGAGCGGCGTCACCTCGATGCTGGGCGGCGGCACCGGCCCCTCGCACGGCACCTTCGCCACGACCTGCACGCCGGGGCCCTGGCATATCGCCCGGATGATCCAGTCGTTCGACGCCTTTCCGGTTAATCTCGGCATTTCCGGCAAAGGGAACGCCTCGCGGCCCGCCGCGCTGGTCGAGATGATCAGAGCCGGCGCCTGTGCGCTGAAGCTGCACGAGGATTGGGGCACGACGCCAGCAGCGATCGACAACTGCCTGTCGGTCGCCGACGATCACGACATCCAGGTCATGATCCACACCGACACGCTCAACGAATCCGGTTTCGTCGAGGATACGATCAAGGCGTTCAAGGGCCGCACCATCCATGCCTTCCACACCGAAGGGGCGGGCGGTGGTCACGCCCCCGACATCATCAAGGTCGCGGGCCTGAAAAACGTGCTGCCGTCCTCGACCAATCCGACGCGGCCCTTCACGCGCAACACCATCGACGAGCATCTCGATATGCTGATGGTGTGCCACCACCTCGACCCCTCGATCGCGGAAGATCTGGCTTTCGCCGAGAGCCGCATCCGCAAGGAGACCATCGCCGCCGAGGACATCCTGCATGATCTCGGCGCGCTCTCGATGATGTCCTCGGACTCCCAGGCGATGGGCCGCCTCGGCGAGGTCATCATCCGGACCTGGCAGACCGCCGACAAGATGAAGAAACAGCGCGGATCGCTGCCGCAGGACAAGGGCAAGGGCAACGACAATTTCCGCGTCAAGCGCTACGTCGCCAAATACACCATTAATCCCGCGATCGCGCACGGCGTGTCGAAACTGATCGGCTCGGTCGAGAAGGGCAAGCTCGCCGATCTCGTGCTGTGGTCGCCGGCCTTCTTCGGCGTCAAGCCGGATTGCATCGTCAAGGGCGGCATGATCGTCGCAGCGCCCATGGGCGATCCCAACGCCTCGATCCCGACGCCGCAACCGGTGCACTACCAACCGATGTTCGGTGCCTTCGGCAAGGCGCGCACGGCGTCCTCCGTTGTCTTTACCTCGAAGGCCGCCGTCACCGGAGGTCTTGCGCGAAAACTCGGCATCGACAAGACGCTCTATGCCGTCGAGAATACCCGCGGCAAGATCTCCAAGAAGAGCATGATCCACAACGACGCCATGCCCAAGATCGAGGTCGATCCGGAGACCTATGAGGTGCGCGCCGACGGCGAGCTGCTCACCTGCGCCCCCGCCGAGGTGCTGCCGATGGCGCAGCGATATTTCATGTACTGAAATAGCCTGTGCTGCATGCCTCGGGGTTGTTTTCCGGTCTTGAGTTCGACCCTGCCTGGTCTAATGTCCCGCCGGTATCTTGAACCCAGAAGAAAAGCCGGGAGGATTTCTCGTGATCTATGTCGTTGCCACCTTGACCATCAAGCCCGAAACGCGCGCCGAATTCATTGCAGCCGCCACCGCCTGCATCAAGGAGACGCGGAAGGAGCCCGGCAATATCGCTTATGATTTGCACGAGAGCGTCACCGACCCTGCCAAAATGGTGTTCGTCGAGCAGTGGGAGAACGCCGAGGCGCTGGTGCCGCATCGTGCCATGGAGCATATGAAAACGTTCGGCCGCGTCGCGGTGAAGTGCTTCACGGCGCCGCCGAAGATCGAGGTGATCACGCCCGAGAAGGTCGAGACACGGTAAACGGGGCAAACGCATGATCCGGGCGACGCAGGTCAGGGGGCAGCACCGCTTCACGGAAGCACCCGTGGATACGGTGGTGCTCGATTTCGACGATCGGCACCGTCGCCGCATGGCCATGACGGGGACGCGGGGGCTCGAATTCCTGCTCGACCTGGAGCATGCCGTCGCGCTGCGCGGCGGCGATGCGCTGGTGCTGGAGGACGGCCGGCTGGTGGAGGTGGTGGCGGCGCCCGAACCGCTGCTGGAGATCCGCGGCCACGATCCGCACCATCTCATCCGCGTCGGCTGGCACCTCGGCAACCGCCACCTGCCGACGCAGATCATGGCCAAGGCCTTGCGTATCCGCCGCGACCACGTCATCGAAGCCATGGTGAAGGGTCTCGGCGCCCGCGTGATCGAGATCGAGGCGCCGTTCGATCCCGAAGGCGGCGCCTATGCCGACGCCGGTCACGCGCATGGTCACGACGCCCATGCGCATCACGATCACGGCCACCATCATCACGAACATGGCCATGATGATCATGGTCACGATGATCACCATCACCACGACGAGCATTGCGACCACCGCGACCATCACCACGGCCACAAGCATGCTCATGACCACAAATGAGCCGCTCGGCGCCGCTGACCTCGCCGAGCGCGAGGCGGCGGCGCTGTACCGGTTGATGACCTGGTTGTCGCCGGCGTTTCCTGTCGGTGGTTTCTCCTATTCCAGCGGCATCGAATGGGCCGTCGAGGCCGGCGACATCACGGATACCGCGACGCTGGCCGACTGGCTCGACGCTATGCTCGGCGACGGCTCCGGCCTTTGCGATGCAACGTTCCTGGTCCATGCCTATCGCGCCGCGGAAGCCGACGAGACCACCACTTTGAGCGATATCGCCGAGCTCGCGGCCGCCTTCGTGCCGTCGCGCGAACGACAGCTGGAAACGATCTCCCAAGGCCGCGCCTTCATCGACATCGCGCGCGCGGCGTGGGATGCCGATGGGCTGGATGCGATGGTCGCGGCATGCCGCACGCCATTGGTCTATCCCGTCGCCGTCGGCGTGGTCGCCGCGATGCATGGTGTCCCGCTGGCGCCGACGCTGCACGCTTTCGTGCATGCGCTGGTCTCGAACTGGATTTCCGCGGCCAGCCGTCTCATTCCGCTCGGCCAGACCGACAGCCAGCGTGTGCTGGTGAGGCTGGAAGCCGCCGTCGCCGCGACCGCCAATCGTGCGCTGAAGGCGACATTGGACGGTCTCGGCAGCGCGACTTTCCGCGCCGATCTCGCCAGCCTCCGGCACGAGACACAATATACGCGGCTGTTCAGATCGTGAGCACGTTGCGTCACACTCCGCCAGCACGATGATAGGAAAGAATCAATGGCTACGTCTCACGGCCCCTTGCGTGTCGGCGTCGGCGGCCCGGTCGGATCGGGCAAGACCGCACTGATGGACCTGCTCTGCAAGACCATGCGCGAGCGCTATGACATCGCCGCGATCACCAACGACATCTACACCAAATGGGATGCCGAATACCTCGTGCGTTCGGGTTCGCTGACGCCGGATCGGATCGCCGGGGTCGAGACCGGCGGCTGCCCGCACACCGCGATTCGCGAGGACGCCTCGATGAATCTCGCGGCAGTGGCGGACATGCGCGCGAAATTTCCGGGCCTCGATCTCGTGCTGATCGAGTCCGGCGGCGACAATCTCGCTGCCACTTTTTCCCCAGAGCTGGCCGACCTCACCATCTACGTCATCGACGTTGCCGCCGGCGACAAGATTCCGTCCAAGGGCGGCCCGGGCATCACCCGGTCAGACCTTCTTGTCATCAACAAGATCGACCTGGCGCCCCATGTCGGGGCTTCCCTGGAAAAGATGGAGATGGACGCCAAGCGCATGCGCGGCCAGCGTCCCTTCGTCATGACCAACCTGAAGAAGAGCCAGGGGCTCGACCGCATTGTCGCGTTCATCGAAGCCAAAGGTGGCCTGAGGCGGGCAGGCTGACCGACGCGACGACTTGGCGCAGGTGATTTTCGCCGTTGACGGGTGAAGCAGGCCCAGAGCGGCGGAACAAATTTCAGACATGGAGATTAACTACCTCCGCCTCGGGGCAGCCATTCCGGCCTGACCATCGGCCGGGCGGATTAAGCTTGTCAGCCGACCTACGTTGCGTACTGATGCCTCCTCCTCCATTATCTCCGCCACTGGGGTTCACCCTGTTTCGGCAGATGGCCGTTCGAGCGGCGTTCATATGGTCCACAATTATTGCCGACCTCTTGCTTTCGCCTGAGTAGTCGAAGTGGTCCGGCTGGGTTTCATCATTGGCTTCATCGCTCTGCTCGGAGCCCTGCTCTCCGGGCTTGCGGCCTATCGCGTTCACGATCAGGAGCTGGCGCTGGACCGGATCGCGCTCGCGCGTGCGATCGACGTTCACGCAAGCCTGGTCCAGGACCGCCTCACCGAGCGAGAGCTGCTCGCGCGTGTCGCCTCCGGCTTGTTCCGTGCGCCATCTGTGATCAAGCCGAACATGCTGGAGCCGCTGCGCTCGGCCATCTACGCCTTCAAGACCGATTTCGTGGTGGCCGGCTGGATCGCCCGCCTGAAGCCGAACGAGCTTACGGCAGCGCAGGCTGCCATTGCCGGCGCCGGCTTCCCCAATTCGCGGATCCGCACGTTTGAGGACAAGCCGATCAATCCCGCCGACGTTACTCAGCCGATCGACGTGTTGATGGATCTCGAGCCGCGCAGCAACGAGACCAAGACGCTGCCCGGCCGCAGCTACGATCAGGATCCGGTTTCCAGCGCCATGCTGACGCGTGCGCGCGCCGAGAAGCGGTCGGTTGCCTCGGATCCGATTCCGCTGCTCAGCGGCGACGGGCCGATCGGCGTCATCGTGGCCGCGCCCGTCATTCCCGAGGGAGCAACGGAGCCGGCTGGGTTCGTCACATTCTCCTACGAGCTTGCCTCGTTGATGCTGACCAATGACGATATGTCGTTGTTCTCGGTCGCGCTCAGGGATCCGCGCAAGGACGGCGGCGAGCTCGTCGCCAACGACCAAGGCGTGGTCTCCACGCGCGCGACGGCGGCGGACGGGCTGGCGCCGTCGGCCATGCGCACGGTGAGCTTCGGTGGCCGTGACTGGCAGCTCGCCTACTACGCGAAGACCAATTCGGCGCGTCGCGCCGAGCAGACTGCCATCATCGTGGCGGCGATCGGCTTTGCGATCACCGCGATGGTATGTGGCCTGTTCGGCTATGTCGCCTACAACAACCTGCGGCTCAGCCGGGAAATCCAGGTGCGGATTGGCTTCGAGCGCCGGCTGACCGCTGTCATCGACGAGCTCAATCACCGGGTCAAGAACATCCTGGCGGTGATCCAGTCGATCGTGACGCGCACGCTGCGCCACGGCTCGGACATCGACGTCGCGCGCGAGCTCCTGATCGGCCGCATCCACGCCATGTCGAACGTGGTCTCGCTGCTCAGCGAGAGCCAATGGCAGGGTGTCAAGCTGAAGGGCCTGTTCGAAGCGCGCGCCATCCCGCATGCCGAACGCATCGCCGTTACCGGTCCCGATATCGCGGTCAGCGCGCGCGCGGCGCAGAGCCTATCTCTGCTGTTCTTCGAGCTCGCCTCGCATTCCGACGAAGGCCTGTCGCTGGTCGGAAAGCACCCGCACATCACCGCCAATTGGACGGTGACCGGCGAGGAGCCCGACGAGATTTTCAATTTCCGCTGGGAGGAGTTCAACACCAGCGAGGCGACGCGCCGCCCCGATTCCGATTTCGGCCTGATCCTGCTCGACCGCGTGGCGCCCGAGGCGCTCGGCGGCACCGCCAAGCGCTACTTCACCGACGTCTCCTACGTCTACGAGCTGACGGCGCCGATGGAGACGGTGGTCGACATGTCCGAGCGCGATCGTACCGAGAAGTTTTCGCAGCCGGTGCGGTAGAGCGGCACTTCAGTCCTTCGGCCGCAACACCAGGTCGACCAGATTGCGCGCGTAGGCCGGCGTGACCGGCGCGATGCCAAAGGCGTAGCGGTAGAACAGGCCGCCGTAGATCGCGTCGTAGAGATCCTCGGGCAGCCCCTGGGCCAGGATGCTGCCGTCCTTCTGGCCTGCTGCGATCATCTCCAGCAGCGCGTCGCGGCGGAATTGCAGATAGCGGGCGTAGAACAGCTCGGCGGAGCCGGTCTTCGAAATGCATTCGGAGATCACGGCAAGCTGCACCTTGCCGAACTCGCCCTGGAGTGCCTCGGCATAGGCCGCGGCGTGGCGGCGTGCACGCGCCGCAGGCGTGCCGGAGCTTTCCGGGGGCAGCGGCAGCATCTGTGCGGCGTGGTGGAGAAAGGCGTCGATCAAAAGCGCCTCCCGGGATGGCCACCATTTGTAGATCGTCATCTTGGACACGTCGGAGTTGCGCGCGACTGCGTCGATGGTGGTGGCGGCAAGGCCGGTCGCAGCCATCAGCGCATACGCGCTTTCGAGAATGGCGTTGGCGGTCTCGATCGACCGCGGCCGGCCGCGCCGGGGCGGCGCGCCGTCAGATCCTTCACCCTCGTTTCTCGCCATGATCTGGCCCGGTCTCCTCGCGCAACCTGCGCTCGATTCGCATAGCGCAGCCGCGGCGGCGAACCTAGGAGAATCGAAATGGGCCCCCACTAGGCCTGCTGCCGCAGGGCGGCGGGCAGGTCCTGCCACTTCGACCAGGCGATGTAATAGGCGACCGCGGTCATCGCGGCGAAGCCGGCGAGGCTCACCACGACCTGCATCACCACCAGATTGGGCCCCGTGATCAGGACGAGATGACCGGCAAAGGACAGGAAGACGCCGACGCAGAACACGGCGAGCCATTCCTCGCCGCATCTGATGACCGCCTGAAGCGGCTTCAATTGCAGGCCGGGATGACCGGCCGGAATGAGATGGGTCGCGACGAAGGCGAACGCGAGGAAGTGAAGCACGCGATAAGGCGCAAGGTTTTCCTTTTCCGTCGGTGCGATGCCGTCGAGGAGCAAGTTCGGCAGATAAGCGGAGAGCGCCGGTGAGTGGCGCATCAAGGTGATGGCCATCGCCAAAACGAGATAGGTCCCGGCGAGGATCCGCAGCCAGGGCATGCTGCGCAACGTCCGTCCGGGTGCGCCTGTAACGGCGAACCAGCCGCCCAGCACCATCAGCATCTGCCAGCAGAGCGGATTGAAGGTCCACTCCTGATCCGGGTACACCCGGAAATTCCAATCGAACCAGCGTGCGGCAAGGTACAGCGCAACCGATGCCGCGAGCGTCACATTCGGGCGCCGCAACAGGCCCCACAGCACAAGCGGAAAGAAGGCCATCAGCGGGATCATCAATTGCAGGAGGTCGAGGTTCAGCGGCTCCTCCTGGAGCACGAGGCCGCGGATCAGGATGCGCAGCGGGTGCTCGAGAATCCCCGAGATGTTGTATTCGTGGATGATTTCCGGTGCCATCGATTGCGAGGCGACATAGGCGATGGTGTCGATATAGATGACGAACAGGACGACGTAGGCGGCGTAGAGCCGCCAGACACGTCGAAAGATGCGCGTCGCCGCGACGACGTAGCCGCGCTCCAGCGCCATCCGGCCGTGGATGATGGCGACGCCGTAGCCCACCACGAACACGAACAAATCCGCGGCGCCGCTGAAGCCGAAATTTCGCAGCGTCAGCAGGTTGACGACGTTGTTCGGGATGTGGTCGACGAAAACCGACCAATTGGCGATGCCGAGTGTCAAATACAGCCTGGCGTCGGGTTGGAATGCGGCGAGGTTCGCCTTGACGGACGGTTTCATTGCGAAAAGACTTTTGGAATCAGGGGCGCCGCTTTTAGCGGCAACCGCCTGCCCATCCGAGTAGCGTTTGCGTGATGGCGGGGGACATCCGTGCCGGATGGCGCAAAATTGCGCTGCGCCTTCCTGCCGAACTCCGCCAGATCAGCTGGCAGCAGTTGCGGCGAAATTTTCTAACCCACGCTCGTCGTCACTCGGCGGGTTCGGCCGATGCCTCGTCGGGAACGCCAGCGCGGCTCGCCATGATTCCGAGTGCGACGCCACCGATCGCCAAGATCGGCAACAGCCGCTTGATTCCGATGGCGCGGACGATCTGGAGTCCCGTGGCGAGCAGCATGGGGTCCGCGAGCATGCTCTGCGCCGCCGACTTCGCGGCACGCTCGGCCGCGATCTGGGCTTGCTTGCGCAACTGCCGCTTATAGGCCCAATAGCTCACTGCTGCGGCCAAGGTAAGCAGAAAGAAAACGCCGGCACCCGCGAGGCAGGCTTGCACCGGACCATATTTCTCCAGCACCAAGATGAAGGCCGCGGCGCAGAGGAAGCACGTGGTGATGAAGAGCGCGAATGCCGCGCCTGCGGCAAGGGAGGTCAGTCGCACAGTGGTCCCGGTGGATGCACTGATCCCGTCGATGATGCGCTGAAACATGGCCTTGCTCCTCAAATCCCCACAAGCCGAGCCGCCACACGCCGGCATCGGCGGCGCGGCAGCGTCGCCGTCTCAAGATCCATTCCGCAAACCTACCGGCGCGAGGCGACGCCGATCAGGAAGCCGATGCCGAGGGCGAGCCCGACGGTCGCGAGCGGCCGCTGCGTGATGGCCTCTTCCAGCGTCTCCTCGATCGAGCCGTAGGCGTCTTGCGCAGCCTCCATCATCGCGCTGCCGCGCTCGGACATGTCGTCCATCGCGGAATCCACGTTCTCGCGCGCCTGGCGATAGCCGCGGCGAGCCTGCTTGCTGCTGGAATTGGCGAAGGTATTGAGCGCGTCGGTGATTTGTTCAGTGAGGGCGGCGATATCGCTTTTCACGGCTGCTACATCCTTCTCGAGGCGTTCTCTGGTGGCGTTGTCGGTCCAGTCTTTCATCCCGGCTTCGGCATTGGTCGTGGACATCGGGAGCTCCAAACTGTTGACGGCTGAGATAGCCGGAGAACGTTTCGTCGTCGGGGAAGTTCCGTTTGCGGAAACCGCCTCAGGCCTGCGGCAGCTGCGGCGAATCCGCCGGCAACAGATGCTCCTTGAGGATCAGGCCGACGATCAGGAGCGGCGACGACAGGAACGCGCCCATCGGGCCCCACATCCAGGTCCAGAACGCGAGCGCGAGCAGGACCGCAAGCGCGTTCAGGGCCAGCCGCCGGCCGATGATGGTCGGCGTGATGAAGTGCCCTTCCAGGAAGGTGAGGCCGCCGAAGGCGAGCGCCGCCATGAGGGCACCGCTGATCGTCGGGAAGGCGACCAGCCCAACCACGACCAGCACGGCGAACATCGCGACTGGCCCGATGATCGGGATGAAATTGAGCGTTGCCGCCAGCGCGCCGAGCCCGGCTGGATTGGGCATGCCGGTGAGCGCGCAGATCAGGCCGGTGGCGACGCCGACGCCGACATTGATAAGAGTGACGGTCAGCAGGTAGTTGCCGAGATGGACCTCGATCTCGTTGAGAATACGCAACGTGCGCAGCCGCGCGTCGTGATCGCTGAAGGTCATGATCATGGCCCGGCGCAGGTCGCGCCAGCTTGCGATGAACAGAATGAGGGTGACGAAGAACAGCAGAAATTCAGTAAAGGTCGGTGACAGGAATTCCAGCGTCGGTTGCACCCACTCGACCTTCGGCATCTGGAAGCTCGGGAACGCCTCCGAGCCGCCGACCATGCCTTGCAGCTCGCGCCACAGCGCCAGCGGCCGGTCGAACACGTGCAGCTTGTCCCTCAATTGCGCGCCGAGCTCCGGCAGGCGCGTGCTCCACTCCATAATCGGTGAGGCGATCAGCGCCAGGGCGAAGGCAACCACCGCGGTCCCAGCGACCACGATCAGGACGGCGGCGAGCGCGCGTGGCACCTTGCATCGCTCCAGGAAGCTCGCCGCCGGCGACAGCATGGTGCCGATCACGAAGGCCATTACCACGGGCAGGAAGAACGCTCTTCCGACATAGAGTACGGTGACGACCGCAATCAGCAGCAGGCCTGCGAGTGCGAAAGCGACGAACTCGGTGCGGCGGATGACCGGCGGCAGCTCGCTACGGCTGTCGGGAAGCGGTTCACCTTCGCTTTTGCCGGGAGGCAGACGTTCGCTGGGAAGGACGCGCACAATATCTCTCCCGCACGGAAACCGCGATCCGCGCGCCCATTTACGAGATGAGAACGCGCGATCGCGGTAGCAGTTCCATCGCGCCTTCGTGAAGAAACGCTCGCTTGACTGTGACGTCGCGGCCGCGCTCTGCGCCGGAACTTAGATCAGCCCGATGGCGTTGCTTGCTGGCGCATCACCCGGATGCACACATCCAATGGGGCAGCACATGACAAGCTTCTCTCTCGTCCGCCGCTTCTCGCCGCGTGCCGTCACTGCGTTTGCCTTCGCGATCGTTCTGTTCACCGTGCCCTTTGGCAGCGCGAGTGCGCAAACCCTCGGCTTTGCGCCGATCCGGCCGCAGTCGTATCCGCAGGATCAGAGCTATTCACAGGGCTATGGAAGCGAGGCGCCGCAAGCCGCCGACGAAGATGCCCAGCTGCCCGACCGGCTGCGCAGGCAGATCGTCAGCTTCGACAGGAGCGAGCCGGCCGGCACCATCGTCATCGATACTAACAGCACCTATCTCTACTACGTGCTCGGCAATGGCCGCGCCATTCGTTATGGTGTTGGCGTCGGCCGCGAAGGCTTTACCTGGTCGGGCGTGCAGAGCGTCAGCCGCAAGGCGGAGTGGCCGGACTGGCATCCGCCGGCCGAAATGATCGCGCGCCAGCCCTATCTCCCGCGTTTCGTCGCGGGCGGTCCGGGTAACCCGCTCGGAGCCCGCGCGATGTATCTCGGCTCGAGCGAATACCGCATCCACGGCACCAACGATCCCAGCACCATCGGCAAGTTCGTCTCGTCCGGCTGCATCCGCATGACCAACGAGGACGTCATCGATCTCTTTAACCGCGTCAGTGTCGGCGCCAAGGTCGTGGTGCTGCCGAAGAACGCGCCTCTGATGGCGAAAGGCGGCGGCGATTCCGTGCGCAAGCGTCCTGCGGTGACCGCGTTGCCTTCGGGGCGACAGGCGCTGAACATCACGACGTCGGCCCTGAATTAGGATTGAGCGAGGTCAGATGTGTAAACGCTCGATTGGCAAGCTGACTGGCGGTGCGGCGGCCGTGTTCACAATCGTCTCTCTCGCCTCGCACTGACGCCGCCGGCGCATGCGGAGGACTTTTTCTCGGCGTTGTTCGGTGCGTTCGGCGCGCGGCCTCCGCAGATCCGGACGCCGTTCCCGAACGATGACATGCCGCGATACGACGTGCCGCGCCAGCGAGCCGCCTATGGCGGCGGCACCGCCTATTGCGTGCGCGGATGCGACGGCCGCTATTTTCCGGCGCAAGGAACGGATGCCGAAAGCAAGGCGAAGTCCTGCAAGAGCTTCTGCCCGGCGTCCGAAACCTCGCTGGTCTACGGCAGCAATATCGACGACGCTACGACGGAGAACGGAAAGTCCTATTCCGATCTGCCGAACGCCTTCCGTTACCGCAACGAGATCGTCGTGGGCTGCACCTGCAACGGCAAGGATCCGGCTGGCCTCGCCCAGGTCAAGATCGAGGACGATCCCACCTTGCGCAAGGGCGACATCGTCGCCGGGGCCAACGGTCTCGTGGTTGCCAACCGCAATGCCAACGACCGCCGCGGCGTCGCGATGAATTTCTCGCCACTGCCGGAATCGGTGCGCGCCAGATTCCGTCAGGTGCCGGTGGTGGCGAAGGAGTAGGGGAGCCGTTGAGTGAGCGGCGCCGCTGGCGCCTCAATCTCCGCCGTCGAGCGGTGGCATCGGCAATCGCACGTCGCTCGGCGCGAGCGCACAGATATCTGAGAGCGAAAGCTGAAACCTCGGGCCGCGACCCGATTGTAGAGCTACGTAATCCCTAGAACTTGCAGTGGGTTGCGGCAATGGAACCAGAGCGAGAGACTGGCGTTAAGTCCTCATTGGAAATTTGCCTGAAGGGGGGTCCTCACGATGCTGGTCGGCGTACTCGTCACTTTTCTCGTCGTTATTCTCGTCCTTTATCTCATCAACATGCTTCCGATGGACGGTCGCGCCAAACAGATCGCGCGCGTGATCGTCATCATCATCGGTATCGTGTCGTTGTTGAAATATCTTGCGGTGTTTTAGCGGGCCTCCGGATATTCCAACAAAAAAGCCCCGGCTTGGGCCGGGGCTTTTTTCGTGCTGCCTCAATGCAGCGACTTGAGCCAGTCGTCGACGTCCTGACGAACTTGGTCCTTGGCCTTGCCATAGCGTTCCTGGAGCCGGCCCTCGAGCTGCTCGCGGCGTCCCTCGATCGAGCTGAGGTCGTCGTCAGTGAGCTTGCCCCATTTCTCCTTGGCCGATCCCTTGAACTGCTTCCAGTTTCCTTCGATGCGATTCCAGTCCATGACCATCTCCATCGAGTTGATGGCCCTACAACGCAAGCAGCGCGCAGCCGTTCCGCTGCGCGCCGGGACGGTTTCGCCCTTCGAACCGAGCTATTTAACCCGCTGCCTTCGCCTCGCGGCGGCGCGCGGTGAGGATGTACTCGGTGTAACCGTTCGGCTGCTCGCGGCCCTTGAAGATGAGGTCGCAGGCTGCCTTGAAGGCGACGCCGTCGAAGGCGGGCGCCATCGGCTTGTAGATCGAATCGCCTGCGTTCTGCTTGTCGACGACGACGGCCATGCGCTTCAAGGATTCCATCACCTGCGCTTCGGTGATGACGCCCTGGTGCAGCCAATTGGCGAGATGCTGGCTGGAGATGCGTAAAGTGGCGCGGTCTTCCATCAGGCCGACATCGTGGATGTCGGGCACCTTCGAGCAGCCGACGCCCTGGTCGATCCAGCGCACCACATAGCCCAAAATACCTTGGCAATTGTTGTCGATCTCCTGCTTGACGTCGTCAGGCGCCCAGTTCGACTTCGACACCGGGATGGTGAGGATGTCCGACAGTTTTGCGCGCGGGCCGCCCTTGGCCAGTTCCTCTTGGCGCGCGATGACGTTGACTTGGTGATAGTGCAGCGCGTGCAGCGTCGCCGCCGTCGGCGAGGGCACCCAGGCGGTGGTGGCGCCGGCCTGCGGGTGGCTAAGCTTCTGCGCCAGCATGTCCGCCATCTTGTCGGGCGCGGCCCACATGCCCTTGCCGATCTGGGCATGTCCGGGCAGGCCGTCGATCAGGCCCATGTCGACGTTCCAGTCCTCATAAGCCTTGATCCAGGCCTGCGCCTTCATCTCGTTCTTGCGGATCATCGGGCCCGCTTCCATGGAGGTGTGGATCTCGTCGCCGGTACGATCGAGGAAGCCGGTGTTGATGAACATGATGCGCTTGGACGCGCGCTGGATGCAGGCCTTGAGGTTGACGGTGGTGCGCCGCTCCTCGTCCATGATGCCGACCTTGAGCGTGTTCTCGGACAGGCCCAGCATCTTCTCGACACGGTCGAAAATCTCGCAGGTCAGCGACACCTCGTCGGGGCCGTGCATCTTCGGCTTGACGATATAGGCCGAGCCGGTGCGGCTGTTCCTGACCTTGGAATTGCCCTTGAGGTCGTGAATGGCGAGCAGGCCCGATACGGCGGCATCGAGCAGGCCCTCCGGAATCTCCTCGCCCTTCTCGTCCAGCACCGCGTCGGTGAACATGTGGTGACCGCAATTGCGCATCAGGAGCAGGCTGCGGCCGTGCAGCTTGAGCTCGCCCTTGCCATCGGGCGTCCTGTAGCTGCGGTCCGCGTTGAGCGAGCGCGTCAGCGTCTTGCCGCCCTTCTCGAAATCGGCCGACAGCGTGCCGTTCATCAGGCCGAGCGTGTTGCGGTAGACCAGCACCTTGTCCTCGGCGTCGACCGCGGCGACGGAGTCCTCCATGTCGAGGATGGTGGAGACCGCGGCCTCCATGATCATGTCGGCGACGCCGGCCGGATCGTCTTTCCCGATCGCGCTGCTGCGGTCGATCTTGACCTCGACGTGCAGGCCGTTGTTGACGAGCAGCACGGCGGACGGTGCGGCCGCATCACCCTGGAAGCCTGCGAACTGCGCCGCGTTCTTCAGCGCGGTGGCGTTGCCGCTCTTCAGTTTCACCGCGAGCTGGCCCGCGACGACGCTATAGGCCGTGACGTCGGTGTGGCTGCCGGTCGCGAGCGGCACGGCGGTATCGAGGAACGCCTTGGCCTTGGCGATCACCTTGTCGCCGCGCGCCTTGTTGTAGCCTTTGCCGCTCTCGGACGGATCATGCGGAATCGCGTCGGTGCCATAGAAGGCATCATAGAGCGAGCCCCAGCGCGCATTCGCCGCGTTCAGCGCATAGCGCGCATTGGTGAGCGGCACGACGAGCTGCGGACCGCAGATCTTGCCGATCTCCTCGTCGACATTGGCAGTCTCGACCTTCTGCGTCGCCGGCTCCGGAACGAGATAGCCGATCTCCTTCAGGAAGGCGGTATAGGCGTTGAGGTCGAACGCCTTGCCCTTGTTGGCCCGGTGCCAGTCGTCGATCTTGGCCTGCAACGTGTCGCGGAACGCGAGCAACGACCGGTTTTTCGGCCCCAGCTCCTTGATGATGCCGGCAAGCCCGGCCCAGAACGCATCCGGCGCGATCCCTGTTTTCGGGGCCGCTTCCTTGGCGATGAAATCGAACAGGACGGGAGCGATCTTCAATCCGTGGGCATCGACGCGTTTCATGATGGGCTTTCTTGTTGGAAATGGCTGTTTTTGGCTGCTTTTCACCCGTCAGCAGCAAAATGCGCCCATAGGGCAGCTCTCGGGGGCCTATTAGCCCCAAAATCAAGGCCGTGAGAAGACCCCGGGCCTTTGTCAAAATGTCAAGGTGAGGTGGGCTCAGCGCACCGCTGTCATTCCCCGCGAAAGCGGGGAATCCAGTACGCCGCGGCTTCTCCGTATCCCAGCGCTGTCTCTGGAAGGCTCGGTCGCCCGGTCGAGCCGGGCGACGACAGCACTCAAATATTCGCGGCGAGGTCCACGACTTCGTCGAACAGCACGCCGGTGGTCTTCAGCATCTCTTCGATCGCATCTGCCGCTTCGGCGACCGTCCGTGTCGATGTATCGATCACAAGCTCGGCCCCCTGCGGCGCCTCGTAGTCGTTGCCAATGCCGGTGAACGAGGCCAGCGTGCCGGCGCGAGCCTTCTTGTAGTGACCCTTGGGGTCGCGCTCCTCGCACACTTCAGCCGGCGTTGCGACATGGATCTCGCGGAACGCGGTGTCGGCGATCCGGCGCGCGGTGGCGCGATCCTCGCGCGCCGGTGAGACCGCCGCGACGATCGCGATATGGCCGTTGCGGGCGAGGTGGGTGGCGACTTCCGCAAGGCGGCGGATGTTCTCGCTGCGATCAGCGGCGGAGAAGCCGAGATCGCTGTTGAGCCCGGCGCGCAGCGTGTCGCCGTCGAGCAGGACCGGCGAGCCGCCATTGCTGAACAGGCGCCGCTCCAGCGCTTTCGCCAGGGTCGATTTGCCGGAGGCAGGCAGGCCGGTGAGCCAGACCACCGCGCCGTTGTGGCGGTAGCGCGCGGAGCGCTCGTCCGAGCGCAGCGCCGATTCCACCGGCACGATGTCGACCGGCATGGCGCGCTGGCCGGCGTCGACCGACAGCACCAGGCCGCCGCCGGCGATGCGCCCGGAAACCTCGATCACGAGCCGGCCGGTGCGCGGATTCTCGGTATAGGGATCCGTTGCGATCGGATTCGAAAGCGAAATGTCGATCTCGCCGACGTGGTTGCGGCCGATCGCCTTGTTCTCGACGCTCGACAATTCGCCGGGATCGACCGCCTTTTCGATCGCGACCACGGTGGCGCGGCTTTCCTTCGGCCCGCAGCGGACCAGGAGCTGGTCGCCCTTGGCGAGCGGCTTGTCGTGCAGCCAGAAGATGCGCGCGCGCAGCCGCCGCGTCTCGCGCGGTGCGCTGCCTGCATGCGCGATGATGTCGCCGCGCTCGAGGAACAATTCGCGGTCGAGCGTGATGCCGACCGAGCGGCCGGCGCCGTGCCGGCCTGCGACCGGCGTCACCGGCCAACTCTCGACCGTCTTGATCTTTGCGATCTTGCCGGCCGGCATGATCACGATCTCGTCGCCCGCAATGAGGCTGCCGGATTCGATCCGGCCCGCGACGATGCGGCGGTCGTCGAACTTGTAGATCGCCTGCACCGGCAGGCGCAGCGCCAGCGCTTCCAGCGGCCGCGCCGGTTCAAGCCCGTCGAGCGCCTCGACCACGGTCGGGCCCTTGTACCAGCCGATCCGGTCGGTGCGCATCGCAACGCCGTCGCCGTCGCGGGCGGAAATCGGGATCACCGCCGTCGGCGTCACGCCGAGGCCGCTCAGATGTGCCGAGATCTCGTCGCTGATGTCCTTGAAGCGCTCGGCGGAGAAGTCGACGCGGTCCATCTTGTTGACGACGATCGCGACCTGCTTCACGCCCAAGAGATGCAGCAGATAGCCGTGGCGCCGGGTCTGGTCGCGCACGCCTTCGAGCGCGTCGATGATCAGCACCGCGCCGTCGGCCTGCGAGGCGCCGGTAATCATGTTGCGCAGGAATTCGGCGTGGCCGGGCGCGTCGATCAGCACGATATCGCGCGAATTGGTGCGGAAGCGGATCTGCGTGGTGTCGATGGTGATGCCCTGATCGCGCTCGGTCTGGAGCGCATCGAGCAGGAACGACCATTCAAACGGCATGCCGCGCCGCGCGCTGACGGCTTTCAGCATTTCGAGCTTGCCCTCGGGCAGGCTGCCGGTCTCGTGCAGGAGGCGGCCGACCAGCGTCGACTTGCCGTGGTCGACATGGCCGACGATGACGATGCGCACTTGCGGACGCGTGGTGCCGTTCGGAGTGGCCGGCGAAGCCGTGGTGACGATCATGTTCATGCGACGCTCGCGTCCTTGGATCAGAGATAGCCGGCGACGCGCAGGCGCTCGAAAGCGTCCTCGGTCTCGTGGTCGAGCGCGCGTCCCGCGCGCTCCGGCACCTTGGTCTGTTCGAGCTCGATCAGGATCTCGTCGATGCTCGAGGCGGTCGAAGCGACCGGATTGGTGATGTCCTGATCGCCGAGCGAGCGATAGCGCTTGCCGTCCTTGGCGAGATACAGCGGGATGATCGGGATGTTCTCGCGCTTGGTGTAGGCCCAGATGTCGGCCTCGGTCCAATGCAGGATCGGGTGGATGCGCAAATGCGCGCCTTGCGGCGGCGAGGCATTGAAATGATCCCAGAACTCCGGTGGCTGGTCGCGCACGTCCCAATTGCCTTCCAATCCGCGCGGCGAGAACACGCGCTCCTTGGCGCGCGTCGCCTCCTCGTCGCGGCGAATGCCGGCGATCAGGCCGTCAAAGCCGTACTTTGCGAGCGCCATCTTGAGGCCTTCGGTCTTGCGCGCGGCGGAGCGTGCGGCCGGCGGCAGCGTCGGGTCGACGGCGTCGATCGGCGGGCAGGGCTCGACGCGCAAATCGAGATCCCACTCCTTCCCGTAGTGATCGCGGAAGCGATACATCTCGGGAAACTTCTTGCCGGTGTCGACATGAAGGGCGGGGAACGGCATCTTGCCGAAGAACGCTTTCCGCGCCAGCCAGATCATGACATTGGAATCCTTGCCGAGCGACCACAGCAGGGCAATCTTCTTCAGACGGGCGAAGGCCTCGCGGAAGATGTAGATGCTCTGCGCCTCGAGTTGGTCGAGATGATCCATGCTTGGGGCAAGCTCGGCAGAAAATTCTTGCGCGCGCACGCGCTCGGCCAGCGCCGGATTGCTCAGTCGATCAGCAGCGGAATCGTCCTTGAGAAGATGCATCTCTGCCACTTTGCGTTTGGAGGCGAAAATTCTATAGTCGCACTGCGGAAGAGAAGAAAAAATTTTCTCTTTGCGCGCTCGAAACGAGACATATATAGAAAATAATTCCAGTCAACCCCGTTTGTGGGGAAGCGGGTATCGCATGCGGTTCTTGCCGGTGTTTCTCGATCTCAAGGCCGGTCCGGTGGTCCTCATCGGCGCGGGCGAGCTTTTGCGCGCCAAGCTGCGCGTGCTCGCCGCTGCCGGCGCGCGGATCCGCGTGCATGCGATCGACGGCGATCGTGATCTGAGCCTCAGCTCCGATGACGCAGCGCGTGTCGAAATCATGTCCGGCGATCCGCTTACTGCCGATCTCTCAGGCATCATCGCCGTCGTCTGCGCAGGCGCGGGTGATGTTGGCGTGGCGATGTCGGTTCGCGCCAAGGCGCTGGGTTTGCCTGTCAACGTGATGGACGATCTCGAACATTCCAGCTTCATTTTCCCCGCGATCGTCGATCGCGGGGATGTCGTGGTCGCGGTTGGCACCGGCGGTACCTCGCCGGTGGTGGCGCGGCGCCTGCGCGAGAAGATCGAGGCGCTGCTGCCCGCCCGCATCGGCGAGCTCGCCGAATTCATCGGCGGCTTCCGCAAATCCATCAACGAGCGCATCGCTGAATTTCCGCTGCGCCGCCGCTTCTGGGAGCGTGTCATTGACGGGCCGATCGGCGCCGCCGTGCTCGCCGGCCGCAAGGCCGAGGCCGACGGTGCGCTAAAGGCTATCGCTGATCCCTCCGCCTTCGCGCGTGCCGACAAGCCGGAAGGCTCAGTCGCGCTGGTCGGGGCAGGCCCCGGCGATCCCGATCTTCTCACCATCAAGGCGCTGCGCGCGCTGCAGGACGCCGACATCGTCTTCCACGACGAGCTGGTCTCGCCTGAAATTCTCGACCGCATCCGCCGCGATACCACGCGTGTTGCCGTCGGCCGCCGTGTCGGCAAGCCCGGCATCGGCCAGGACGCCATCAACAAGCGCATGATCGAGGCCGCGCAATCCGGTCAGCGCGTGGTGCGACTGAAAGGCGGCGATCCCTTCGTGTTCGGCCGTGGCGGCGAAGAGATCGAAGCCCTGCGCGCCGCCGGCGTCGCCTATTCGATCATTCCCGGTATCACCGCAGGTCTCGGCGGTGCCGCCGATTTCGAGGTGCCGCTCACCTACCGTCATGAAGCAACCCGCATCACCTTTCTCACCGCGCACAAGGCGCGCGACGCGGAAGTCGTGGACTGGTCGACGCTGACCGACGCCAAGATGACTGTTGTGGTCTACATGGGCGCGACCGCCGCGCCCGCCATACGCGCCGGCCTCTTCGCCGCCGGCCGTTCGCCGGAAACTCCGGTCGGCGTGTTCGCCCGCGTCACGCGCCCCGATGCGCAAGGCGTGATCGGCACGCTGCGCGATCTGCCCGAGCTCGTGCGGCGGACCAATGGCGGTCCTGCCATTCTCATCATCGGCGAGGTGGTCCGGCATGCCGGCTCGCTTGGCCGCCAAACTCCCAAGAAAACCCCAAAGCAAATCATCTCTGACCTCCTGGATGCAGCCGAATGACCTCCCCGCTTGAACAGAAGAAGATCAAAATCGCTGGCCCCTCGGTCGTGACCGCCAACCGCACCTGGGATGGCATCGTGGTTTACCGCACCGCCGCCAAGAGCTGGTCCGCGGACCTCTCGGAAGCCGCGATCGTACGCAACTCCGACGAGGCGAAGGCGTTGCTTGCGGAGTCCGTTGCCGATGACGTCGGCGCGATCGGTCCCTATATCGCGCCCGTGCAGGTCGGTGCGGACGGCAAGGTCCAGCCCGGCAATCTGCGCGAACAGATCCGCCGCACCGGCGTCACCATCGGACAGCCGGCCCAGGTTTAAGGCGCTCTCTTATGTATGCTTACGACGAAATCGATCGCACGCTCGTCAATGAGCGCGTCTCGGAGTTCCGCGACCAGGTGAAGCGGCGCCTGTCCGGCGAGCTCACCGAAGACGAGTTCAAGATCCTGCGGCTCCAGAACGGCGTCTACCTGCAACTGCACGCCTACATGTTCCGGGTCGCGATTCCCTACGGCACGCTGGCGACGAACCAGCTGCGGGCACTCGCCCATGTCGCGCGCAAATACGATCGCGGCTACGGCCATTTCACCACGCGGCAGAACATCCAGTTCAACTGGATCAAGCTCGCCGAGCTGCCGGATGCGCTGGCCGACCTCGCCAAGGTCGGCATCCATGCGATGCAGACTTCCGGCAACAACATGCGCAATGTCACCTCGGACCAGTGGGCCGGCGTCGCGCCCGGTGAGATCGAGGATCCTCGTATCTGGTCGGAGCTGATCCGCCAGCACACCACGCTGCATCCGGAATTCTCGTTCCTGCCACGCAAGTTCAAGATCGCGATCACCGCGTCCGACCACGACCGCGCCGCGATCAAGATTCACGACATCGGCCTGAGGCTGATCAAGAACGAGAAGGGCGAGACCGGCTTCGAGGTTCTGGTCGGCGGTGGCCTCGGCCGCACGCCGTTCATCGCCAAGACCATCAAGCACTTCGTGCATGGCCGCGACATCCTCAGCTACATCGAGGCGATCCTACGCGTCTACAACCAGTACGGCCGCCGCGACAACATCTACAAGGCGCGCATCAAGATCCTGGTGCACGAGCTCGGCATCGAAAAGTTCTCTCGCGAGGTCGAGGACGAGTGGCAGCACATCCGCAATTCCTCCCTCCAGATCGATGACGAGGTGATCGAGGACATCCGCTCGCGCTTCACCTACCCGGCTTACGAGAAGCTGCCGCACATGCCTGACGAGCTGCGCCAGGCCGCGGCCGATCCAGATTTCGAGGCGTGGCGCAAGAACTCGGTGGCCCCGCACAAGGTGCAGGGTTACTCCATCGTCACGATCTCGCTGAAGCCGACCGGTGGGCCTCCGGGTGATGCCACCGCCGAGCAGATGGACGCGCTGGCCGACCTCGCCGACAAATATTCCTTCGGCGAGATCCGTGTCGGCCACGAGCAGAACCTTGCGCTGCCGCACGTTGCCAAGCGCGACCTGCCGGCGCTCTGGAAGGCGCTCGACAAGCTCGGGCTTGCGACGCCCAACGTCAATCTGATCACCGACATCATCGCCTGCCCGGGCCTCGACTATTGCTCGCTGGCGAATGCGCGCTCGATCCCGATCGCGCAGGAGCTGACGCGCCGGTTTGCCAATCACGAGCTCGCCAACCTGATCGGCCGTCTCCACATCAACATCTCCGGCTGCATCAATGCCTGCGGCCATCACCATGTCGGCCACATCGGCATTCTCGGCGTCGAGAAGAATGGCGAGGAGGTCTACCAGATCACCATCGGCGGCCGCGCCGACGAGAACGCAGCGCTCGGCACCCTGATCGGCCCCGGCGTGAAGTTCGACGAGGTCGCCGACGTCGTCGAGGACATCGTGGAAGCTTATCTGGCGCTGCGCGAACGGCCTGAAGAGCTGTTCATAGACACGGTGAGACGCCTCGGCGTCGAACCCTTCAAGGAGCGCGTCTATGCCACTCGTTAACGGCGGAAAGATCGTCGACGACGGCTTCGCCAAGCTCGCCGTCGATACCCCGCTGCCCGAGAGCGGCGACATCCTGGTGCCGGCCGAACGTTTTCTCGGTGAAGCGGAAGGCTTGCTCAAGCGCGCCGGCAAGGTCGGCGTGATCTGGCCGAACAATCGCGACATCGCCGAACTCGTGCCCTATCTCAGCAAGGTCGCCACGGTCGCGCTGGTGTTTCCGACTTTCCGTGACGGACGCGCCTACAGCCAGGCCCGGTTGCTGCGCGAGCGCTACAATTACCGCGGCGAATTGCGCGCCACCGGCCAGGTGCTGCGCGATCAGTTCGTGTTCATGCTGCGCGCCGGCTTCGATGCCTTCGAGGTCAAGAAGCAGGCCGACGCGGAAGCGTTCATGCAGACCGCCAAGCGCTATTCGGTGTTCTACCAGCCGACTGGCGACGGCCGCATCACGGCCCTGCACCGGCGCATGCAGTTGCGCCATTCCGAAGGTGTCGGCACGTGAACGCGATCGCGCCCCAGGTTTCATCCATCTCTGCGCTGCCCCCGGCGGACGAGCTCGATCGGAGCTTGCGCGATGCCTCACCCGCAGAGGTCATCGCTGCGGCGCTGAAGGCGGTCGGACGCAACAAGCTCGCCCTGGTATCGTCCTTCGGTACGGAATCGGCGACGCTGCTGAAAGTGATGGCGGACGTCGATTCGGCGATCCCGGTGATCTTTCTCGACACCGGCTGGTTGTTCGAGGAGACGCTCGCCTATCGCGACACCTTGATCGCGACGCTGGGCCTGAAGGACGTCCGTTCGGTCCAGCCCGCCGAGGAGACGCTGTCGCGCGAGGATCCCGACCGCGACCTCTGGTTCTCCGATCCCGACGCGTGCTGCCGCATCCGTAAAGTCGAGCCGCTGGCGCGTGCGCTGAAGCCGTTCGATGCCTGGCTCAACGGCCGCAAGCGTTTCCAGGGCAATGCCCGCGCCGACATTCCGGTCGTCGAGAACGATGGCGCCCGATTGAAGTTCAATCCCTTTGCCAATGTCTCGCGCGAGGAACTCGAGGCGATGTTCGTCCGCGCCAAATTGCCGCGTCACCCTCTCGTCGCCTCCGGTTTCCTGTCGGTTGGGTGTATGCCTTGCACCAGCAGAACGGCCGAAGGCGAGGATTTACGCGCCGGCCGCTGGCGCGGCCGAGCCAAGACAGAATGCGGCATTCACACGATGAAGACTTCGTAGCACGGTTACGCTGCCACGCCACGAACAAGAAAATCCGGTTCCGTTGACTTAAGAGCGTTTCGACCCGAGTTATGCCTGCACGCCTTCGCTGACATCGACGTCGCCGAAGTGAATGGAGATGGACATGATGCGCCGTATCGTTCCGCTCGCTGCAGGACTCCTCTGGGCAAGCTCGGCTCTCGCCGCTGACATCAATCTGCTGAACGTGTCATACGATCCGACGCGTGAGCTCTATGTCGAGTTCAACAAGGCGTTCGCGACCGCCTATCAGAAGGAAACCGGCAAGAGCGTCGAGATCAAGCAGTCGCATGGCGGCAGCGGTTCGCAGGCGCGCGCGGTGATCGACGGATTGCAGGCCGATGTGGTGACGCTCGCGCTCGCCTATGACATCGACGCGATCGCCGCCAAAGGCCTCACCACAGCCGATTGGCAGAAGCGGCTGCCGCAAAATTCATCACCCTACACCTCGACCATCGTTTTTCTGGTGCGTAAGGGCAATCCCAAGGGCATCAAGGACTGGGACGATTTGATCAAACCGGGCGTCGCCGTGATCACGCCGAACCCGAAGACATCAGGGGGCGCGCGCTGGAATTACCTCGCAGCGTGGGGCTTTGCGCAGAAAAAGTTCGGCTCGGCCGACAAGGCCAAGGACTTCATCGGAAAGCTCTATCAGCAGGTGCCGGTGCTCGATACCGGCGCACGCGGCGCCACCGTGACGTTCGTCGAGCGTGGCGTCGGCGACGTGCTGCTCGCCTGGGAGAACGAGGCGTTTCTCGCGCTGAAGGAGTTCGGCGCGAACAAGTTCGAGATCGTGGCGCCGCCGCAATCGATCCTCGCCGAGCCGCCGGTCACCATCGTCGACAAAGTTGCCGATAAAAAAGGCACGCGCAACGCCGCCGACGCCTATCTCCAGTATTGGTATACCAAAGAGGGGCAGGAGATCGCCGCGCGCAATTTCTACCGCCCGCGCGATGCCGAGGTCGCCAAGAAGTACGAAAGTGCCTTCGCCAAGGTCGAGCTGTTCACGATCGACGACGTCTTTGGCGGCTGGACCAAGGCGCAGCGGGAACATTTTGCCGACGGCGGCGTCTTTGATCAGATCTACAAGAACTGATCGAGCGCCGTCTTAGGAGGCTTTTAGCAGGGGGCCTGGTGAGCGCACTCGCAGCAAGACGCCGGACATTGCCGGGCTTCGGTCTCACCATGGGGCTGACGCTTTCCTGGCTGTCCGTCATCATCCTGATTCCGCTCGCCGGTCTGTTCCTGAGGTCGCTCGAGCTGAGCCCGGAACAGTTCTGGAATATCCTTTCCAGTCGCCGCACGCTGAACGCACTCCGCGTCTCCTTCGGCCTCGCCTTTGCGGCCGCCTGCGTCAATCTCGTGATGGGCAGCATCATCGTCTGGGCGCTGGTGCGCTACCGCTTTCCCGGCCGGCGGCTGTTCGATGCCATTGTCGACGTGCCCTTCGCGCTGCCGACTGCGGTCGCCGGCGTCGCGTTGACCGCGCTGTTCGCCGAGAAGGGCTGGCTCGGTGGCCCGCTCGCGGCGCTCGGCATCAAGGTCGCATTCACGCCGGTCGGCATCTTCGTCGCCATGATCTTCATCGGCATTCCCTTCGTGGTGCGCACGGTGCAGCCGGTGCTCCAGGATCTCGACCCCGAGATCGAGGAGGCCGCGGGCAGTCTGGGCGCCAGCCGCTGGCAAACCATCATCCGCGTGATCCTGCCGTCACTCGCACCGGCGCTGCTCACGGGCCTTGCGCTCGCCTTCGCGCGTGCGGTGGGCGAATACGGCTCGGTGATCTTCATCGCCGGCAATCTGCCTAACATCTCCGAGATCGCGCCGCTCTTGATCGTGATCCGGCTCTCCGAATTCCGCTACGCGGATGCGACTGCGATCGCGGTGGTCATGCTCGTCGTCTCCTTCGTCATCATCTTCGCTGTGAACCGGCTCCAGCGCTGGGCACAGAGCCGGATTCCGGAGCGCTAAGGGCCGACCATGACGATGCAGATTGCAGATTCGGTCTCTCTCCCGGCCCCCGACGCCAAGGCACGTGCCCATGCGGCTGCCGCGCGCGACAGCCTTCGCACCGAGCCAAGGGCGGTGCGCATCACCATCATCGCGCTGGCGATGACCTTCCTCACCGTCTTCGTCGTGCTGCCGTTGGTCGTGGTGTTCGCACAGGCGCTCTCGAAGGGGGGCATCGCCTATCTCACTGCGCTCGCCGAACCGGAAGCGCTGGCTGCGATCAGGCTGACGCTGCTGGTCGCCGCGATTTCAGTGGGCCTCAATCTCGTGTTCGGCCTCGTCGCCGCCTGGGCCATCGCCAAGTTCGATTTCAAGGGCAAGACCTTTCTGATTACGCTGATTGACCTGCCGTTCTCCGTCAGCCCGGTGATCTCGGGCCTCGTTTTCGTGCTGCTGTTCGGCGCGCAGGGCTATTTCGGCAGCTGGCTGCGTGAGCACGACATCCAGATCCTGTTCGCGGTGCCCGGCATTGCGCTCGCCACCACCTTCGTGACCTTCCCATTCGTGGCGCGCGCACTGATCCCCCTGATGCAGGAGCAGGGCACGCAGGAGGAGGAGGCCGCGATCTCGCTCGGCGCCTCGGGTCTGCAAACCTTCTTCCGGGTCACGCTGCCCAACATCAAATGGGGCGTGCTCTACGGCGTCCTGCTCTGCAACGCCCGCGCGATGGGCGAGTTCGGCGCTGTCTCGGTCGTCTCCGGACATATCCGCGGCGAGACCAACACCATGCCGCTCTTGGTCGAGATCCTCTACAACGAGTACCAGTTCGTCGCCGCGTTTGCGATCGCCTCGCTGCTGGCGATGCTGGCGCTGATCACGCTGATCGCAAAAGCTGTTCTCGAACGTCACCTGAACGAAGGACACGAGCCCCGTGACCATTGAAGTCAAGAATCTCGTCAAGAAGTTCGGCAGCTTTAAAGCCCTCGACGGCGTGGATCTTAAGGTCGACAACGGCGAGCTGCTGGCGCTGCTCGGCCCCTCCGGCTCCGGCAAGACCACGCTGCTGCGGATCATCGCCGGCCTCGACTGGCCCGACGCTGGCGACGTCTCCTTCAACGGCGAGGACGCGCTGGCGCAGGGCGCGCGCGAACGGCATGTCGGCTTCGTGTTCCAGCACTATGCGCTGTTCCGCCACATGACGGTGTTCGAGAACGTCGCCTTCGGCCTGCGCGTGCAGCCGCGCGCAGTTCGCAAGGACGAGGCCACGATCCGTACGCGGGTGAAGGAGCTGCTCGATCTCGTGCAGCTCGACTGGCTTGCCGACCGCTATCCGAGCCAACTCTCCGGCGGTCAGCGCCAGCGCATCGCGCTCGCCCGCGCGCTCGCAATCGAGCCGCGCATCCTGCTGCTCGACGAACCCTTCGGCGCGCTCGATGCCAAGGTGCGCAAAGAGCTGCGCCGATGGCTGCGCTCACTGCATCATGAGATCAACGTCACCTCGATCTTCGTCACCCATGACCAGGAAGAGGCGCTGGAAGTCGCCAACCGCGTCGTTGTGATGGACAAGGGCAGAATCGAGCAGATCGGCTCGCCCGACGACGTCTACGAAAGTCCGGCGACCGCCTTCGTCCACGGCTTCATCGGCGAATCCATCGAGCTGCCGATCCAGGTCGAGGGCGGCGTGATCAGGCTCGGCGACCGGCCGCTGCGGCTTGCCGCGGACGGGCTTGCGCCTGGCGCGTCAAAACTGTTCGTGCGGCGACACGACATGCTGGTGGGCCCGCCCGGCAGCGGCGCCTTCGAGGGCGCGATTCGGCATGTCCGCAATTTCGGTCCCGTGCAGCGCGCCGAGGTCGCGCTATCAGGTGGCGAGACCATCGAGATCGACGCCCCCCGCGACAAGGAACTGCGCGCCGGCGACACGATTGGGCTGGAGCCGCGCCGCTACCGCATATTTGCGGGCGCTTGAGCCGCCTCGTCGGGTCAAATTTTCCCCAAAATTCACCTTTCAGCCACGGTTGATATGCAACAACGGCCCCTCATTTGGGGACCCGATTCATGCGCGCTGCGGCCGCAATATCCATCACTTTGCTTCTAGCCGGCTGCGCCGGCAACGAAGCGCCGGTCCAGCAGCCGTCCATGTATACCGACATGGCGGTCCCGGGCGCCAAGCTCGATGCGCAGGCCGCCGCCGTGATGATCTCGCAATATCGCCAGAACAACGGGCTCGGCACCGTCGTGATCGACTCCGATCTGATGCGGCTCGCCGAATCCCAGTCCCAGGCTATGGCGGCCGCCAACAAGATGGACCACGACGTTCGCGCGCCGCTCGCCAAGCGGCTCGCCGCCGGCGGCTATCCCGCCACCGTGGCGGTCGAGAACGTCTCGGCCGGCTATCATACGCTGGCCGAAGCGTTTTCCGGCTGGCGCGACTCGCCACCCCACCGCGCTAACATGCTCAAAAGCGGTGTCACAAAACTTGGCATCGCAGCGGGCTATGCTCCCGGCACCAAATACAAGGTGTTCTGGACCATGATCTTGGCTTCGGCGGACCCTCGATAAGCCAGACTTGATCCCGGATGCATTGACGCCGCGGCGGAGTGTCGCCACGGTGGCTTGCCTTTTGCTATTGTTCCCTCATGACAGATCATCGTCCTGATACCGCCAGCATCCCCGCGAATGCGCAACGCGTCCTGGTCCTCCAGGGCGGTGGCGCGCTCGGCTCGTATCAGGCCGGCGCCTGCCAGGCGCTATGCGGCTACGGCTTCGAGCCGGAATGGGTCGCCGGCATCTCGATCGGTGCTATCAACGCAGCCATCATCGCCGGCAATGAGGGCCACACCCGCGTCAAGCGGTTGAAGGAATTCTGGGAGATGGTGTCGGCGCCGGTGCCGTGGAAGCCGATCGGCAAGAGCGATCGCAGCCGCGAGCTGTTCAATTCGACGAGCGCAGCGCTGATCGCGACCTTCGGTGTGCCCGGCTTCTTCGTACCCCGCGTTCCGCCGGCGCCGCTCTGGCCACCGGGGCACCCCGAGGCGGAAAGCTATTACGACACCGCGCCGCTCAAGAAAACGCTGGAGCGTCTGGTCGATTTCGACCGCATCAACGATCTGAAGACGCGCTTGTCCGTCGGCGCGGTCGGCGTCACCTCCGGCAACTTCAAATATTTCGACAATTACGCGTTCAAGAAGCTCGGCAAGACCATCGGGCCCGAGCACATCATGGCCTCCGGCGCGCTGCCGCCGGGCTTTCCGTCCGTCGTGATCGAGGGCGAGCATTACTGGGACGGCGGCATCGCCTCCAACACACCGCTCGACTACGTGCTCGATGCCGAGGTCGACCGCGACATGCTGATCTTCCAGGTCGACCTGTTTTCCGCGCGCGGCGATCTGCCGACCTCGCTGCTCGAGGCCGCCGAGCGCGAGAAAGACATCCGCTATTCCAGCCGCACGCGGATGAACACCGACAAGAACAAGCAGCTGCACAATGCCCGCAGGGCCGTGCGAGATCTCATCAGCAAGTTGCCGGATTACCTGAAGAACGATCCGTCCGTCGAATTCCTCGCGAAAGCCTCGCGCGAAAGCACCGTCACGGTGGTGCATCTGATCTATCGCAGCAAGAACTACGAATCCTCGTCCAAGGATTACGACTTCTCGCATGTCGCCATGGTCGAGCATTGGGAAGCCGGGGTGCGCGACGTGCATCTGTCGATGCGCCACAAGGATTGGCTCGAGAAGCCGCAGTCCGGCGAGACCATGGTGACCTACGATCTCACGGGGGACGTCACCGCACCCCCGGCAAAAAGGAGCGAATAGAATGGGTAGTCTGTCAGGCAAGAACGCCGTCGTGACCGGGTCGACCAGCGGCATCGGGCTCGCTTACGCACGCGCCTTCGCCGCCGCCGGGGCCAACGTGGTCATCAACGGCTTCGGCTCGCCCGAGGACATCGAGAAGGAGCGCACCAAGATCGAATCCGAGTTCAAGGTCAAGGTGATCTACTCGCCCGCCGACATGACCAAGCCCGCCGAGATCACCGGGATGATCGCGCTGGGCGAGAAGACGTTTGGCTCGGTCGACATTCTCGTCAACAATGCCGGCATCCAGTTCGTCTCGCCGATCGAGGAGTTTCCGCTCGAGAAGTGGGACCAGATCATCGCCATCAACCTGTCGTCGGCCTTCCATGCCATCCGTGCCGCCGTGCCCGGCATGAAGAAGAAGGGCTGGGGCCGCATCATCAACACGGCGTCTGCACACTCACTCGTCGCCTCGCCCTTCAAATCGGCTTACGTGTCGGCCAAGCACGGCATCGCCGGTCTCACCAAAACCGTGGCGCTGGAGGTCGCGACCCACAAGATCACCTGCAACTGCATCAGCCCGGGCTATGTCTGGACGCCGCTGGTGGAGAAGCAGATCCCCGACACGATGAAGGCGCGCAATCTGACGCGCGAGCAGGTCATCAACGACGTGCTGCTCGACGCGCAGCCGACCAAGGAGTTCGTCACCTCCGAGCAGGTTGCCGCGCTCGCCCTGTTCCTGTGCAGCGACGATGCCGCGCAGATCACCGGCAGCAATCTGTCGATCGACGGCGGCTGGACCGCGGAGTAGTTCGCGCGGTTCAGCTAGCTCGCTGTCATGCCCCGGCTTGGCCGGGCATTCAGTACGCCGCGGCCTATCGATTCAATCACAGCTTTCTCGGAATACTGGATCGCCCGGTCAAGCCGGGCGATGACAGTGAGAGTGGGGCGCGGTCTCTGGCTAATGCGTCCACGCTAGCGCCGTCACGATCGCCGATGACAAATTCAATTCCGCGAACATGATCTTGCCGGCGACCACGAACAGCACGCTCGCCAGCGTCAGGCGCAGCACCGTCTCGGGCACGCGCGTTGCGCTAAAACTGCCCACGATGATGCCTGGCAGCGAGCCCAGCAGCAGCACGCCCATCAGCGCCCAGTCGACGTCACCGAGCGCCCAGTGTCCGATGCCGGCAACCAGCGTCAGCGGCACCGCATGGGCGATGTCTGAGCCGACGATGCTCGCCATCGGCAGGCGCGGATAGAGCAGCAGGAGCACAGTGACGCCGACCGCGCCGGCGCCGACCGACGAGATCGAGACCAGCACGCCGAGCACGATTCCGGTGATCACGGTCGCGATCGCGGTGGTGCGCTCGTCGACCTGCTCGAGGCGTTTGCGGTAGCGATCCATGATCGCCTTGCGGAAGATCAGCGACGTCGCAGTCAGGATCAGCGCGAAGCACAGCACGAGATTGACGAGGCTACGCTCGGAATCGCTTCTGAGGTCGAGCTTCCACAGCACCAGCAGCGTCACCGCGCTCGCAGGAATGCTGCCGCAGGCGAGTCGCAGCACCGCCGGCCAGTGCACGCTACGCGACCAGCCATGCACCACGCTGCCGCCGGTCTTGGTGGCGGCGGCATAGAGCAGGTCGGTCCCGACCGCCGTGGAGGGATGAATGCCGAACAGCAGGATCAGCAGCGGCGTCATCAACGAACCGCCGCCAACGCCGGTCATGCCGACGAGCAAGCCGACGCCGAATCCAGAGGCGACGTAGAGTGGATCAAACATGTCCGGGGAATCTTAGGTGGATCTCGTCGGTTGAGCAACACGACGTAGAATGAAATTCCTCCCGCATGCAACTGCCTGGGTCCAATAAGAAAAATCATGCTGCGGACGGCAAATCGGTAGGAATTTCGCTTCGTTCCCAGGCATGCTGCGAACGCGCCGTTCCCCGGGGGCAGGGTCGCGGGTCCCTATTTGCCAAACGCCAGCACGTGCAGGCCGAGGCGCTGCCGCACGATCCAGAACAGGAGCACCGTCTCGAAGGTGAGCGAGATCGAGGTCGCGGCCGCGGCGCCGTGGCCGCCGTAGCGCGGTACCAGCGCGATGCAGAGCACGACATTCATCACGAAAGCCAGCGCATAAGCGAGCGCGCAGATCTTCTGCTGGCCAAGCATGTTGAGCAGCCGCTCCACCGGCCCGATTGCAGAGCGCACCACCAGCCCGATCGCGGCGACGAACATGATATCGTAGCCAACGGTGAATTGCGGCCCGAACAGCCAGAGCAGCGGCTTGCCGAACGCAAGCAGCACGATGGTCGCCGCCAGCGACGGCCAGAACGTCCAGCTGATGGCGTGTGTCACATAGGCCGACAGCCGCGCCTTGTCGCCGCTTGCGTTGTATTCGGCGAAGCGATGCGCCGTCGTCGCCGACATCGCGTAGTGGATGAAGGAAACCAGCGCCAGCGTCTTCACCACGGCGAAATAGACGCCGACCTCGTCGGAGGGGCGGAACTGCTGCAGCACCAGCACGTCGGTGTAGGACAGCAGCAGGTAGAAGCTCTCCACCAGCAGGATCGGCAGCGAGACGGCCAGCCAGCCGCCGATGTCGTAGGCCTTGGGGCCCGGCTCGATGTGATCGGCGAGCTTGCGGTTCAGCACCACCATCTGCCCGGCCATCGCGATCCACACCGCCCCTAGGCTCGCGACCATCGCTGCGACTGCGCCGAGATGATAGCCGAGCAGGAAGGCGCACGCCGTGATGCCGATGATCAGCGCCTGGCGAATGATGAATTGCGGCATCAGGCCGAGCTGCATCCAGTCGTGCGAGCGCGCGATGCCGTCCTGGGTGTTGGCGACCACGAAGGCCGGCAGCGTCATGCAGCCGATATAGAGCGGCAGCACCTCGGCCGGATCGATCCAGGGTGACAGCAGCCTGACGATGCCGGCAAGGCCGAGCGACACCAGCGCGGAGGCGGCAAAGGTGAGCCAGCGGCTGCCGGAGAGAAAGCCGCGCAGCAACGCGTGCGCGCCGCTGGCGCGGTACTCCGGAATGATCTTTTGCGCGGAAGCGGAGATGCCGAAATCCATCATGCTGCCGAGCAGCAGCACCCAGGTCCAGACATAGACATAGATGCCGTAGTCGGACGTGCCCATCCAGCGCGCGAGCAGAATCTGCGAGACATAGGCGAGGCCTGCACTGATGACGCGGATGACGAAGATGGTGGCGGCCAGCCGCCGCGTCAGCGAGGCCTCGCTCGAGCCGCCCGTCAGCCTGCCGCGCAGCCGCGCGATCAACCCGGCTGGTCCGGTCGTTGCGGGTTGTGCATCCATCACGGCCAATTGAGTTCCCCGTCCGCATACTGCGGCAGGCCCGGGAATTAGCAACCACTCGTTAAGATTCGGTTGGGTGGGCGTGCTGTAGAAACCGCAACGTCGTCCCGGAAGGCCAGGCGAAGGCCAGGACTCGTTGCCCCAGGGAGAAGTTGGACGAAGGCTCGGGGCGACGAGTTCGCGCCACCACTACTCCCTGAGGTAGTGGGTCCGCGCTCCGATTCGCTGCGCTTTTCCCGGACCACGGCTCGGGTTGGGACGACGCTACTCCAAGTTCGTGTTGAACTCGTACGACTTGTCCGGTCCCACCAGCGTGAACTTCAGCGCCGCACCGTCGGGCTTGGCGCCCGGCGGCAGCCCGTCGAGCTCGAAGGAAAATCGCTTCACGTCCGGCGGGCTGTGATGGACCGGGGCCGGAATCGGCAGCGCCCAATCGGGCGTCGGCCCTTCCACGAACAGATTGACGTTGCGCGCGTCCGCCGGCGCGACCACGTCGACGACCACCTTGTTGCCCTCGCGCTTGACGTCGCGGATGGTAAGCGGATTGGGATCGCCGATATTGGCCGGCTTGGGCACGGTGTCCAGCGCCGCGCGCAGATTGGCGTCCTCGGTCGAGGCGACGCTGTTGAAGCCGAGTTCGGCGCGGGCTTCGACGGGAATGCAGAGCTTCTCGCACACTGCATAGTTGATCTCGGCGCGCAAGGTCACCGGCTTGTCGGCGGCCTTGGCGACGATGCGCAGGGGCAGCACGATCTGGTCGCGGTAGCCGATCGAATGGCCGCCCGCGCCGTCGTCGAACTTCAGCGGCGCCGGCCACATCACGGTCACCGCTTCGACATTGTCCGACTTGGAGAAGTCGAACCGCGGCGGAACGCCGGAGTCGCCGGGCACGCGCCAGTAGGTCTTCCATCCCGGTTGGAGCTGGAACGCGATACCGCCAAGCAGGACAGCGCCGCTGCGCGAGCCCGCAACCAGCCGCACTGCGGAATGTCCGTCGCGCTGCCACGGCGAAGCGTCGTCGGCACGGGCTGCGAATGCCAGCGACGCTCCGATCAGGGTTGTCGCGACGCCAATCGCCGCACGCAGGGGAACTATGCTGGTCATGGCACGTCTTTACAGGGGCGCCCCAGGGCAAACCATTGAATTGCTTGTGATGGATGCATCTGGACCAGGTCTCTGCAAGCCTTGATTTGACAGCGGCCGGGCCCGACATCAGGATAGGAATTGAAACCGGAGTGCTTCACCATGGCTCCTACAGGCAAGAGGACGGGCGACAGCACCCGCAGCGCAGGCCCCGCGCTCCCCAATTCGGCCGGTTATCTCGACGGCCGACTCCTGATTGCAATGCCGGTGATGGGCGATCCCCGTTTCGAGCGCTCCGTGATCTATCTCTGCGCCCATTCCGCCGAAGGCGCGATGGGAATCATTGTCAATCATCCCGCGGGCTCCATCGATTTCCCCGAGCTCCTGATGCAGCTCGGCATCATCAAGAAGGGCGAGCACATCAAGCTGCCTGAAAATGCCGAAAGCATGAAGGTGCTGCGCGGCGGTCCTGTCGACACCGGCCGTGGCTTCGTGCTGCATTCCAGCGACTTCTACATCGAGAACGCGACGCTACGGATCGACGACGGCGTCTGCCTCACCGCGACCGTCGACATCCTGCGCGCGATCGCCAACGGCTCCGGCCCCAAGCACGCCATCCTTGCGCTCGGCTATGCCGGCTGGGCGCCGGGCCAGCTCGAAACCGAGATCCAGAGCAACGGCTGGCTGCATTGCGACGCGGACGCGGATCTGATCTTCGGCGACGACGTCGACGACAAATACAACCGCGCTTTGCAGAAAATCGGCATTGATCCCGGCATGCTCTCCAACGAGGCCGGGCACGCGTAGTTGTTAGCCGTCGTCCGGTGTCGTACGTCACCCTCGCTGTCATGCCCCGGCTTGATCGGGGGCATGCAGTACGCCGCAGCCTATCGGCGCGATCACAACCGTCTCGGAGTACTGGATCGCCCGGATCAAGCCGGGCGATGACCAGGCATCGTGAATGACGCGCTACTCCGCCGCCTGCTGCTGTACCGTCGGCTCGGTGCCCGCCACCGTTGCGCGGCGCATGTCGCGCGGTTGCGACTGGTCGTAGCGGCGGACGCGGTGCATGGTCTGGCGGTTGTCCCACATCACGAGGTCATGCAGCTTCCATTTGTGGACGTAGACGAACTCTGCTTGCGTCGCGTGCTCGGTGAGATCGCGCAGCAATAGACGGCCCTCCGGCACGCTCATGCCGACGACCTTGCCGGCATGCGATGAGAGGTACAGCGATTTGCGGCGATGCACCGGGTGCGTGCGCACCAGACGTTGCAGCACCGGCTTGAACATCTCCTTTTCCTCGTCGGTGTATTCGGTGAAGCCGAGCGAGCCGCGCGAATACATCAGCGAGTGCTCGCAGACGAGGTCCTCGATCTCAACCTTGGTCTCGTCGTCGAGCGCGTCATAGGCCGCCCGCATATCGGCGAATTCGGTGTTGCCACCCTTCGGGTTCACCACGCGCGCGGACAGCAGCGAGAATTTTGCCGGGATGGGACGGAACGAGCTGTCGGAATGCCAGAGGCAGTTGCCGAGATTGAACAGATGCGCGCGGCTGTCTTTCGCCAGCGGCTTGCCGTCCTTGCCGAGATTGCTGACATCGTTCAGGCCGGATTGCAGCCGATAGTCCTTCTCCTTGGTGACGGTGCCGCCGCGCGCATCCTCGCGCTGGCCGAAATTCAGCGCGAACGCCATCTGCTGCTCGTCGGTGATGTCCTGATCGTGGAAGACCAGCACCGCATATTTGTCCATCGCGGCCTCGACTTCGCGCGCCTCATCCGCCGTGAGTGGCTTGCGCAAATCGAGGCCCGAAACCTCGCCGACAAAATGCTTCTGAAGCTGCCGGATGGCGATCGTCATGGCGATTTCTCCCGCATCTGTGAGCAGTTTTCCCGCTCCGTTTGCGAAAAAAATGCCTCCCGCGTCCGGCGATGTCAACGCGCCGCGCGCATGGCTCTTACGCGTTCCGGGCCATCAGGCCGCCGTCGACCGGGATCACCGCGCCGGTGATGAAGGAGGCAGCCGGCAGGCACAGGCTGAGCGTCACATGCGCGACCTCTTCGGGCTCGCCGTAACGGCCGAGTGCAGTGCGGCGCTTGGCGTAGATGGTCTTGTGCTCCTCCGAGATGCGATCGGTGATGGCCGTGCGGATCGGGCCGGGACAGATGCAGTTGACGGTGATGCCCTCGCGGCCGAGCTCCACCGCCAGCGAACGGGTGAGGCTCGCAACGCCGCCCTTCGCCGCCGAATAGGGGCTGTGCAGGGCAGTGGCGCCGAGCGCCTCGGTCGAGGCGATGTTGAGGATGCGCGGGCACTTCGACTTGCGCAAATGCGGCAGCGCGGCGCGGATCACGCGCGGATGCGCCGTCAGCATCACGGCGAGGCCTTTGGCCCATGCGTCCTCATAGGCCTCGTCATCGATCGCGACCCGCAGTGAGGTGCCCGCATTGTTGACGACGATGTCGAGCCCGCCGAAATGCGCCGCGACATCGCCGACCACGCGCTTGATCTCGTCGCCATCGGCAACATCGAGCTTCCACGCCCTCGCTGCTCCGCCGCTTGCCGCGATTTCCTTGGCAACCGCATGCGCGCCTTGCTCGTCATAATCGGTCAGGGCAACGTTCGCACCTTCAGTGGCGAACACGCGCGCGGTGGCGCGTCCCATGCCGCTGGCCGCGCCGGTGACGAGGACGGTCAGGCCCTTTACTGACCGGCTGAGCTGTTTGAATTCGGACATGCTGCTTCCTCGCGCCCTGCTTGTTCTTGTTATGATTGACAAGGCTGGCATCGATCCGCAGACAGGTCAAACAAGCAAAAACAAACGGGAGGCCGCGATGGCAAACGAGCTCGATTTCTCAGGCAGGCAGGTGCTGGTGGTCGGCGGTTCCAGCGGTATCGGCAACGGCATTGCGCAAGCTTTTCGCGCCAGGGGTGCGCATGTCGCCGTCTGCGGCACGCGCGCTCGGCCCGAGGATTATTCGATTGAGGAAGGCTCCGATCTCACTGGCCTCGCCTACGCTCAGCTCGACGTCAGCAATGCCGGGGCGATCGAGGCGTTCAAGCCACCCTTCGAGCGGCTCGACATCCTGGTGCTCGCGCAAGGCGCGGTGCTCTATCGCCGCGGCGAATTCGAGATGGCCGGCTTCCGCAAGGTCGTGGAGGTCAACCTGATGAGCCTGATGGCCTGCGCCACGCGGTTTCATTCCATGCTGCGGGATGCAAAGGGCGCGCTGATCATGGTGTCCTCGACCGCGGCCTATCATTCCACCATGGGCAATCCCGCCTACAACGCCTCGAAGACGGGCGCTGTCGGATTGACACGTACGCTGGGCGAGGCCTGGGCCGAGGACGGCATCCGCGTCAACGGCATCGCGCCCGGTCTGGTCGACACCAAGATGACGAAGGTGACCACCGACAATCCCAAGCGGCTCGAAGGCGCGCTCGCGCGCATCCCGCTCCGGCGATTGGGCACGCCGGCCGACATGGCGGGCGCGGCGCTGTTCCTGGCCTCGCCGCTGTCGTCCTACATCGTGGGGCAGACGCTGGTCGTCGATGGCGGCCTCATTCTGTAGGCCATGGCAAGGAACCGCGCTGCTTCTGATCGGTTACTTCGGCTGATCACCGAGGAGGATTATCATGGACGCGGATCGGATCATTGGATCAGCCAAGGAAATGGCAGGCGGCGTGGAAGGCACCGTGGGCGAGATGGCGGGCGACGCCAAAACGCAGGCCTCAGGCAAGGCACGGGAAGCCGCAGGCACCGTGCAGAACCTGTACGGCCAGGCGAAGGACGCGGCGCGCGAAGCTGCGGACACGGCCTCCAGCTACGCCAAGGATGCCTATGAGGCCAGCGGCGATACGTTCCGCGACGGCACGCAAGCCATCGCCCGCAAGGTGCAGGACAACCCGCTCGGCGCGCTGCTGACTGCGGCCGGCATCGGCTTCGCACTCGCGCTTCTGATGTCGCGCCCCGCCCGCCGTCCGCCGCCGCGCTGGCGCTATTAGGGCTAACAGCTAGACCCGTCATCCGGGGCGCGCGCTCTGCGCGCCCGGAATGACGAAATCAGAGATACGATTTACCGGATCACTTCCGCCGCGCGCCCGACATTGCCCGGCGGCCGCGGGATCGCCGGATTCGGATTGCGGGGGCCTGGGGCTGGCGCCAGTTGGCGCGGTGGCTGCGGAGAGCCAAAGCCGAAGAAATCCCGGAATGACGGCGCTGCCTGTGCCGGCTGCTGCGGCGGAAGCTGCTGCGGCTTCTTCGGCGCGAGCTTTGGCGGCGCGATCGCGGCGGCCGCCCCCGGTGAACCCTGAGCAGCGCTGCCCTCAGGCGTCGTCGTCGCCATCGGCGTATCGCCCTTGGCCTGCTCGCGTCCGACTTCGCGGCGCGGCCAGGCATAGTCGTCGGCGCGCCCGGCGGGGGCGCTCAGCGGCTCGCCTTTCACCATCGTCTTCGCAGCGAGTGCATCGACCGCGGCCGGACGCGAGCCTGGCCCGCCCAGCAATTGATCGGTCGAGATCGAGGCCGCGACCAGCGGCACGATCGGTCCGGCCAGCGGCCGCGGCGCGGGCTTGCCGGGCTCGGCGCTGGTGTCGGGCGTCGCCGGCTCGCTCGGCAGTGCGATCGGACCGGAGCGGCCCGCAAGCAGGCGCGTGATCTCGCGCTCGACATAGTGCGCGAGCTTGCGCGCGCCGGGTTTTGTGAAATAGACGCCGTCAGAGCTGCGGAGCTGACGAATCTGACCTTCGAAGTCCGGACCCTTCTGAAGGAAGCGGCCGGCGTCGTCGACAAAACCGTCCCAGACGTCGACATAGGTGATGCCGGCCTTGGCTGCGCCTTCACGGTAGAGCGAATCCAGGAACAGCATGTCCGCCGTACCCTTCTGCCCGCGGATGGCGGGAAGACCGACCCAGAGCACCGGCGCGCCCTTGGCCTTGAGCACGTTGGCCAGCTCCTCGATTTTCTTGCCGTAGAGCTCGATCCAGCGCTCGTCGCGGAATTCGTAGAGACCATTCGGGTTGCGCGCCGTCTTCTCCGGCGCAGTGGCTGCCGGCGTATCGGCGTTGTCGGCGTCATCCTGCGGCAGGTCAGTATCCGCGGCGGGTTTGTCCTCAGGCTTGGCAGCGGTGTCGGGCTTGGCATCGCCGGGCTTGCCCGGTGGCTTGCCGCGCGCGCCCTTGTCGTTCTTCTTGTCCTTGTCAGAGGCCTTGTCCGACTTGTCGGCCACAGGCTCGCGGATCGCGATGCGGTCGTTGAGGCCGAGCATGACCACGATGATTTCGGGCTTCTCGGTCTCGAGGATGCCCTTCGCCGCAGCCGCCCAATCCGCGGGCTCGCCCTTCGGCTGGTACTTGATGAGGCCCGAGGTGGTCTTGTGCTTGCGGATCACGCCCATGTCGGGCTGCTCGGCGTAGGCGTCCTCGAGGCCATAGGCGAGCCAGTCGGCCATGGCGTCGCCGATCACCAGCACGTTCTTGTCGGGGATAGTGTCGCGCTTGCCCGGTGCCGGCGCGCGCGAAAAATCCTGGCGCGGCGCCTGCGGCTGTTGTTGCTGGAATGGTGCGAAGAAGTCGCCGCCGAACCAGCCGCCGCCACCTCCACCACGTGGTGGCGGTGGCGCCGCGCGCTGTGGCGGGCCGCCGAAGCCGGGGAAGTTGAAGAATTGCGCCGAGGCCGGGGCCGCGACCGACACCAGGATCGCAAGCGCCGTCCCCAGCGCGATCAATGGGCCGGTCTCGGTCAGCGCCTTGAACAGGGACTTCTTCGACATGCGATCTCGGGCACGCGCAATGGGATTGGAAGTGGCTCGAATATAATAACGGAATCAGGCGCCAAACGGGCAGATTCTGTTGCAGAAACTTCTGCCATACACCGGGGAACAGCCGCCCGGTCAAGGCTGCCTGCCAAAATCCCTGTTCAGGGTTACTTTGGGCGCGATTTTACCGCCCGCGCAGCCGGTCCAGCACGTCGGAGGAGGCAAAACCGTCGGCCGGCACGCCGATCGAGGCCTGGAAATTGCGCAGGGCTTCCCGGGTCTGGCCGCCGAACTGGCCATCCGGGGTGCCCTTGTAGAAGCCGCGCTGGGCCAGCAGCTGCTGCAGCTCCAGCCGCTCGGTGCGCGACAGCTCCCGTTCCTGCCGCGGCCAGGGCTGCACGAAGGGGCCCCCGCCACGCAAGCGGTCGGCGAAATGCCCGATCGCCAGCGCATAGGCCTCGGCCGGATTGTACTTCATGATGACGCGGTAATTCTGCAGCATCAGGAAGCCTGGTCCTTGCGCGCCGGCCGGCGCGAGCAGATAGGCCTTCTCGGCCGGATGCGGGAAGGGCTGGTTGTTCGGGCGCTTCAGCCCGAGCTTCTCCCATTGGGCGATCGTCATCGCCTTGGCGCGGTCGGCCAGCATGTAGTTGAAGCCTTGCGGCACCACGACCTCGTAGCCCCAGGTCTGGCCGGCCTGCCAGCCGTCCTTCTTCAGATTGTTGGCGGTCGACGCGATCAGGTCGGTCGGATTGTCGACGACGTCGCGCCGCCCGTCGCCGTCGCCGTCGACGGCAAAGCGCTTGAATGCGGTCGGCATGAACTGGGTCGGGCCGAAGGCGCCGGCCCAGGAGCCGCGCAGCTGCTCAGGCCTGAGATCGCCGCGGTTGAGGATCTCCAGCGCGGAGAGGAATTCGTCCTTGAAATAGGTTTGGCGGCGGCCGATGCAGGCGAGCGTCGCGGTCGATTGCAGCACGCTGCGGTCGCCCATCTGCGTCGAGTAATTGGACTCGATGCCCCAGATCGAGGCGATGATGTAGCGGTCGACGCCGGTGGCCTTTTCGGTGGCGTCGAACTGCGCCTTGTATGTGGCGAGGATCTCGCGGCCCTTGGCGAGGCGGTTGTCGTTCACGAGAATGTCGAGGTAGTCCCAGATCGATTTGGTGAACTCCGGCTGCGAGTCCATCAGATCCATGATGCGCAAATCGGGGCTGAGGCCTGCGGTGAAGCGCTGGAAATTCTCCTGCGTGATGCTGCGGCGTGCGGCATCCGGCCACATCGCGGCGACACAATTGTTGAAATTGCCCGCGGCCTCGCGGATCGCAGCGGCCGTCATCAGCGGATGGCCGGAGGCGCCGTCCTCGCCGCTCCAAGGTTGAGCTCCAGTTTGTGCGCTGCCGGGCCCGGGCGAGGCTTGCGACGGCGCCGCGTTCGGGGCGGAGAAGATGCCGCCGAACAGGTTCGATAGGCCGTTCTGCGCCTGGGCGTGCGCGCATGCAGGCAGCAGCAAAGCCGCCGCAATCATCGTCGCGCCGGTCACGGACCCAGTCCGTCCTGCCAGTCGTGCCACTGATTGCATCATGTCCCACCCATCGGCCTGAAATTCCGCCATCAGGAGGCCTGGTAGGCGTTGCCAATAGCTTAACAAAGGTGAAATTTTGGTGACTGCCTTTTTCTTAACTCTGTAGGGGCGAGGCCCCACATCCGCCTTTGTTGGCGGCTGCAAACAGGCTAGCAAGATGCCATTGCTGTGTTCACGTCCTCAGGTATTCGATCGATCCCATGAAAATTCGCAAAGCCGTATTCCCCGTCGCCGGCCTCGGCACCCGCGTCCTGCCCGCCACCAAAGCGATGCCGAAGGAAATGCTGACCATCGTCGACAAGCCGCTGATCCAGTACGTCTATGACGAGGCGAAGGAGGCCGGCATCGAGCACTTCATCTTCGTCACCGGCCGCAACAAGAACGTCATCGAAGATCATTTCGACCGGATGTTCGAGCTCGACGCGACGCTGGAGGCGCGCGGCAAGACGGCCGAGCAGGAGATCCTGGCGCAGAACCAGCCGGACGCTGGCGCCGTCAGCTTCACGCGCCAGCAGGCGCCGCTCGGCCTCGGTCACGCGGTCTGGTGCGCGCGCGACATCGTCGGCAACGAGCCGTTTGCAGTCGTGCTGCCGGACGAGCTCGTGCTCAACACGCCGGGCTGCCTGAAGCAGATGATCGATATGGCATCGTCGCTCGGCGAGAAATCCAATCTCGTCGCGGTCGAGGCGGTGCCCGATCACCTGACGCATCAATACGGCATCTGCGGGGTCGGAAAGCGCAACGGCAAGATGTTCGAGGTCGACGGCATGGTCGAGAAGCCGGCCAAGGGCACCGCGCCCTCCAACCTCTCGATCACCGGCCGCTACATCCTCCAGCCTGAGATCTTCAAGATCCTGGAAACCCAGGAGCGCGGTGCCGGCGGCGAGATCCAGCTCACCGACGCCATGATCGGCCTTGCCAAGGCCCAGAAATTCTATGGCGTCGAGTTCGAGGGCGAGCGTCACGATTGCGGCTCCAAGCCCGGCTTCCTCCGCGCCAACATCGCCTACGGCATGAAGCGCCCGGAGCTGCGCGATGGGCTTATCGCGGAGATGAAGAAGTATCTGGGGACCTGACCTCACCTTTGACGTCATTCCGGGGCGATGCGTAGCATCGAACCCGGAATCTGGAGATTCCGGGCTCGGCTCTTGGAGCCGCCCCGGAATGACATCCAGACGAATCCCTCAGGCCACCAACGACAACTGCGGCAAACTCGCGACCACCGACTGGTTGCGCCCACCGGCCTTGGCGGCATAGAGCGCCTTGTCGGCGGCGGCGACCAGGACGGGCCAGTCCATGCCGGCACTGGGAACGAGGCTGGCGATGCCGCAGGAGACCGTTGTGCTCGCCTGATCGTCGGACCAGCCCTGCACCTTGAGCCGGATCGTCTCGGCGATCTTGTAGGCATCCGCGGCCGAAATGTTCGGCAGCAGCACGGCGAATTCTTCGCCGCCATAGCGCGCGGCGCAGTCGCCGGCGCGGCTCACCGAGTCGGAAATGCAGATGGCGATGCCGACCAGCACCTGGTCGCCGGCCTGGTGGCCGAACGTGTCATTGTAAGCCTTGAAGTGATCGGCATCGATCATCAACAGCGCGACCGGCGCCTTCTGGCGCATCGCGCGGCGCCATTCGACGTCGATGACGGAATCGAACTTGCGGCGGTTCTTCAGGCCGGTGAGCGCGTCCGTCGTCGCCATCTCCTCGAGCTTGTGCTCGGCCTCGGCGCGTCGGCCGATCTCGCGCGCGAGCACCAGCGTCGACGCCAGCATGAACAGGATCAGCGCCAGGACCACGGCGCCGATGCGATAGGCTTCCCTCTGCCACAGCTCGAACACGGCGGTCAGCGGCTTGCCGGCCACCACGAACAGCGGCCCGCTATCGCCGCTCCGGGAATAGAGCCGCGGCGTCGCGTCTACCGGACCCTGGCCGGCATAGGATCCGCCGGCCTTGAGATTGTCGGCCTTCCAGCTCCCCTGCGTTGCGAGATTCTTGCCGATGACGTCGAGATCGAACGGCCGCCGCATCATGATGGTGCGGTCGCGCTTCAGTACGGTGATGCTGTCGTCGGGGTCGAGGTTCAGCCGCTCGAACAATTCGTGGAAATAGCTGAATCGGATCGAGCCGGCGACGACGCCCATGAAGCCGCCGTCGGTATCGCTGACGCGCCGGCTCAGCACGATGGAATAGGCGCCGCGAAACAGCATGGGACGGCTGATGAAGAGCCCGATGTCCGGATTGTCGCGATGAACCCTGAAGTAATCTTCCTCGCTCCTGACCTCTGGCAGCGGGTCGAGGGTGGAGGCGTCGATGGTCAACCGGCCCTCGGCATCGAACACCCGGATGGCGCCGAAATGCCTCGCAGTGGTCGCATGGTCGAACAGGATCAGATGACGGATCGGCTTCGAAACCGTCGCAAGCTCGGGCAGCAGCATGTTGGCGGCGACCGCCTTCAGCGACAGGTCATAAATCTCGATGTTGCGGCTGACGTCGGACTCGATGGTGGTCGCCAAATTCTCCAGCGTCTGGCGGGCGAGCGCCTCCTCGCCGCGGCGCATGTCCAGCATCACATTGACGCAAATGGCGGAGAAGCCGATCACCGTCACCACGGACGAGATGATCAGCAGCTTCGCCGAAATCCGCCACGGCCGGCGGGCCGTGACTTCGCGCCATCCAGACAGCATCGCTTGCTCCCGATCCTAGTGGATGCGCCCGAAAGCTTGAGTAGTGTCTAAGGCAGGACGGCCTTGCCGCAATGAGTTAAGAATCGGTTTATGAGGCGCACGGTTTGGGCAGCCTCATGCGAGCGGGACGAGAGGACGATTGTGAACGACTACGACGCGTTGCGCGACTATCTGATGCGGCAGAAGCAGGACGAGTTGGTGCTGAGCTTTGAGCAGATCGAGGAGATCATCGGCGCGGCCCTGCCGCGCGCGGCGCATCGTGCCTCCTGGTGGGACAGCCTGCGCAGCCCCGACATCCAGATGCCGCAACGCGAAGCCTGCCTCGCCGCCGGCTTCGTGGCGACGCGCATGCCTGACGGTGCGAGCGTGCGGTTCAGGAAGCAGAAGAAGGAGCGCAGATGAGGGGGATAGTACGGGGGCTCGTGCCTTGCGGGCGGTCTCACCCTCCCCTGGAGGGGAGGGTCGACTCACATTGAGCGCAGCGAGATGTGAGACGGGGTGGGGTGACGGTCTCTCCCCATCCAGCAGTGCCCGAGTGCAAGGCGTTGCGCGGCGCCTACGAGTGTGGTGGGAAGGCCACGCCGCTGCATCTGGTCAACGTCTTCGCGGTGGAAGCCCGCATGGCCTTGGCTCAGCAGAAAGCGCCCGGCCGGAACGAGACCGCAGGCGCCTTGGAGGTGTTGGAGCTTCTCAGTCTGGAGGGCTGTATCGTCACAGCTGATGCGCTGCATTGCAGCCGCGCCTTTGCCAGTGCCGTGCTGCGGGTGGCGACTATGCACTGGCGATCAAGGCCAACCGTGGCCCTTTGTTCAAAGCGGTCACGCAGCAGTTTGCACGATCGGGCAAGCGCAGCAGCGCCGCACAGATCGACCCCTCCAGTCACGATCGGCACGAAGCGCGGCGTGCCACCGTCATGCGCAACACCAGCCTGGCGGCACGCCATGGCTTTCCCGGCGTTGTCGCGCTGGGGCGCGTCACCTCGCGCAGGCGCCCCCGGGCGAAGCCGGCCGATGCGCCGCTCGTGCGCCACTATCTCCTCTCCAAATACATCTCTCCCAAGCGGCTGCTGCACGTCACCCGAAGCCACTGGGGCATCGAGAACCAGCTCCACTGGGTGCTCGATGTTCACTTCGCCGAGGATGGAAACCGTGCCCGAAAGGACAACGCTCCCGAGAACCTTGCCATCCTGCGCAGGCTCGCCCTTAATATCTTGCGATCTCATCCCGACACCGCCTCGATTCGACGCAAAATCAAGCGCGCGGGCTGGGATGATGCCTTCCTCCTCAGTATGCTTCGCCATATGCGATAGCCCTCCCCCTCCAGGGGAGGGTAACCTAGCTCGCCGCTTCCAGCCGCACTTCCGTCAGCAGCCGCATCGCGGCATCGGCGTCCATCGGCTCCCCGAAGGCAAAGCCCTGCGCGTATTCGCAGCCCATCTGGTAGAGCTCGACCGCGTCGGAATCGGTCTCGGCGCCTTCGGCCACCACGTCCATGCCGAGGTCGTGCGCGAGCGCGATGATCGACTTCAGGATCACCGGGCGCGTGCCGCGATTGGTGGTGCGCACGAAGGACTGGTCGATCTTGATGGTGTCGAACGGGAAGCGCTGGAGATAGGCCAGCGAGGAATGACCGGTGCCGAAATCGTCGAGCGACAGCCCGGTGCCGAGCTCGCGGATGCGCGTCAGCATCTGCGCCGCATGCTCCGGATTCTCCATCACCAGCGATTCCGTCAATTCCAGCTTCAGCGTGCCGCGGGCGACCGAGGAGCGCGACAGCACGGTACGGATGTCGTGGATCAGATCGTGGCGCAGTAGCTGCCGCGACGACACGTTGACGGAGGCGAAGATCGGCTCGCGCGAGCGCATCGCGCGCTGCCACACCGCGAGCTGTTTTGCGGTCTGGTCGAGCACGAACATGCCGAGGTCGACGATCAGCCCGGTCTCTTCCGCGATGGTGATGAATTCCGAAGGCGCCATGCGCCCCAGCTTCGGATGGTCCCAGCGCGCCAACGCCTCGAAGCCCGCGATCGAACGATCCTCCAGCCGCACGATCGGCTGGTACAGGATCGTGATCTCCTGCCGCTCGATGGCGCGGCGCAATTCGCTCTCCAGCGTCAGCCGGTCGGTCTTCCGCGCACGCATCGCCGGCTTGTAGACGTCGATGCGGTCGCCGCCGATGCGCTTGGAGTGATACATCGCCAGCTCGGCGTCCTTGATGATCTCGTCCGTCAATTGGGTCTGCGGATCAGACAAAGCGAGGCCGATCGAGGCCGTGAGGAAGATCTCGCGATCGTTGAAGGCGATCGGGGCGCGGATGGTCTTGCGGATGGTCTCGGCGAAGGCGGTGATGCGGGCAGGGTCCTGCTCCGAGAGCAGGATCAGGCCGAACTGGTCGCCGGCCATCCGTGCCAGCGTGTCTTGCGGCTTCAGGATGCGGGTGAGGCGGCGAGCGAGCGTCAGCAGGATGGAATCGCCGACCGCGATGCCGACGGAATCGTTGACCTGCTTGAAGCGGTCGAGGTCGATCACCATCAGCGTCGGTCGCAGCGTCGGCATGGTCTTGGCGAAATGCGCCACCGCACCCAGCCGGTCCATGAACAGTTTTCGGTTGGGCAGGCCGGTGAGGTTGTCATGCACGGAATCGTGCAGCAGGCGCTCTTCGGCGTTGCGCAGCTCGGTGACGTCGGTGAGCGTGCCGACCACGCGCGAGACCTCGCCGTCGGAGCCGACCACCGGGCGCGCCTTCAGCGCGAACCACATGAAGTGGCCGTCCGGCGTACGCAGGCGGAAATCCTGCACCAGGCGGCCGCGGCGCTGATCGAGCACGCTGTCCAGCGCGGCGCGGAAGCGATCCTGATCGAGCGGGTGCAGCACTTCGAGCCACGAGGCAGCGGGGCCTTCCAGCGTGCCGCGCTTGAGGCCGAGCAAGGCCTCGGTCTCGGGACTGGTGAAGACCTTGTCGGCGGAGACGTCCCAATCCCAGATCAGATCGCCGGAGCCGGCCAGCGCCAGCGCCCTCCGTTCGATGTCGGAGACGACACCGGTCGAGGCGCCGCCGCCGGCGAAGGCGTGCTGCATCACAGTGAAGCCGATCAGCATCACGATCAGCACGAGGCCGCCGAGCAGGGCCGGGCCGACGATGTCGTTGGTAACGGAGCCGGCGACCGTCATGCCGGCCGCCACGACCCAGACCACCAGGAGGAACCAGGTCGGGATCAGCAGCACCGCGCGGTCGAAGCCGTGGGTGGAGAGATAGACGATCAGCGCGAACCCGGCGAAGGCGATCAGCACCAGCGAGATACGCGCGATGCCGGAGGCGACCGCCGGATCGAATAGCGCAAGCGCCACCAGCGATCCCAGGAAGGCGAGCCAGCCCACCGTGATGTGCGAATAGCGCACATGCCAGCGACTGAGGTTGAGATAGGCAAACAGGAACACCAGCAGCGTCGCCGCCAGGATCGCTTCGCCCGCCGCGCGCCAGATGCGCTCGGCGTTGTTCGACATGTCGAGCACCTTGCCCCAGAAGCCGAAATCGACGCCGATATAGACCAGCACCGCCCATGCTAGCGCCGCGGCGGCCGGGAACATGATGCTGCCCTTCACCACGAACAGAATGGTCAGCACTAAGGCGAGCAAGCCGGAGATGCCGATCACGATGCCCTGGTAGAGCGTGAACGAGTTGACCTTGTCCTTGTAAGCTTCCGGCTCCCACAGATAGAGCTGCGGCAGCTTGTCGGTGCGCAGCTCGGCAACGAAGGTGATGACGGCGCCGGGGTCGAGCGTGATGCGGAAGACGTCGGCGGTCGGGCTTTCCTGCCGCTCGGGCCGGTCACCGGTCGAAGGCGTGATGGTGGCGATGCGCGACAGACCGAGGTCGGGCCAGAGCAGCCCTGACGAGACGATGCGGTAATGCGGAGCGACGATCAGGCGGTCGAGCTGGTCGTCGGTGTTGTTGGCGAGGGCGAACACCACCCAGTTCTGGCCGCCTTCGCGGGCGCGCACCTCGATGCGGCGGACGATGCCGTCGGTGCCGGGCGCGGTCGAAACCTGGATGCGATCAGCATCGCTGCGCTGATGCTCGAGCACACCGGTGAGATCGATCGCGGGCGCGTCACTGCGAACGCTGACAGCGTCGAGCGCGCGTGCAGGGGACGCGGCAACGAGCATCATGAGGCCCAGCGCGATGGGCGCGAGGCACCTGATCAGACGCAAGGTCAGTTCTCCGCGTTCGACGCAAACTTCGAGTGCAAGGCGATTTCAGACCGGACAGAATTGGTTCGGTGCGTCGCGATAGATGCCACGAAAGCGAGGAAAATCAAAGGGTTTCCGCCTTGCCCTGTGGGCCGGCGGCCTACACCTCCAACACAATTTTGCCAATATGTGCGCTCGTCTCCATGCGCCGGTGCGCATCGGCTGCCTTTTCCAGCGGGAAAGTGCTGTCCATCAGCGGCTTGATGCGCCCTTCACGCAAAAGCGGCATCACTTTCGCCTCGATCGCGGCCACCATCGCCGCCTTGTCCGCATTACTACGGGGGCGCAGCGTCGAGCCGGTATGGGTGAGGCGCTTCACCATCACCTTGGCAATGTTGACGTTGACCTTGGGGCCGTTGAGGGTCGCGATCTGGACGATGCGGCCGTCAACTGCGGCGGCGTCATAGTTGCGATCGACATAATCGCCGGCGACCATGTCGAGGATCAGGTTGACGCCGGCCTTGTTGGTCTCTTCCTTGATCACGGCGACGAAGTCTTCAGTTTTGTAATTGATGGCGCGGTCGGCACCCAGCTTGAGGCAGGCATCGATCTTGTCCTGCGACCCCACGGTGACGAACACTTTTGCGCCGAACGCTTTGGCGAGCTGGATCGCCATGGTGCCGATGCCGGAGGAGCCGCCATGGATCAGCAGCGTCTCGCCGGCCTTGAGGCCGCCGCGTTCGAACACGTTGTGCCAGACCGTCATCAGAGTTTCCGGCAGTGCGCCGGCTTCCTTGATCGACAGCGACGGCGGCACGCTCATGGCCTGGGCGTCCTGCGCGATGCAGTACTGCGCATAACCACCGCCGGCGACGAGCGACATCACCTTGTCACCAACCTTGTGCCGCTTGGCATTGCTGCCGACCGCCACCACTTCGCCCGCGATCTCCAGGCCCGGCAAGTCGCTGGCGCCGGGCGGCGGCGGATAGGCGCCGGAGCGCTGCGCGACGTCGGGCCGGTTGACGCCCGCGGCCTCGACCTTGACCAGGATCTCGTCAGGACCGGGCTGCGGCACGGCCCGTTGTTCCGGCACCAGCACCTCCGGTCCGCCGGGCTGGGAGATAGCGACCACGGTCATTTGCGCGGGCAGCTTGTCCATGATGTGTCCTTGAGCAAAGGTGCGGAAATGGGAACGAGGCCATTGCTTAGCCAGCGCGCTCCAAGCTGGCAACCGCCTCAGCCGCGAACGCAGGAGGAACGACGATGCCGATGGAAGACGACGACCGGCCGCGCAAGAAGATCAGCCATGAAATCGGACAGGATCTCTCACTCTTGTCGGTCGAGGAACTGACCGAGCGCGTCATCCTGCTCAAGACCGAGATCGCAAGGCTGGAAGAAGCCGCCACCAAGAAGCGCGCCTCGCGCGATGCGGCGAACAGTGTTTTCAAGTCGTAATCTCTTCGCCGTCATTTCGGGGCGGCGCGTCAGCGCCGAGCCCGGAATCCATAACCCCAGGAAATCCAAACGGGCATGCTGATAGAAGCGGGCCGCTCCATCCGTCCGTGCCTGTGGATTCTCAGATGCGCAATTGCGCATCTAGCTCGCAACTTCGTCGCGCCCCGGAATGACGGGTGAGGGCGTTCGTGCGGCACGGCGTCCGGGGCACGAGACCCCACTCAGCCATTGGCCGACATGGCTAACGAACTCTCAAAAAATTAGCTCGTTTACTTCAGATTAAGCTTTCGGGTTTATGACTGGAACTGTCCTCGTTTGGACACCGAGTGGCTCCTGTCCACTCTGTTTGACGCCTCCCTGTTATCAACTTTCAAAGCCGCCGGTCTCCGGCGGCTCTTTTTTTGCCTCCACTCCGCCTTTTTGCGTCTCGTTACGGTTGAATCCCTGGGAAAGACCCGCGGAAACCATATCCGCGCTTGTGGCTGGACTCGGCGTCCTGCCCGAGCAATGATTTGTTCATCATAAGCCGGCGCCAAGCCGGACAGTCAGACAGTTGCGTAAGGGGCGTTAACCATGGAACGTTTGCAAGCCGACGGCGCTCTCGTTCAACTCAGCGAGCGGTTCACCAATTCTGCGGCGTTCGGCGTCCTGTTCCGCGAGGGCATGGACCTCGTCGAGGAAACCGCCGCCTATCTCGACGGCGCCGGGCGCACGGAGGCCAAGGCGCTCGACCGTGCCGTTAGCCTGACTTATGCAACCGAGAGCATGCGTCTCACCACCCGCCTGATGCAGCTCGCCTCGTGGCTGCTGCTGCACCGCGCGGTGAAAGAAGGCGAGATGACGCTGAGCCAGGCCAATCGCGAGAAGACCAAGGTGAAGCTGACCGCCGCCGATCCGGGCCCCGCCGACACCATCGAGAAGCTGCCCGCGCAGCTCCAGGACCTGATCCACCGCTCGATGAGCCTTCAGACCCGCGTGCGCCGCCTCGACACCACCATCCACACCCCGCCCGCCGACCACGTCGCGATCGGCAACCCGCTGGTGCCGCACCTCAACGCGCTGAAGGCTGCGTTCGAGCGGTAGGGTCTCACTGTCATTCCGGGGCGATGCGTGAGCATCGCGCCCGGAATCTCGAGATTCCGGGTTCGGCTCTCCGAGCCGCTCCGGAACGACAGCGTGGTAGAAAACAAAAACGCCCCCGGCTCTGCCGGGGGCGTTTTTGTGCCCAGCCCTGCGGCCGGATCAATCCTTTTTGAGAAAGCCCGAAAACTTTTTCTGGAAGCGCGAGACGCGGCCGCCGCGGTCCATGAGCTGGGCGTTGCCGCCGGTCCAGGCCGGGTGCGATTTCGGGTCGATGTCGAGGTTCAGCGTGTCGCCTTCCTTGCCCCAGGTCGAGCGGGTCAGGTACTCGGTTCCGTCGGTCATAACGACCTTAATCGTATGATAGTTCGGGTGAATTTCGGCTTTCATGGCAATTCCTCGGCGCCCCGGCGCCTTCTTGGGTGGCTAGCGAATGACGGATTTGGCCGGCTCTATACCTCACCACCCCCTGCAAAACAAGCCATCGCGGGTGGTGAACCCGGCTTCCCCTAAGGGACATCCCGGATTTGCCAGTACCCTTGCTCCGGCCTATTGGGAGCAAACGAATGCAATGGGTCGGATCTCATGAGCGCAGTGGAACGGCCTGATGACCAATATGTCGATCAGCCCGAAATGAATTCCCAGGTGAATTCCCAAGTGAATTCCCAACTGAATTCCGCCGACACGCTATCGATCGAGGCCGATCTGATCGAGCAGCCCGCCAAGGGCCGCGCCAAGCTGCGGCCGCTGCTCGCGCTCGCGCCCTATATCAGCCGCTATCGCGGCCGCGCGGCACTGGCCTTCCTCGCGCTGACTGTCGCCGCACTGACCACGCTGCTGGTGCCGGTCGCGGTGCGCCGGATGATCGATTTCGGCCTGACGCCCGAGGGCATCGAGCTGATCAACAGCTACTTCTCGGTGATGCTTGCGGTGGTTGCCGTGCTCGCGCTGGCGAGCGCGGCGCGCTACTACCTCGTGATGACGATCGGCGAGCGCATCGTCGCCGACCTCAGGCGCGACGTGTTCGGGCATCTGCTGTCGCTTTCGCCGACCTTCTTCGACTCCGCGCGCAGCGGCGAGCTGATCTCGCGGCTCACCGCCGACACCACCCAGATCAAATCCGCCGTCGGCGCCTCGGTGTCGATCGCGCTGCGCAATCTGATGATGTTTCTCGGCGCCGCCGCGATGATGGTCATCACCAGCCCGAAATTGTCGGGCTTCGTGCTGTTGGCCATACCTTTGATCGTGCTGCCGCTGGTGGCTTTCGGGCGCTGGGTACGGCGGCTGTCGCGCAATGCGCAGGACACGCTCGCCGACGCCTCGGCCTATGCCGGCGAGCTGATCGGCGCCATCCGCACCGTGCAGGCCTATACCAGCGAGCAGTTCGCCGAGAAGCGCTTCGGCGGCAATGTCGAGCAGGCTTATGAGGCGGCGCGCACCTCGACCCAGGCCCGCGCCGTGCTCACCGCCATCATCATTTTCATCGTGTTCGCAAGCGTTGTCGCGATCCTCTGGATCGGCTCGCATGACGTGCTCACCGGTGCGATCACGCCGGGCCGGCTCGGCCAGTTCGTGCTCTATGCCGTGTTCGCCGCGGCGGGACTCGGCCAGCTCAGCGAGGTCTGGGGCGAAGTGTCGGCCGCATCCGGTGCTGCCGAGCGCCTGTTCGAGATCTTGCATGTAAGGCCCGAGATCACCGCGCCCGCCGCGCCACGCGCCTTGCCGATGCCGGCGCGCGGCGAGGTCGGCTTCGATCGGGTCAGCTTCGCCTATTCTGCGCGGCGCGACGTCAACGTGCTCGATGCGGTGTCGTTCACCGTGCATCCGGGCGAGAAGGTCGCGATCGTCGGTCCGTCCGGCGCCGGCAAGAGCACGATCTTTCATCTGCTGCTGCGCTTCTACGATCCGCGCAGCGGCGCGATCTCGCTCGACGGCGTGCCGGTCAGGTCCGCCGACCCGCGCGATGTCCGCGCCCGCATCGCGCTGGTGCCGCAAGACTCGGTGGTGTTTGCGGCAAGCGCTCGCGAGAACATCCGCTTCGGCCGGCCGGATGCGACCGATGCCGAGGTCGAGCGGGCCGCCGAGCTCGCGCATGCCGCCGAGTTCATCCGCCGGCTGCCCGAAGGCTTCGAGACGGCGCTCGGCGAGCGCGGCGTGACGCTCTCCGGCGGCCAGCGCCAGCGCATCGCCATCGCACGCGCCATCCTGCGCGATGCGCCGCTGCTGCTGCTGGATGAAGCTACCTCCGCGCTCGATGCTGAAAGCGAAACGCTGGTGCAGACCGCGCTGGAAGAGCTGATGCGCCACCGCACCACGCTGGTGATCGCCCATCGCCTCGCCACCGTCTTGTCCTGCGACCGCATCCTGGTGATGGACCAGGGCAGGATCGTCGAGCAGGGCACGCATGCCGAACTCGTGGCAGCGAACGGGCTTTACGCGAGGCTGGCGCGGTTGCAGTTCGAGGGGGCGTGAGAGCCTGAGCGATCGACGTGAGGCGCAGCGATCGCTGCCCCCACCCACAGTGTCATCGCCCGCGAAAGCGGGCGATCCAGTACGCCGCGGCGTCTCGGTTCAAGTGCTGTCTCTGGAATACTGGATCACACGCCTGCGCGGGTAATGACAGCGGTGAAGGAGCCGTCTTTACCGGCACTTCGGCGAGAGCGCCGGCACGTTCGGCCACGGCCAGTTCTTCCAGCTGCCGTCCTTATCGACGCAGGCCGATGACGCAGGGCCGCTCGCCGGAGAACTCGTTGTGTTGACCTGCGTCGCAAAGCGCTGGTCGACATAGGTCGTCGACACATATCCGGCGACGATGACGCCCAGAAAGACCGAGCAACCCTTGGCCAGATCGCGCAGCTTCATGGGTCCTCTCCATCCGCTTGTCATCGCTGCTCTGACTACAACGGCTAACGAACGTCGCGGGATCCCGGCGTGACGGGCCTCACGCCCGCCACACCATCTTCAGCACCGGCCGGCCCGAGGTCGGGTTCAGATCGTCGCCGGCATGGGCAAAGCCGTTGCGCTCGTAGAAGCGGATGGCGCGGGCGTTGTCCTTGTTGACGAGCAGCGTAACGCCTGAGGGCGACAGCCGCTTGGCTTCTTCCACCAGCAGCCTGGCTGCATCCGAGCCCCAGTGCGCGGGATCGACCACGAGCTGGTCGAGATAGCCGTCATCGTCGATGGTGACGAAGCCGCTGAGCGCGCCATCCTGCTCGGCGACGACGATAGAGGCGTTCGGCACCAGGTCCTTGCGCCAGCGCTCGCGCCACCAGTCCAGCCGCGCCGCGAAATCGATCTGCGGATAGGCCTGCTGCCAGGTGCGATGCCAGAGGTCGATCGTGGCCGCCTCGTCCTCGGGTCGGTAGGGGCGGAGGTGGAGGGCGCTCACTACCGCTCCGTCAGCTTCAACTCGATGCGGCGGTTGCGCTTGTAGGCCTCCTCGGTACTACCGGGATCGAGCGGCTGGAATTCGCCGAAGCCGGCGGCGACGAGGCGCTGGGCCGGCACGCCGAGCGAGACCAGGTACTGCACCACCGAAATGGAGCGGGCGGCGGACAGGTCCCAGTTCGACTTGAAGTTCGGGCCATTGACCGGACGCACATCGGTGTGGCCGTCGACGCGCAGCACCCAGGGGATCTCGCTCGGGATCTTCTTGTCGAGCTCGATCAGCGCTGCCGCCAAGGTGTCGAGCTCGGCGCGGCCTTCGGGCAGCAAGGTCGCCTGTCCGGTATCGAAGAACACTTCGGACTGGAACACGAAGCGGTCGCCGACGATCCGGATGTCGGGGCGGTTGCCGAGGATGGCGCGCAGGCGCCCGAAGAATTCCGAGCGGTACCGCGACAATTCCTGCACGCGCTGCGCCAAAGCAACATTCAAGCGAGAACCGAGGTCAGCGATCCGGTTCTGCGATTCCTTGTCGCGCTTCTCGGAGGCATCCAGCGCCTCCTCCAGCGCCGCCAATTGCCGCCTGAGCGCGCTGATCTGCTGATTCAGCACCTCGATCTGCGCCAGCGCCCGCGCCGAGACCGCTTTCTCCGAGTCCAGTGCCTTGCCGAGCTCGGCGGTCTTGCCTTGCGCGTCGTTGCCGGCATTGGCGAGCCCCTCATAGAGGCCCTTGATGCGGTCGCGCTCGGATTCGGCCGAGGCAAGTCCCGCCTTCAGTTGCGAGACCTGGTCGTCGAGCGTGAGCTTGCCGAGCTTCTCCAGCGACAGGAGCTCGTTGAGCTGCGCGATCTTGGCGTTGAGCTGCTCCAGCGCCTTGTCCTTGCCGGTGACCTCCTGCGACAGGAAGAACTGCACAACCAGGAAGACCGACAGCAGGAACACGATCGACAGCACCAGGGTCGACAAGGCGTCGACGAATCCGGGCCAGTAGTTGAAGGTGCCTTCGCTGCGGCGGGCGCGGGCAAGAGCCATGATCGCCTTTCCGTATTAGCTGCTCAACTCTTCTCGGGCTGGCGGGCGAGGCGCTCGAGCAGGCGCCGGATCTCGCGGTTCTGCTCGCCCTGGCCGTCGGCCCATTCGCGGATCATCTGCTGCTCGGTGCGCATGTGCGAGACCAGCGCCTGGATCGCTTCCGCAAGGCTCGCCATCGCCGCGGTAGTGCCGCGGCTGGCGCTGCCTTCCTTGAACACGGAGCGCAGCCGCTCGACCGCGGCCTGGAGCTCGCCGCTGGCGACGCCACCGCCGCCGGAAGCGACCGCCACTTCGCCATTGCCATATTCGCGCACGGTGCTGGCGAGCCAGTCTTCCAGGTCGGTGTAGAAGCGGTTCTGCGCCTGGCTCGATTGCAGGTCGAGGAAGCCGAGGATCAGCGAGCCGGCGAGGCCGAACAGCGAACTGGAGAACGAGATGCCCATGCCGCCGAGCGGGGCGGCGAGGCCTTCCTTCAAGGTGTCGAACAGCGCGCCGGCATCGCCGCCGACCTTGAGGCCGTCGATCACCTTGCCGACCGAGCCGACCGTCTCGATCAGGCCCCAGAAGGTGCCGAGCAGACCGAGAAAGACGAGCAGGCCGGTCATGTAGCGGGAAATGTCCCGGGCTTCGTCCAGGCGGGTCGCGATCGAATCGAGCAGATGCCGCATCGTGGTCTGGGTGATCGTCATCCGCCCCGAGCGCTCGCCGCCGAGGATCGCCGCCATCGGCGCCAGCAGTTTCGGGTGCCGGGCCGGCGCCAGGCCGGGATCGGCGATGCGGAAATTGTTGACCCAGGAGACTTCGGGATAGAGCCGGATGACCTGACGGAAGGCCAGCACGATGCCAATGAACAGCACCGCCCCGATCAGGGCGTTGAGGCCGGGATTGGCGAAGAAAGCTTGGATGATCTGCTTGTAGAGCACGACGCCGACCAGCGTACACAGAACCAGGAAGACCAGCATCCGCACCAGGAAGACGCTGGGCGAGGACAGTTTTGTGTACTCGATATCCATGGTGGAGCGGGAAGTGCCAGACGGCATGGCCGATATCATCCGTTACGAAGCTTGCTTGCGGCGCACACTATGGCACAGCGCCAGCCCAAAAAAAGCGCCGGATGCGCCGATTTCGGGGAGAGCTTGGGGAACCTGGGCCGGAAGCCGCGCTTTGATAGGCAGGTGTCTGCAAGAGCTCGCCATTCGGGGGCCGCATGAGCGTCGTTTCCGCGATCATCGGGACTGCCGAACGTGTCCCGTTACCGGACGTCGTGATTCGTGCCGCGATCCAGCGCCTGTGCTCGCGCACGGCGACGCGCCTGTCCACGCTGGGGGCGGCCGACGATGCCGCCTTCGCCGGGCGGATGATGCTGCGGCCGATCGCCGAGGACGCCGATGCTGCCGGCGGCCGACACGACCAGGTGCCTGCTTCGTTCTTCGCGCAAGTGCTCGGCCCCAACCGCAAATATTCCTGCTGCTTCTACAAGACCGACGCGACCTCCTTGCAGGAGGCGGAGGAGGAGGCTCTACGCCAGACCGTCGAGCATGCCGGTCTTGCCGACGGGCAGACCATCCTCGAGCTCGGCTGCGGCTGGGGCTCGCTGTCGCTGTGGATCGCGCGGCAGTTTCCGCACGCGAAGGTGACGGCCGTGTCGGCCTCGCAGGCGCAGCGCGCTTATGTCGAGGATGAGGCGCGGCGGCGCGGGCTGTCGAACCTGCGGGTCGTGACCGCCGACATGAACGTGTTCGCGCCCGAGGGGCAGTTCGACCGCATCATCTCGGTCGAGACGTTCGAGCACATGATGAACTGGCGCAAGCTGATGACACGCCTGCGCGCATGGCTCGCGCCCGACGGACGCTTCTTCATGCATGTGGTCACTCATCGCTCCGGCTCCCATCTGTTCAACCCGGCGAATCGCGAGGATTGGATCGCGCAGCACGCCTTCACGGGCGGATTGATGCCGAGCCATCACCTCGTCAGGCAATTCGACGACATCTTCGCAATCGAGAAGGAATGGTGCTGGAGCGGCACGCATTACCAACACACCGCGAATGACTGGCTCGCCAATTTCGATGCGCATCGCGACACCATCGAGGCCGCGTTGCGCAAGGTCTATGGCGAGGAGACCGCACTCCGGATGCGGCGCTGGCGCTGGTTTCTCCTCGCGACGTCGGGCCTGTTCGGCTACGCTGATGGAACCGAGTGGGGCGTCAGCCACTACCGGATGAAGGCCGCCGAGTAATTGCGATGTTCCGTCGCAGCACGCGGCGGTGGACCCCGACTCACAATCAAGTGACAGGGCAAAAACCGCCTGAACTCAATACCCTGCGCTGTGTGACAATGAGCCGCCCGCGCCATGCGTTGCATCGCAGCAGATGCATTCTATTTTGGCGGCATCAGCCGCGTGTAAAAGGCCCAGAACGGGCCTCGCGCGAGCATGATCAGTTTCAACAACATCGGGGCACCCCACTTCATGTCAGGACTTCGTGCGCGATCGGCATGCGTTGCAATGATGCTCGCGGCCTTAGCGCCGCTGCTGGCGGGCTGCGAGGAGTCCAGCTCCGCCGTGTCCGCCGCCCCGCCGGCCGATCCTGACGTCAGCATCGTCGTCGTCAAGCCGCAGCCCCGTGCGGTGGTGCGTGAGCTGCCGGGCCGCATCGCGCCGACCCGCGTCTCCGACGTGCGGCCGCGCGTCTCCGGCATCGTGGTCGAGCGCCTGTTCCGGCAAGGCAGCGAAGTGAAGGCGGGCGATCCGCTCTACCGCATCGATCCGCGCCCGTTCGAGGTTGAGGTGATGGCCAACGAGGCCGCGGTCGCCAAGGCCGAGGCTGCTGCGATGCAAGCGCACCAGCAGGCACGCCGCGTCGCTGCGCTCACCAAGGATCGCGCCGCGCCAGAGGCCGAGAACGAAAAGGCAATCGCCGCCGAGCGGCAGGCCCAGGCCGAGGTCGAAGGCCGCAAGGCCGAGCTCGCGCGCGCAAAACTCAACCTCGATTACGCCACCGTGCGCGCGCCGATCGACGGCGTCGTCGGTGCGGCGCTGGTTAGCGAGGGCGCGCTCGTGGTCCAGAACGAGACCAATCTCGCCAGCATCCAGCAGCTCGATCCGATTTATGCCGATTTCACCCAGTCGGTGACCGAGCTCAACCAGCTCCGGCGCGCCTTCGAAAGCGGCGATCTCGAGCGTATTGCGGCCGACGCCGCCAAGGTGCGCCTCGTGCTCGATGACAACACCATCTATTCGCTCGACGGCAAGCTGCTGTTTTCCGACGCCAAGGTCGATGCCCATACCGGCCAGGTGACGCTGCGCGGCGAGTTCCCCAATCCCAAGCGCGAGCTCCTGCCGGGCATGTATGTCCGCGTTCGCATCGATCAGGGTCTTGATAGCGACGCGATCGCGGTGCCGCAGCAGGCGATCCAGCGCAATGGCGGCGGCGGCAGCGAGGTCTTCGTCGTCAAGGATGACAACCACATCGCGGTGCAGGCGGTGCGCACCGGCTCGGTGCAGGACGGACTCTGGTTCGTCACCGAAGGCCTGAAGGCCGGAGACAAGGTCGTGGTCGAAGGCTTCCAGAAATTCGCGGCCGGCGACAAGGTCAAACCGCAATCCTGGTCGGAGGCGGACGCGACTGCGGATAACCGGCACGCCCAGAAGCTCACGCGGTAACGCGCCATGCCGAGTTTCGTCATCGACAGGCCGATTTTCGCCTGGGTGGTTGCGCTATTCATCTGCTTGATCGGTGCGATTGCGGTTCCGCTGCTGCCGATCGCGCAATATCCGATCATCGCGCCGCCCTCGATCTCGGTTTCGACCAGCTATCCCGGCGCCTCCCCGGAGAACCTCTACAACAGCGTCACGCGACTGATCGAGGAGGAGCTCAACGGCGCGGCCAACATCCTCAACTTCGAATCGACCAGCGACTCGCTCGGCCAGGTCGAGATTATCGCCAATTTCCAGCCGGGCACCGATACCAGCGCGGCCTCGGTCGAGGTGCAGAACCGCATCAAGCGCGTCGAGGCGCGCCTGCCGCGCGCCGTGATGCAGCAGGGCATCTTGATCGAGGAAGCCTCCAGCGCGGTGCTTCAGATCATCACGCTGAACTCGACCGACGGCAGCCTCGATGAGGTCGGCCTCGGCGACTTCATGATCCGCAACGTGCTCGGTGAGATCCGCCGCATTCCCGGCGTCGGCCGCGCCACGCTCTACTCGACCGAGCGCAGCTTGCGCGTCTGGGTCGATCCGGCCAAGCTCGTCGGTTATGGGCTGACCGCCGACGACGTCAACAAGGCCATCGGCGCGCAGAACGCGCAGGTCGCCTCGGGCAGCATCGGCGCGGAGCCGTCGACGTCGAGCCAGCGCACCTCCGCGCTGGTGCTGGTCAAGGGCCAGCTCTCGTCCCCGGACGAGTTCGGCGCCATCATCCTGCGCGCCAATGCCGACGGGTCGACCGTGCGCCTGCGCGACGTCGCACGTATCGAGGTCGGCGGCCTCAGCTACCAGTTCAACACGCGCCTCGACGGCAAGCCGACCGCCGGCCTGTCGGTGCTGATGTCGCCGACCGGCAACGCACTGGCAACCGCGAGCGCGGTCGAAGCGAAGATGAAGGAGCTGTCGCGCTTCTTTCCGGCGAACATCACCTACGAGATTCCCTACAACATCACGCCGGTGGTCGAAGCCTCGATCAAGAAGGTGCTGTCGACGCTGGTCGAGGCCGTGGTGCTGGTCTTCGTGGTGATGTTCTTGTTTCTCCAGAACATCCGCTACACCATCATTCCGACCATCGTGGTGCCGGTGGCGTTGCTCGGGGCCTGCTCCACGCTGCTGCTTGCCGGCTACTCCATCAACATGCTTTCGATGTTCGGCATGGTGCTCGCGGTCGGCATCCTCGTCGACGACGCCATCGTCGTGGTCGAGAACGTCGAACGCATCATGGCCGAGGAAGGCCTGCCGCCGAAGGAAGCGACGCGGAAAGCCATGTCGCAGATCACCGGCGCCATCATCGGCATCACGTTGGTGTTGATGGCGGTGTTCGTGCCGATGGCATTCTTCCCGGGCTCGGTCGGCATCATCTATCGCCAGTTCTCGGTGACCATGGTCGCAGCGATCGGCTTCTCCGCCTTCCTGGCGCTGTCGCTGACGCCGGCGCTGTGCGCGACCCTGCTCAAGCCCGTCGAGGCCGGCCACGGTCACGCGAAGAGGGGCGTGTTCGGCTGGTTCAACCGCATGCTCGAAGGCGGCAAGGAGCGCTATTCCCGAACCGTCGGATTCTCGCTGAAGCGGACCGGCCGCCTGATGCTGGTCTACGCCGCGCTGCTGGTCGGCTTGTCCTGGGCCTTCATCAACCTGCCCGGCGGCTTCCTGCCCGTCGACGATCAGGGCTTCGTCACCACCGACGTGCAGACGCCGTCGGATTCGTCCTACGCGCGCACCGAAGCCGTGATCGAAAAGGTGGAAAAATATCTGGCACAGCGGCCGGGCGTCGACAACGTCACCTTCCTCACTGGCTTCAGCTTCTCCGGCCAGGGCATGAACACCGCGCAGGCGTTCATCACCTTGAAGGACTGGTCGGAACGCGGGCCAAAGGACTCCGCCGCCGCGATCGTCAACGACATCAACCGCGACCTGTCGTCTTCCGTTCGCGATGCAAAGATCTCAGCGCTCCAGCCGCCGCCGATCGACAATCTCGGCAATTCCTCGGGCTTCTCGTTCCGTCTCCAGGACCGCGGCCAGAAGGGCTATCAGCAATTGATGCGCGCCGCGGATCAACTGATCGCCGAAGCCAATGCGAGCCCCGTGCTGCAGAAGGTCTATATCGAAGGCCTGCCCGAGGCCGGCGTGGTCAATCTCGTGATCGACCGCGAGAAGGCCGGCGCCTTCGGCGTCACCTTCGAGGACATCAACAACACGATCTCGACCAATCTCGGCTCGAACTACATCAACGACTTCCCGAACCGCGGCCGCATGCAGCGCGTCGTGGTGCAGGCCGACGCCCGCGACCGCATGCGGACCGAGGACATCCTCAACTACAACGTCAAGAACAGCCGCGGCCAGCTGGTGCCGTTCTCCTCGTTCGCCACGGTGGAATGGGCGCGGGGGCCGACGCAGATCGCCGGCTTCAACTACTACCCGGCTGTGCGCATCTCCGGCGAGGCGAAACCCGGCTTCACCTCGGGCGATGCGATCGCCGAGATGGAGCGGCTCGCAGGCAGGTTGCCGCGCGGCTTTGGTTATGAATGGACGGGGCAGTCACTCCAGGAGAAGCTCTCGGGCTCGCAGGCGCCGTTCCTGCTGGCGCTGTCGGTGTTCGTGGTGTTCCTGTGCCTTGCCGCACTCTATGAAAGCTGGACCATTCCGCTCGCGGTGCTGCTCACCGTGCCGCTGGGCATCGTCGGCGCGGTCGTCGCAGCGACGCTGCGGAGCTTGCCCAACGACGTCTACTTCACCGTCGGCCTGATCACCATCATTGGCCTTGCCGCAAAGGACGCGATCCTGATCATCGAGTTCGCGAAAGATCTGCGCAAGGAGGGCAAGCCGCTGGTGGAGGCCACCATCGAGGCTTGCCGCCTGCGCTTCCGCCCGATCCTGATGACCGGCCTCGCCTTCATCTGCGGCGTGCTGCCGATGGCGATCGCCCACGGCGCCGGCGGCGCCAGCCAGCAAGCGCTCGGCTCCGTCGTGATGGGCGGCATGATCGCGGTGGTGATCCTGGCGCTCTTGATGGTGCCGGTGTTCTTCGTCTCGGTGCAGCGCGTGTTGGGCGGGGATCGGGAGCCGGTGGCGGCGAAGGAAGGCGAGGCCTACGGGCCGCCGGCGCCGGTTCGACACTAAGCAGGTCGCGTCACATCCCTTACCTCGCCCGGTTGCGGGGCGAGGGAGCGCAGCGTCGCTGTGGCGGCACCTTACGCCGACTTCCGCAAGATCTTCACAAGCTCCCCGTGCACGAACTCGTTCCCGCACACGACATGTCCGGTCACCAGCGCATCGCCGGGCGTGTCGATATCGCTCACCGTGCCGCCGGCTTCCCGCACCATGATCTGGCCGGCCGCGATGTCCCAGGGTGACAGATTCCGTTCCCAATAGCCGTCGAGACGGCCGGCGGCGACGAAGGCGAGGTCGAGCGAGGCGGCGCCGAAGCGGCGCAGGCCAGCGACGCGGTCCTGGATCGCGGTCATCTCGCGGCGGAATTCCTCGTGGTCGCCGCGGCCGAGATGGGGCAGGCCGCAGGCCACCACGCATTCGTTGAGCTGGCGGCGGCCGGCCACGCGCAGCCGCTGGTCATTGAGGAAGGCGCCCTTGCCGCGCTCGGCGATGTAGAGCTCGTCGTTAGCGGGGTTGTAGATCACGCCCGCGATGACCGTGCCCTCGCGTGCAAGGCCGATCGAGATCGCGAATTGCGGGATGCCGTGCAGGAAGTTGGTGGTGCCGTCCAAGGGATCGACGATCCAGGTATGGCTCTTGTCGCTGCCTTCGCGAGTGCCGCCCTCTTCGCCGATGAAACCGTAGCCGGGCCGCGCCTTGGCGAGGTCCTGGTAGAGGATCTCCTCGGCCCGCTTGTCAGCGAGCGAGACGAAATTCGCCGGGCCCTTCAGCGAGACCTGAAGATGCTCGATCTCGCCGAGATCGCGCTTGAGGCTGCGGCCGGCGCGACGCGCAGCCTTCACCATGACATTGATCGTTGCGGAGTACAGCATGAGCTCTGGTCTTGATCGGGAGGAAATGGCGCGAAATCGCGCCTGTTAAGGGATGGGGTGCCCTGCGAGGGCGCCAAGGTCAAGTCATTTGGTCCCAAGCCATTTCTTGGCCGCGGCCTCGGCCTTGGCCCGGTCTTCGGCCGGCAGATCGGACAATTGCTTGTCGAGCTCCGGGTCACCCTTGCCGGCGGTCTTGGCCACCAGGTGCCATTTGAAGCCTTCGATCTTGTCCACGGACGTGCCCATGCCGTTGATCAGCACCCAGGCCAGCCGGTTCTGCGCGATCGCGCTGCCCTGGCGGGATGCCTTGCGGAGCAACGCGACAGCCGCCGGCTGGTTCTGCGGCGTGCCGGTGCCGTTGAACATGGCGATGGCATATTCGACTTCGGCATCGACATTGTCGGCGAGCGAAGCGGCTTGGAGCAGCCGCACGGCCCGTTCGGGGTCCTTCGGCACACCGGTGCCTTCCTTGTAGAAGGTCGCGAGCGCGTATTGCGCCTCGGGAAGGCCGGCATCGGCGGCTTGGCGCAGCAGCTCGGCGGACCGCTTGACGTCCTGCGGTAGCGTCTGGCCGTCGAGATACAGCAAAGCGAGGTTATAGGCCGCCTTCGGCTCGCCGAGCTTGGCGGCGGACGCCATCAGCTTGACCGCTTCGGCCTTGTCGACCGGGCCGCCGCGGCCGGAGATGCGCAGCATGGCGAGCGCGAACATCGCCTCGCGGTCGCCGGCGTCCGCAGCGCGCTTGTACCATTCCTGCGCCTTGGCGTAGTCGCGGCGGATGCCCATGGCGTTGGAATAGAGCTCGCCGAGCATGGTCATCGCCTTGGGATCGCCTCCTTGCGCGCGGGCGGTGGCGAGCTCGAACGCCGTCTTGTACTGCCCGCGCTGGTAGGCGCCGAACACCAGATCGACATTGGAATTGTCGGTCGGCGGCGCGGGGATCACGGTCGCGGCCGGGGCCGGCTTGGAGGAGGGGGCCGGTTTCGGGGAGGCTGAAGGCTTCGGCGCCGGTGCAGCCTCCTTCTTGTTGGTGAGCGCGTGCGGCTTCGGCTTCGGTTTCTCAGGTGCCGCGCTCGGCGTTGTGGCCGGCGGGGTGATCTGGAGCTGCGCCGCCGCAGGCCCTGTGAGCAGCAGCGTGGCCAAAATGGTGATGCGCGGGAGCTTCATGTCCGGTGCTAGCCGTGCTCCTGGCGAGCCGGCGCCGTCGCATGGGCCTTCTTGATGGCAGCATCGGCCTCGATTAACGCGGCCTTGGGCCCGCGCGGATCGGCCCAGATGAACTCGCCGGCCAGCACGAAATCGGCGCCGCTGGCGGCGAAGTCGTAAGCCTCTTCCAGCGAGGTGGCAAAGCCGACGCAAGGCGGCTCGAACAGCTCGGCCCACCAGTCCAGCCGCTCGGCGATCGCCTGTGACGACGGGCGCTGCCCCTTGGCGTCAGGCTCGCCGAACAGCACGTAATCGGCGCCCATCTCGCCCGCGCTCATGGAATCGTGGCGCGTGGCAAGCCCGCCGACGCCGGCGATGCGATCCGGTTTGAGCGAGGGCGCCGCCTCTTCCAGCGCGGCAAGGCCGGTAAGGTGCGCACCATCGGCGCCGCCGCGCGCGACCAGCTCGGCATGGCCGTCGATCAGCAACGCGGCCCCTGCCTTCTGCACCGGCGGCGCCAAGGCCTTGATGCGCGAGATCATGGTGCGCTGGTCAGTCTCCTTCAGCCGCAGCAGCACGGCGGCGACATCGGCAGAGGCGAGCAGGGCAGGCAGCTCGGCGACGAGCAATGCCGGATCATCGACAACAGGCGTCGCGAGATAGAGACGCGGCGCCGGGCGCGGCGGAGGCGGCTTGTTCGACAAGATCTAGGCTGCCTTCCGTTCCAGGCTGCTTTGCCATTCGCCCTTAGACGCAAGGCCGTTCATCCGCGCGCGGTGGCTGAAGGCACGTTGTCCGGCCGCGACGTTCTCGGCCTTGCCGGACCAGGCCTTCTGCGGCGCGGCCTGAAGTGCGCGGCCGTAGGAGAAGGTCAGGCTCCAGGGCAGCGGGCCGAGCTTGTGCATGGCGTTGAGATGCGCGGTCGCCTCCTCGTCGGACTGGCCGCCGGAGAGGAAGGCGATGCCCGGCACCGCCGCCGGCACGCAGGCCTTCAGCAGCCGCACTGTCTTCTCCGCGACTTCCTCGACGGAAGCCTGCTTCGCGCACTTCTTGCCTGAGATCGCCATGTTCGGTTTCAGCACCATGCCTTCGAGCGCGACGCGTTGCACGCGCAACTCCTGAAATGTCGTGTTGAGCACGCGTTGCGTCACCTCATAGCACTGATCGATGTCGTGATCGCCATCCATCAGCACCTCCGGCTCGACGATCGGCACGATCTGCGCGGCCTGGCACAGCGCGGCATAGCGCGCCAGCGCATGGGCGTTGACGCTGATCGCGGTCATCGAGGGAATGCCGCTGCCGATGTCGATCACCGCGCGCCATTTGGCGAAGCGCGCGCCGCGCTCGTAATATTTCTTCAGGCGCTCGGCGAGCTTATCGAGGCCGACGGTAACGAGCTCGCCCGGGCACATCGGCAAGGCTTGCGTACCTTCGTCGACCTTGATGCCGGGGATAGCGCCGGTCTCCTCGATCAGCCTGATCAGCGGCGTGCCATCCTTGGCGTCCTGCCAGATCGTCTCGTCATAGAGGATCACGCCGGAGATGTACTGGCTCATGGCCTCCTTGGAGCGAAACAGCATCTCGCGATAGTCGCGGCGGTTGGTTTCCGTGGATTCCACGCCGATTGCGTCAAAACGCTTCTTGATGGTGCCGGAGGATTCGTCGGCGGCAAGGATGCCCTTGCCGGGCGCGACCATGGCGGTCGCAATCCTGTTGAGCTCAGTCAGATTCATCGAGAGGTCCTCCCAAAACGATTCTGCCCTTGCCCGTGAAAATAGACCGTTCTCGGGCAATTGCCGAGTTAACGTTCGTCGCAGGGTGAAGGGCCTTCTGTCATTCCGGGATGGCCGAAAAGCGCAGGCCCGGAATCCATAACCCCCGGCTGTGGTTATGGATTCCGGGCCCACGCTTCGCGTGTCCCGGAATGACGGGAGGTATGCCTAAGGGCGTTACGCCAGCGCGATCGCTATGCGACGCGGGGATCGAGCTCGCCCTTGGCGTAGCGCTTGGCCATCTCGGCGGTGGTCAGCACCTTCTTGATCTTCGAGGCCTGGCCGGCGGTATTGAACTCCTGGAGGCGCTGCTTGCACAGCTTGGTCATCGCCTCCATTGCCGGCTTCAGGTACTTGCGCGGATCGAACTCCTCCGGATTGTCCTTGAGCACTTTCCGGATCTGGCCGGTCATCGCCATGCGGTTGTCGGTGTCGATGTTGATCTTGCGCACGCCGTTCTTGATGCCGCGCTGGATCTCGGCCACCGGCACGCCCCAGGTCGGCTTCATCGTGCCGCCATAGGCGTTGATGATGTCCTGGAGGTCCTGCGGCACCGATGAGGAGCCGTGCATCACGAGATGCGTATTCGGCAGCTTGCGGTGGATCTCCTCGATCACGTTCATGGCGAGGATGTCGCCGTCCGGCTTGCGGGTGAACTTGTAGGCGCCGTGGGAGGTGCCCATCGCGATCGCGAGCGCGTCGACCTTGGTCTCCTTCACGAACTTCACGGCCTCGTCCGGATTGGTCAGGAGCTGGTCGTGGCTGAGCTTGCCTTCGGCGCCGTGGCCGTCCTCCTTGTCGCCCATGCCTGTCTCGAGCGAGCCGAGCACGCCGAGTTCGCCTTCGACCGAGATGCCGCCGAGATGGGCCATGTCGGTCACGGTCTTGGTGACGCCGACATTGTAGGCCCAGTCGCCGGGGGTCTTGCCGTCGGCCTTGAGCGAGCCGTCCATCATCACCGAGGTGAAGCCGGCCTGGATCGCGGTCATGCAGGTCGCCGGCTCGTTGCCGTGGTCGAGATGCACGCAGACCGGAATGTGCGGATAGATCTCGGTCACCGCGTCCATCATGTGCTTGAGCATGACGTCGTTGGCGTAGGAGCGCGCGCCGCGCGAGGCCTGGATAATGACGGGCGCGTCGACCTGGTTGGCCGCGTCCATGATCGCCAGCGCCTGCTCCATGTTGTTGATGTTGAAGGCCGGTACGCCGTAATCGTTTTCCGCCGCATGGTCGAGCAGTTGACGTAACGTGATCCGAGCCATCTGTCTTTTTCTCCGGTTTGGGCCTGCAAGGCCACTCAATGTTTGCCGACTTAAAGCTTACTTGATGCGCAGCACCTCGACGCCTGGCAGGGGCTTGCCTTCCATCCATTCAAGGAACGCGCCACCGGCGGTCGAGACATAGGTGAAACTGCCGGCGACGCCGGCCTGGTTGAGCGCGGCAACGGTGTCGCCGCCGCCCGCGATCGAGATCAGCTTCTTCGCCTTGGTGCGTTCGGCGGCGTGCCTGGCGGCCGCGACCGTGCCGCGGTCGAACGGCTGCATCTCGAAGGCGCCGAGCGGTCCGTTCCAGACCAGCGTCGCCGCATCGTCGATCGCGGCGTGAACGCGCACGATGGATTGCGGGCCGACGTCGAGGATCATGCCGTCGGCAGGGATCGCATCGAGCCCATAGGCATGCGATGGCGCGTTGGCGGCGAAATGGTAAGCCACGGTGGCGTCCACGGGGAGAATGATGGCGCAATTGGCGGCTTCCGCCTTCTCCATGATGCGCAGCGCAGTGGCGGCGAGATCCTTCTCGGCCAGCGACTTGCCGACCGCGACGCCCTGGGCGTGCAGGAAGGTGTTGGCCATGCCGCCGCCAATCACGAGCGCATCGACCTTGGTGACGAGGTTTTCGAGCAGGTCGATCTTGGTCGAAACTTTCGCGCCGCCGATGATCGCTATGACCGGCTTGGTCGGCGAGCCCAGCGCCTTCTCTAGCGCGTCGAGCTCGGCCTGCATGGTGCGGCCGGCATAGGCCGGCAGCTTGTGGCCGAGGCCTTCGGTCGAGGCGTGGGCGCGGTGCGCCGCCGAGAACGCGTCATTGACCCAGACGTCGCCGAGCTTTGCCAGTTCTGCGACGAAGGCGGAATCGTTCTTTTCCTCTTCTTTATGGAAGCGGGTGTTTTCCAGGCAGAGAATGTCGCCGTCCTTCAAGCTGGCGACGGCCTTGGCCGCCGGCTCGCCGATGCAGTCGTCGGCAAAGGCAACGGGCTTCTTCACGACCTTGGACAGGGCTTCGGCAACCGGCTTGAGCGATTCCTTGGGATCGCGGCCCTTCGGCCGGCCGAAATGCGCGAGCAGGATGACCTTGCCGCCTTTGTCGGAGATCTCGCTGATGGTCGGGGCGACGCGCTCGAGCCGCGTTGCGTCGCTGACGCGCCCATTCTCCATGGGTACGTTCAGATCGACGCGCAGCAATACGCGTTTGCCCTTCACGTCGACGTCGTCGAGGGTGCGGAATGATTTCGTCATTGGAGGCCCCTTGTCCCGGGCGCTACTAGCGGCGCGTAGTGCCGCTGTGCAGAACCGGGACCGCACGTTGCGGCGAGTCCCGCGGTTGAATGGGTCCCGGATCTGCGAAGCAGCATTTCACGCTGCATCGCGTCCGGGACACGAGAGCGGCCTTAGATCACCTTCGCGATCGCGACGGCGGTGTCCGCCATGCGGTTCGAGAAGCCCCACTCGTTGTCGTACCAGGACATCACGCGCACCAGCGTGCCGTTCTGCACCTTGGTCTGGTCCTCGTGGAAGGTCGAGGAGTGCGGGTCATGATTGAAGTCGATCGAGACGTTCGGCGCGGTGGTGTAGCCGAGGATGCCCTTGAGCTGCTGCTCGGAGGCGCGCTTCATCGCCGCGTTGACCTCCTTGGCGTCGGTGGCGCGCTTGGCGACGATCTTGAGGTCGACGACCGAGACGTTCGGGGTCGGCACGCGGATCGCGACGCCGTCGAGCTTGCCCTTCAGCTCGGGCAGCACGAGGCCGATCGCCTTGGCGGCGCCGGTCGAGGTCGGGATCATCGACATCGCGGCGGCGCGGCCGCGGTAGAGATCCTTGTGCAGCGTGTCCAGCGTCGGTTGGTCGCCGGTATAGGCGTGGATCGTGGTCATGAAGCCGGTCTCGATGCCGACGAGATCGTTCAGCACCTTGGCGACCGGCGCGAGGCAGTTCGTGGTGCAGGAGCCGTTGGAGACGACCAGGTGATCCCTGGTCAGCGTGTCGTGGTTGACGCCGTAGACGATGGTGGCATCGGCGCCGTCGGCGGGCGCGGAGACCAGCACGCGCTTGGCGCCGGCGGTCAAATGCGCAGACGCCTTGTCCTTCGAGGTGAAGATGCCGGTGCATTCCAGCGCGACATCGACGCCGAGATCCCTCCACGGCAGCTTCGAGGGATCGCGCTCGGCGGTCACCTTGATCTTGCCGTTGCCCAGGTTGATCGAGTCACCGTCGACGGTGACGGTGCCGGGGAAACGGCCATGGACGCTATCGAAACGGAGCAGATGGGCGTTGGTCTCGACCGGGCCGAGGTCGTTGATGCCGACCACCTCGATGTCCTTGCGGCCTGACTCCGCGATAGCCCGCAGGACGTTGCGGCCAATGCGGCCAAAACCGTTAATTCCGACGCGGACTGCCATGTTTCGTCTCCTTCAATGACCGTTGTCATCCCGCACAACGCGCTTTCGTGCGCCTGCGAGGGTTTTTTAGGGGCGGGCGCCCGGTTCGGCCGGGCGGTGCTTGATCATATGGGAGATTAGGTAGTCCTTTTTTGCGGCAAGCTCAACTCTCAGGAAACGCGCTTCAGCACAGCGTTAACCGCGGCCTCGGTGGTGATGCCGAAATGCTTGTAGAGCTCCTTGGCAGGTCCGCTTTCGCCGAAGGAATGCATGCCGATGAATTCGCCGTCCTGGCCGATCACGGCGTCCCAGCCCCAGCGCACGGCGGCCTCGATCGCAATCTTGACCGGCGCGTTCCCGATGATCGCGGCGCGTTTGGCCTCTGGTTGCGCTAACAACAGCTCGAGTGCAGGAACAGAGACCACCCGTGACGCGATGCCGCGTTCGGCGAGCTGCTTCTGGGCGGCGACCGCGATCTCCACCTCTGAGCCGGAGGCGAACAGCGTCACCTTGGCTTCGCCCTGAGCTGCGACCAGCTCATAGGCGCCGGCCGCGCAGGGATTGTCGTTCGGTGCGCTGGTACGGAGCTGCGGCAGGTTCTGGCGCGTCAGCGCCAGCACGGTCGGGCCGTCGACGCGGTTGAGCGCGAGCTCCCAGCACTCGGCGACCTCGATGGAATCGCAAGGACGGAACACGCGCATGTTGGGAATGGCGCGCAATGCGGCGAGATGCTCGACCGGTTGATGAGTCGGACCGTCTTCGCCGAGGCCGATGGAATCGTGCGTCATCACATAGACGACGCCGGCGCCCATCAGCGCGGCAAGGCGCATCGCGGGACGTGCGTAGTCGGTGAACACCAGGAAGGTCGCGCCGTTCGGCGCGAAGCCGCCGTGCAGGAAGATGCCGTTCATCGCGGCGGCCATGCCGTGCTCGCGAATGCCGTAATGGATGAAGCGGCCCTTCGGCGTCTTGGCGGAGAAGGCGGTCGCCGACTTGGCCTTGTTGTTGTTGGAGCCGGTGAGGTCGGCGGAGCCCGCCAAAAATTCCATCGGCATCGCGGCCGCGATCGCCTCGATCGCCGCCTCCGACGATTTGCGGGTCGCCGCCGTCAGCGGTTTTTCCAACAGCTCCTTCTTGTGCGCCCGCAGCGCCTTTGCCAGCGAGGCCGGACGCTCATGGCGCAGGCGGCGCTCGAACTCGGCGCGCTTGCGGCTGCCGAGCTCACCGAGCCGTGCTTCCCATTCCTGGCGCGCTGCTGCGCCGCGACGGCCGGCGTCACGCCACGCCTTCAGCACGTCCTCGGCGACCGCGAATGGCTCGAGCGAGATGCCGAGATTTTCCTTGGCGGCCTTGAGCTCGTCGGCGCCGAGCGCCTCGCCATGCACTTTCGACGTGCCGGCTTTGTGCGGCGCGCCGAAGCCAATGGTGGTGCGGCAGGCGATCAGCGTCGGCTTGTTCGATTTCTTGGCGCGCGTGATCGCCTCAGTGATCGCGGCCTGGTCCTGGCCGTCGATCTTCTCGGCCGCCCAGCCCGCCGACTTGAAGCGCTTCACCTGGTCGACGGAATCGGAGAGTGTGGTCGGGCCGTCGATCGAGATGCCGTTGTCGTCGTAGAGCACGATCAGCTTGTTGAGCTTCCAGTGCCCGGCCATCGCAATCGCTTCCTGCGACACGCCCTCCATCAGGTCGCCGTCGGAGGCGAGCACGTAGGTGTGGTGGTCGACGATCTTCTTGCCGAACTCGGCTGCCAGCATCTTCTCGGCGAGCGCCATGCCGACCGCGGTGGAGATGCCCTGGCCGAGCGGGCCGGTGGTGGTCTCGATACCCCTGGTGCGGAAATTCTCGGGGTGTCCTGGGGTGAGCGAATCGACCTGGCGGAACTGCTTGATCTGGTCCAGCGTCATCTCGGAATTGCCGGTTAGGTACAGCAGCGAATAGAGCAGCATCGAGCCGTGACCGGCCGAGAGCACGAAGCGGTCGCGATCCGGCCAGGCCGGCGCGGAGGCGTCAAATTTCAGGAACTGGGTGAACAGCACGGTGGCGATGTCGGCAGCGCCCATCGGCAGGCCCGGATGGCCCGATTTGGCCTTCTCGACGGCGTCCATCGAGAGGCCGCGGATCGCGTTGGCCATACGGGTGTGATCGACCTGCGTCATGTCTGAAATCCGTCTGAAATGAAGCGCTTGGAGGCGATGTACGCCCGCGCGGGAAGGAGCCTGGCGGCCACTGAAGGTCGGGGCTGGGATAGCACCTCGGTTCCGGGAGTCCAAGGCAATCAAACGCCGGTTTGGCCGCAAAAGTTGCCTGTGTGGAAATCGGATTTCCGCCGGGATCGGGCCCAGGAGAACTGACGGATCAGCACGACCTTCTCCCGATCTATCGGTGCATAGTTTCGCGGCGGCGTTGCGCTTGGCTAGCTTGCCACGTAAATTTCTGCTTCTAACCGCTTGCCGAACCGAGTCTTTTGCCGGACGGCGAGCCCCAGTAACAAGGCCACTGGGCAAAGGCCGGTAGGTTCCGCCGCTGACTGCATGAACGATCGCGTATCCAACAGCTCTGCCATGACGGAATCATCCGCCGTCGAGATCGAGATCGCGACCCGCAGGCTCACGGCGGCGCTCGACGCACTCGAAAGCGCGGTGGAGCGGCGGCGCGATGCCGATCGCGACGAGAACGAGCTCGCGGCGCGAATCCAGGCGCTCGGCGCGGACCGCTCGCGGCTCGCCGACGAGCTCGATGGTGCGCTGGTGAAGGCGCGCAAGCTCGAGCGCACCAATCGCGAGATCTCCGACCGGCTGGATTCCGCGATTGTCACGATACGTTCGGTGCTCGATACCGGAGAGGACGGATGAGCCACATCAATGTCACCATCAATGGCCGGCAATACCGCATGGCTTGCGAGGAGGGCCAGGAGGTGCGGCTGCTGAAGCTCGCCGAAGGCCTGGAGACCCGCATCCAGTCCTTGCGCGGAAAGTTCGGCGAGATCGGCGATGCGCGCCTCACGGTGATGGCAGCGCTGACCGTGTGCGACGAGCTGGTCGACGCCGGCAATCGGATCCGCACCATGGAGCAGGAGCTGATCGAGCTCAGGGATTTCCGCAACGCCGCCGTCGAGCGCGCCCGGATGACGCAGACCGCGGTGGTGAATGCGCTGAACGCCGCCGCCGAACGCATCGAGAAGTCGACCCAGGTCCTGAACCGGACGGTCGGCAACGGCATCGCAATCGGTTAGGGGCCGCGATAGACGAGACGCGCTGAGCTGTCGTTCTCGATGTGGCGGCGGGCTCAACCTCTCCCGCTTGCGGGAGAGGTCGCGCCGAAGGCGCGGGTGAGGGCTCTCACCTCTTGGGGGTCTCGCCTGTGGAGATACCCTCTCCCCAACCCTCCCCCGCAAGCGGGGGAGGGAGCGCACTTCCGCCGTGGCTGCACCGAAGCTCCGCACTCTCGCCGGGCTGGCGGTTCGTCAATATCGTTGTTACATTGCGCAAGCGAGGCTGCGACGTGCGTCAGGAGCCATATATCCCCGGGGCCTTATCGATCCTTTAGGGAACTGTCCCTGGCCGGGCCCGTGGGCCCGGACATATGGTGCCCACCTACTTTCGTAGGGAACTCCGGGATCGAGTGCTTCAACGGCGTCCGCGGCTTCGCACTGTTTGCTTCCGGTTTGTGTTTGTCGAATTGCGTCCCGACACGCTTGCGGTTCAGTCAATCTCGGTGTCATGCCCCGCGCAGGCGGGGCATCCAGTACGCCGCAGCGTTGAGGTTCAAGCACTGGCGTCTCTGGAATACTGGATCGCCCGCCTGCGCGGGCGATGACGGCGGAGCAAGACTTCGCCCTCGGGGGAAAACGCGCATGTCCAGCTCCAAAGCCGAACTCCGCGCCAAAGCGCTCGGCAAGCGCGACGCGCTGAGCGAGAAGAAGCGCACCATCGCCGCCGCGAAGCTCGCCGAGCGCGGACTGCCGTTCAAGCTGCTGCCCGGCAGCATCGTCTCCGGCTATTCGCCGATCCGCAGCGAGATCGATCCGATGCCGCTGATGCGAGAGCTCGCCGAGCAAGGCGCGAAGCTGGCGCTGCCTTGCGTCACCGCGCGCGGCCAGTCGTTGATCTTCCGTCTCTTTCATCCGAGCGACCGCCTCATGCTCGGCCCGCTCGGCATTCCCGAGCCGTCGCCGGCCGCCAGCGAAGTCATCCCCGACATCATGCTGACGCCGCTCGCCGCCTTCGACCGTCTTGGCCATCGCATCGGCTATGGTGCGGGGCATTACGATTTCACCTTCGCGCATTTGCGGAAAGCCAAGAATATCGTCGGGATCGGGCTTGCCTTTGCGGCGCAGGAGATCGAGGCGGTTCCTGCACTATCGCACGACGTCGCGCTGGATTATGTGCTAACGGAATCGGACGTGTTCGATTTCCGGAGTTCTGAAGTTGCGCATTCTCTTCGTGGGTGACGTCGTTGGCCGCGCCGGACGCACGGCGATTGCTGATCATCTGCCTGGCATGGTCAAGGACTGGTCGCTCGACTTGGTCGTCGTCAACGGCGAGAATGCCGCCGGCGGCTTCGGCATCACGGAAGCGATCTACCAGGAATTCCTCGATGCCGGCGCCGACGCGGTAACGCTCGGCAATCACTCCTGGGACCAGCGTGAAGCCTTGGTTTTCATCGAGCGCGCCGAGCGCCTGGTGCGGCCGGCGAACTATCCGCGCGGCACGCCGGGCCGCGGCGCCGCGCTGGTCGAGGCCAAGAACGGCAAGCATGCGCTCGTCGTCAACGCTTTGGGGCGCGTCTTCATGACCCCGTTCGACGATCCGTTCGCGGCGCTGGAGCGCGAGCTCGGCGCCTGCCCGCTCGGCGTCGCGGCCGATGCCATCATCGTTGACTTCCATTGCGAGGCGAGCAGCGAGAAGCAGGGCATCGGCTTCTTCTGCGACGGCCGCGCCAGCCTCGTCGTCGGCACGCATACGCATGTGCCGACCGCCGACCATCAGATCCTGTCAGGCGGCACCGCCTACATGACCGATGCCGGCATGACCGGGGATTACGATTCGATCATCGGCATGCAGAAGGAAGAGCCGCTGCGCCGGTTCACCTCGGGGATTCCGTCGGGCCGCTTCGAGCCCGCCGCTGGAATGGCGACGCTCAGCGGCGTAGCAGTGGAGACCGATGATGCAACGGGGCTCGCGCTGCGGATCGCGCCGGTGCGGCTAGGAGGCAGGCTGGAGCCGACGACGCCGAAGTTCTGGTTGAGCTAGCACTACTTTGGCAGATTGTCGGATTCCTCTGAATTTTTAGGATTCCCGAATCGATTTTTCAATGATTCATGGGTGGTCGGCTCTTGGAGGGCTGACCAT
>NZ_JADPKU010000028.1:0-50864 GCF_023074095.1 Bradyrhizobium sp. 137
CAGGGTCCACAGCCCCAACAACAGCAGGCCTGAACGAAACGAGAATTGTGTTACCCATGTCGTCGGTTTGAACTGTTACCCATGTCGCCGGTTGCTCAGCCCTGCCGCAAGCGAGCAGCTTAACGACAACTCCAGTTCCCGGCTCCACCGGGCATTTCGCTGTCGCTTGCGACCGCGCAACGCGCTAGATTTGTTAAGAAAATGAGATCGGGCGCTGCCAGCGCCCAGGGAGAAGCGCGCTCGCCATGCTGCACGACTGGGGCGTGATCGCCGCCGCCTTCGGCTACATCGGCTTTCTGTTCCTGGTGGCGAGCCACGGCGACCGTCGCTCGCCGACCGGGCCCGGCCGCGCCTCCGGGCTGATCTACCCGCTGTCGATGGCGATCTACTGCACCTCCTGGACCTTCTTCGGCTCGGTCGGCTTCGCCACCCGGACCTCGACCGACTTCCTGGCGATCTATGTCGGCCCGATCCTGATGATCGGACTGGGCGCCGGCGTGCTCCGGCGCGTCATCCAGCTCGCCAAAGCCCACAACATCACCTCGATCGCCGACTTCATCGGCGCGCGCTACGGCAAGAGCCAGGCGGTGGCAGCCACCGTGGCGCTGATTGCCATCATCGGCTCGGTGCCCTACATCGCGCTGCAGCTCAAGGCGGTCGCCTCATCGCTCGGCACGATCCTGAGCGAGGACCAGGCCTTCTCCCACATCCCGATCCTCGGCGACATGGCGCTGATGGTGACGCTGGCGATGGCGGCCTTCGCCGTGCTGTTCGGCACCCGCCAGACCGACGCCACCGAGCATCAGCACGGCCTGATGCTGGCGGTCGCGACCGAATCCATCATCAAGCTGGTCGCCTTCCTCGCCGCCGGCATCTTCGTCACCTTCTGGATGTTCTCGCCGCAGGAACTGATCGAGCGCGCCATGAAGACGCCGGAGGCGGTGCGCGCAATCAACTACTCGCCGTCGATCGGCAACTTCCTGACTATGACGCTGCTGTCGCTGTGCGCGATCATGCTGCTGCCGCGCCAGTTCCACGTCAGCGTCGTCGAGAATTCGTCCGACGCCGAAGTCGGCCGCGCGCGCTGGCTATTCCCGCTCTATCTCGTCGCCATCAATCTGTTCGTGATCCCGATCGCGATTGCCGGCCTCGTGACCTTCCCGTTCGGCACCGCCGACCCCGACATGTACGTGCTGGCCCTGCCGATGGAGGGCGGCGCGGATCTGCTCAGCGTCGTCGTCTTCGTCGGGGGCCTGTCGGCCGCGACCGCGATGGTGATCGTCGAATGCGTCGCGCTCTCCATCATGGTCTCGAACGACCTCGTGGTGCCCTTGGTGCTGCAACGACGGCCGGAGGGCCGCACCGGCGGCGCCGATTTCAGCGATTTCCTGCTGCGGTCGCGGCGACTTGCGATCTTCGCCATCATGGTGATGGCCTATTTCTACTATCGCGCGCTCGGCAACACCCAGCTCGCAGCGATCGGCCTGTTGTCCTTTGCCGCCATCGCCCAGCTTGCACCAAGCTTCTTCGGCGGGCTGCTGTGGCGGCGGGCGACGGCGCGCGGTGCGATCGGCGGGATGCTGGTCGGCTTCGTGGTGTGGCTCTACACGCTGTTCGTCCCGAGCTTCATGGATTCCTCGACGACGGGAATCCTGCTGCTCCAGCACGGCCCGTTCGGAATCGAGGCGCTGCGGCCACAGGCGCTGTTCGGCGCCGACCTGCCGCCGCTGATGCATGGCGTCATCTGGTCGCTGTCGCTCAATATTCTCACCTATGTGCTGCTCTCGCTGGCGCGCCGGCCATCTTCGATCGAGCTGGTGCAGGCCGATCTGTTTGTCCCCAACACGCTCGCGCCGATCTCCCCAAGCTTCCGCCGCTGGCGCACCACCGTCACCGTGCAGGACATCCAGACCACGGTCGCGCAATATCTCGGGCCCGACCGCGCCCGCCATTCGTTTGAGGCTTTCTCGGCGCGGCGCAATGTCCGGCTCGAACCCGGAGCGCCCGCCGATTTCGAGCTGTTGCAGCATGCCGAGCACCTGATCGCCTCGTCGATCGGAGCCGCGTCCTCGCGGCTCGTGATGTCGCTGCTGCTGCGCAAGCGGACGGTCTCGGCAAAGGCCGCGCTGAAACTGCTCGACGATTCCCATGCGGCGCTGCACTTCAACCGCGAGATCCTTCAGACCGCGCTCAACCATGTACGCCAGGGTATCGCGGTCTTCGACGCCGATTTGCAACTGATCTGCTCCAACCGGCAGTTCGGCGATCTCCTCAACGTTCCTCCGCATTTCATTCAGTTCGGCACGCCGCTTCGCGAAATCCTGGAGTTCATCGGCATCAGCGATCCGGACGACCCGGTCGAGCGCGAGGCCATGCTGGAGCGGCGGCTGGCCGCCTACACCACCGACAGCGAGCCCTATCTCGAACGCCTGCCGGAACGCCACATGGTGATCGAGGTGCTCACCAACCGCATGCCGGGCGGCGGCTTCGTCATCACCTTCACCGACGTCACGCCCACCTTCGAGGCGGCGGAAGCGCTGGAGCGCGCCAATGCGACGTTGGAAAAGCGCGTCCGCGACCGCACCGAGGAGCTGACGCGGCTGAACTCGGAGCTGGCGCTGGCCAAGAGCACGGCGGAGGACGCCAGCATCTCCAAGACGCGCTTCCTCGCCGCCGCCAGCCACGATATTCTCCAGCCGTTGAACGCGGCGCGGCTCTACGTCACCAGCCTTGTCGAGCGCCAGCACAATGGCGAGGAGACCCGGCTGGTCGAGAACATCGACGAGTCGCTTCAGGCCATCGAGGAGATCCTCGGCGCGCTGCTCGACATTTCCAGGCTCGACGCCGGCGCAATGACGACTTCGATCACGAGCTTCAAGATGGCCGATCTGATGCGCTCGCTGGAGATCGAGTTCGCGCCGATCGCGCGCGCCAAGGGCCTGGAGCTTGCCTTCGTGCCCTGCTCGTTGCCTGTCGAGTCGGATCGGCTGCTGCTGCGGCGCCTGCTCCAGAATCTGATCTCCAACGCGATCAAGTACACCCCCCGAGGCCGCGTGCTGGTCGGCTGTCGTCGGCGCGGCGCCTCGCTCAAGATCTGCGTCTACGATACCGGCGTCGGCATCCCGCCGGTCAAGCGCGGCGAGATCTTCAAAGAATTCCATCGCCTCGAGCAGGGGGCGCGAATCGCACGCGGCCTCGGCCTGGGGCTCTCGATCGTCGAGCGGCTGGCCCGCGTGCTCAAGCACAGCATCGCCATCGACGGTAATGCAAGCGGCGGCTCGGTATTCTCCGTGACGGTGCCGACGGCGAAGGCGATCACCCACACCGCGGCCGTGACCAGCGCGACGCCGCTGGCACGCACGCCGATCTCGGGCGCACTGATCGTCTGCATCGAGAACGATGCGGCGATCCTCGACGGCATGCGCACGCTGCTGAAAGCGTGGGATGCCGAGGTTATCGCGGTCGCCGATCCCGAGGGCGCGATGGCGGCGATCGAAGCCGCCGGGCGGCGCGTCACCGGCCTGCTCGTCGACTATCATCTCGATCGCGGTAACGGCATCGCCGCCATCCGCGACATCCGCCGCCGCTTCGGCGACAGCATCCCCGCGATCCTGATCACCGCCGACCGCAGCCCCGCCGTGCAGGTCGCCGCGCGGGATGAAAAGGTCGCGGTGCTCAACAAGCCGGTCAAGCCGGCCTCGCTGCGCGCCCTGCTCGGTCAGTGGCGCACGCAGCAGATGGTCGCGGCGGAATGAATGCGGGGCCGGTCAGTAGTCGGTCGACACACTGAGCGCGCGCCATTTCTCTAGCTCTTCGAGCCGAAGCCTGTCCGTCGCCGCGATCGCGTTCACCGCGTCGCTTCCGAGGGCGATCCGCAGAGGTGGACGCTTCATGTCGACGAGCTTCAGCACAAGTGCTGCAGCCTTGGCCGGGTCACCGGGCTGGCGGCCATCGTAATTGCGCTGCATCCTGACGGCTGCGCCGACAACCAGGTCGTACTCCGCTCGCCCCTCGCCGGTCGCATGCGCGGTCTGGGCAAAGCCGGTCCGGAAGCCGCCGGGCTCGACGATTGTCACCTGCACACCGATCAGCGCCATCTCTCGCGAAGGACTCCGAAAAGCCCTCGATTCCCCATTTCGCGGCCAAATAGGCCGCGCGAGCCGGAGCACCAATGCGCCCGCCAACGGATGAGACTTGCACGATGTGCCCGCGGCCTTGCCGGCGCAGAACGGGGATCGCCGCCTTGGTAACGATGATGGTGCCGATCAGGTTGACCTCGATCTGCTGACGAAACGAGTCCAGGCTCGTGTCCTCGACCGATCCGAGATCGCCGTAACCGGCGTTGTTCACGACAACATCGACGCCACCGAAGGCTTCCACGGCCAGGCCGAGCGCCGCTTGCGCTGCCGCGGTCACGTCGAGGGTTGCAAGCCGAAGCCTTTCGCCGAAGCGCTCAAGCAACGGTTCGAGCGGCTTTGGGTCCCGGGCCGAAGCGACGACGCGATCTCCCGCCGCGAGCGTCGCCTCCACGATGGAGCGGCCGAGCCCGCGCGAGCCGCCGCTGATGAACCAGATCTTGGACATTCAGGGTGCCAGCCGCGTGAAGACGTAGTCTCGGCTCTTGGCGCGGGCTTCGTGGCAGGAGAAGCAGGTGCGGTGCTGGGCCTCATCGACCGCCTTGCCGTCGACGAAGCGACCAAAACCCCAGCCGCCGTTTGAGGCGTATTTCTTGGAGTCTTTGACCATCACCTGAACCGTAGTTGCGGCGCCGGGAATCGTCGCGGACGCAAATTCAGGGGACTGTTTCCGCTTCCAGGCGCGCTTGACCAGAACGGTGCCGTCCGGGAACGGAAGCTTTCCCGTGTGGTAAGCGTCAATCGCGATCTGGTTGCCGACGACAGCGCGAAGCTCGTCGAGCGGCGCCGCCTCTTCGGCCGGCGCGATCAGCTCCCACTGCTTGTAGCCCGGCCGAACCGTGACCCCGAAGATCGGCGAGGCGTCCGCCGCGCTGCGGTCCGCCGGACCTTCCGCGAAGGCGACCGTGACGAGATACGGCACGCAGGTCAGGAGCACGACGAGGAGGACCACCGCCAGAACGACCATCGTGGGGTAGGAAGACTTCTTCTTTTCAGGTTCGGTTGTTGTCATGACGTTTCATCAAGCTGGAATGAGGGGCGAACCTTGGTCCAGCCTGGCTGGACCGAGGTGCTTACAATGTTCAGGCGCGGTCGGCGTCGATGACGGCCTTGGCAAAGGCTTGCGGTGCTTCCTGCGGCAAATTGTGGCCGATGCCGCCGGTGATCAGGCGAAACTCATATTGGCCTGAGAACTTCTTGGCATAGGCGCTCGGGTCGGGATGCGGCGCGCCGTTGGCGTCGCCTTCCATCGTGATCGTTGGCACGTCGATGACGGGAGCTGCCGCGAGCTTCCTTTCGAGATGCTCGTATTTCGTCTCGCCCTGGGCAAGCCCGAGCCGCCAGCGGTAATTGTGGATCGTGATCGCGACATGATCCTTGTTGTCGAGCGCTGCTGCGCTTCGATTGAAGGTGGCGTCGTCGAACTTCCATTGCGGCGAGGCGAGCTTCCAGATCAGCTTGGCAAAATCATGCGTGTACTTCTCGTATCCGGCGCGGCCGCGCTCGGTCGCGAAATAGAACTGGTACCACCATTGCAGTTCGGCCTGCGGCGGCAGCGGCGCGTTGCCCGCGGCTTGGCTGGAGATCAGATAGCCGCTGACCGACACCAATGCCCGGCAGCGGTCCGGCCACAGCGCGGCGATGACGTCCGCGGTGCGCGCGCCCCAGTCGAAGCCGGCGACGACGGCCGTCTTAATATCGAGCTTGTTCATCAGCGCAATGATGTCGGCAGCCATTGCCGCCGGCTCGCCGTTGCGCGGCGTCTCGCTGGAGAGGAAATGCGTCGTGCCATAGCCGCGCAGGTAAGGGATGATCACACGATAGCCGGCCTTTGCCAGGATCGGCGCGACATCGACGAAGGCGTGAATGTCGTAGGGCCAGCCGTGCAGCAGGATCGCCACGGGCCCGTTGGAGGGACCCGCCTCCACATAGCCGACATTGAGAACGCCGGCATCGGTCTGCTTGACCGTACCGAAGGACGCGTTCGATGCTTGGGATCGCGACGCTTCCGTCGCGGCGCGGGCGAGTTCGATCACGCAGAGACCGGCGGCAACGGTTCCCGCGGCGACGCCGAGAAACTGGCGGCGATGTTGGTCGATGATCTGCTTCATGGTGGCTACCTTGCTGATGGTGGGTGATGATGCGTCAGATCAGCGCGACCGTGACGTCTATGTTGCCACGGACGGCGTTGGAATAGGGGCAGGTTTGATGCGCTTCATCGATGATGCCGCGTGCGATCTCGCGATCGAGACCCGGCAGACGAATATTGAGGCGCGCCCTCAACGAGTAAGCGCCCTCGTCGAGCACGAGGTCGATCTCCGCATCGATCGCGCATTTCCTGGGGAGATCGATTTTCCGCTTGCGCGCCGCGATCTCCATCGCGCCTTCGAAACAGGCCGACCAGCCGGCCGCGAACAATTGCTCGGGATTGGTGCCGATGCCTGCGCTACCCGGCGGCGACAGCTTGACGTCAAGCCGACCGTCGGAACTGCGCGACATGCCATCGTGTCGACCGCCGCTGGTGTGTGTCTTGGCCGTGTAAAGCAGTTTTGCCGCTTGCGTCATCAAGGTCTCCTTGCCGTTGCGCAGCTGACTAGCAGCGGCTGCCGCAGGACACCCGTTTGGAGTTGTGAGAAGTTGTGAGGTCTCAGCTCGCTCGTCTCACAAGGGCTGCATCCACCGTCTGATGCCGATGCAGGCAGGCGCTTGCTGGATCGCAGCCATCTGCTATCGGGTCCATTGGAAAGCATCAGGATTCGTCATGACTGAACCGGCCGGGTCTGTGGCAAAAACCCTATCGTTCGGGCCATTCACCGTGACGCCGCATGAAAGGCTGATGACGCGCGACGGCATCCCGCTGCCGCTCGGCGCGAAAGCCTTCGACCTGCTCATCGCGCTGATGTCGCGGCCGAACGAGGTCGTCAGCAAGTGGGATCTGATGGCGCTGGTGTGGCCCGGCCTGACTGTGGAAGAAGCCAGTTTGCGCTTTCACATCGCAGCCCTTCGCAAGGCGCTCGGCGACGGCAGCGACGGCGCACGCTACATCACCACGCTCTCCGGCCGCGGTTATTGCTTCGTGGCGCCGATCTCGCGAGCGGCCATCCCGGCAGAGCGGTGCGCGGCACCGCGGGGCGGCCTGTCGCCGGTGAAGCTGCCGAACCGGCTGCAACGGATGGTCGGACGCGACGATGCGATCGCCGCCGTCTCGGACAAGCTCATCGCCTCGCGCTTCGTCACGATCGCCGGTCCCGGCGGCGTCGGCAAGACGGCCGTGGCGGTCGCAATCGCTCATGACCTGCTCGAGACCTTCGCCGATGCCGCACACTTCGTCGATCTTGCCGCGCTCAGCGATCCCGATCTCGTGATCACCTCGATCCTGCTGATGCTGGGCTTGCCGGCGCAAACCGACGATCCTCTGCCCGCGCTGCTCGCGCATCTCCGTGACAAGAGGATGCTGCTGATCCTCGACAATTGCGAGCACGTCATCGCTGCTGTGGCCCCGCTGGCTGCGGAGATCTTCCACGCCGCACCGCATGTCCATATCATGGCCACGAGCCGCGAAGCCCTACGCGTCGAGGGCGAGCAAGTCTATCGATTGGCGCCACTCGCTGTTCCGCCAGACCGCTCGAGACTAACAGTCGCTGCGGCGCGGACCTATCCTGCACTTCAACTCTTCCTCGAACGTGCCACGGCCAGCGGCGCGCAGATCGCGCTCGACGATGCCAATGCCGCGATCATCGCAAGGATTTGTCGCAAGCTCGACGGCATGGCCCTGGCGATCGAACTCGCCGCCGGCCGGGTCGAGGCCTATGGCCTGGAGCAGACGGCCACGCTGCTCGACGAACGCCTCAATCTGCTCTGGCAGGGCCAGCGCACCGCGCCGCCGCGGCAGAAGACGTTGCAGGCGACCCTGGACTGGAGCTACGGGCTCCTGACCCACACCGAGCGCCTGGTGCTGCGCCGGCTTGCGGTGTTCGCCGGGCACTTCACCATCGACGCCGCGCTCGAGGTCGTCCCGGACAAACGCGTCGATCGCTCCCACCTGTTCGACGCCATCGACAGCCTCGTCGCCAAGTCCATGGTGGCGCCCCGACCGATCGGCGCCATGATGCGCTACCGGCTGCTCGACACCACGCGCGCCTATTTGCTCGAGATCGAGCCGAACGACGCGGGGCTCGCCGGACGCCACGCCACCTACTACCGGCAATGGCTGGAGCAGGCGGGCTCGACCTGGGCCACCGTGCCGAGCGCCGACGAACGGGCGATCCACTTCTCCGCACTTCACAACGTGCGCGCCGCGCTGGATTGGTGCTTCGGCACGGACGGCAATGTCGGCATCGGCATGGCGCTCGCCGCTGCGGCGGCACCGATCTTCCTCGCGATGTCGCTCTTGATCGAATGCCGGCGCTGGTCGGAGCGGGCGCTGCTTGCGATCGATCCTTCCTCGCGCGGTAGCGCCGAGGAAATGCACATCCAGGCTGCCCTCGGCCTCACCTTGATGTTCACGCGGGGCGGCAGCGAAGCGGCGCGCGCCGCCTTGAGCCGGAGCCTTGCGATCGCCCAGGGCCGTTGCGACGAGATCAACCAGCTCCAACTGCTCGGCCGCATGCATATCTTCCACGAGCGGATGGGAGAGTTCGATGCCGCACTCCGTTACGCCCAGCAGAGCCTCACCGTTGCCGAGGCGCTCGGCGATGCGGCTTCGACCGCACTTGCCCATTCGCTCCTGGGCGTCTCGCTGCATCTGGCCGGCGAGCATCACGATGCGCTGACGATGCTGGAGGCTGCCTGGCTGGGGCCAGGCACGGAACGGATCAGCACGGTCTACGGCTTCGATCATCGCAACCGGGCCGGCATTTCGCTTGCACGAGAGCTTTGGTTGCAGGGCCGGCCCGCGCAGGCGCAGCAGCTGGCGCGACAGACGGTCACCGAAGCCGCGCAGATGGATCATCCGATCACGCTCTGCATCGCGCTGATCTGGGCGGTTTCGATCGACCTCTGGAACGGAGACCTCAACGACGCGGAAGCGAACATCGACCGCTTCATCGCACACGCCGAATCGCGCTCGATGAGCCCGTATCTCGCGGTCGGCCGCGGCGTCAAAGGCGAGCTGGCAATCCGGCGGGGAAACGCCGCTGACGGCCTCGAGACGATCAGGGCTTGTCTGCACGAGCTCCACGATGCCGGCTACGAGCTGCTCACTACGACCTTCAACATCGCGATGGTTCAGGGCTTCTTGGCAATCGGACAGATCGAGCAGAGTGCACGCCTGGTCGACGAGGCGATCCGCCTCGTCGAGCGAGGCGGCGACCACCTCTACATGCCCGAGCTGCTGCGCATGAAGGGCAGAATCCTGTTGTCGCTGCCAGAGCCCAACGCTGAGCAAGCAGAAGCCCACTTCATGCAGTCGCTGGATTTGAGCCGCCACAGAGGTGCAAAAGCCTGGGAGCTGCGAGCGGCAATCGATCTCGCCGAGCTCCTTGCGGAACGGGGCCGGCGAGAGCACGCGAAACGCCTGCTTCAATCAGCGCTCGATGGCTTCGCCACGGGCTCCGAGACGACGGATATCACCGCCGCTAACAGGCTGCTGGCGATGATCTAGGTCGGACTGTGCGCACCCCGGGACGCTTCACCCCGTCGGCGTGCCCTGCTTCCACTGGCCACCGGCGATCTTCGCGGCGGCAATGACGGCTTGAGTGCGGCTCTCGACCCCGAGCTTTTGCAGGATGGCCGAGACGTGCGCCTTGATGGTGGCCTCGGAGACGCCGAGCTCATAGGCGATCTGCTTGTTGAGGAGGCCCTCCGATAGCATCATCAGGACCCGGACCTGCTGCGGCGTCAGCGTCACCAGACGGTCGCGCAGGCGCGTCATGTCGGGGTCGGCGGCGGCCGACAGATCGGTGTCCGCGGGAACCCAGACGTCGCCCTCCATAACCTTGAGGATGGCGTCGCGCAGCGTCTCGACGCCGAAACGCTTGGGGATGAAGCCGGAGGCGCCAAAATCGAGCGAGCGGCGAATCGTGGCGCTGTCGTCGGACGCCGAGACGATCACGACCGGTATCGCCGGATATTGCGCCCGTAGATAGATGAGGCCGGAAAAGCCGGAGATCCCAGGCATCGAGAGGTCGAGCAGGACCAGATCCACGTCGGAGGCCTGTTCCAGCAGCTTGGTCAGATCCTCGAACGATCCGGCCTCGTCGATCCTGGCCGAGGTCAGGACGCCCGCCACCGCCTGCCGCAGCGCGTCGCGGAACAGCGGATGATCATCGGCAATGACGAGATGGGTTGAGCGAGCGTTCATCGTTCTCTTGCTGTCGTTCGCGCCGGGAGGCGTGTCAACGCGGCGGCGGTCAATTCTTCCCCGAGCGGCCATGGCATGCAAGTGCACATTATCCCTTTGTCGCAAAGGGGTTAATCCCAGCCTTTACGGTTGCGCACCGGCGCCCCAGACCGGAGCGTCAGGCGCGCGTCAGTGCGCAAAGCCGAAAGTCGTATTGGGGCGGGTTTCACGCCGATGTTACCTTGCAAGCAAGACCTGGATTGAACCGGCCCGTCCGGGCATCTGGGGCGCGAGGAAACGCATTTCGGGGAGCGACTCAACATGTCGACAATGGCAGTGTCTCAGACGGGCGCGGGAGGTATGACGAAGGACGAACGGTTCGTCATTCTCGCCTCCTCGCTCGGTACCGTCTTCGAATGGTACGACTTCTACCTCTACGGTTCGCTGGCGAGCATCATCGGCGCCCAGTTCTTCTCGGCCTATCCGCCCGCAACCCGCGACATCTTCGCGCTGCTGGCCTTCGCCGCCGGCTTCCTGGTGCGCCCGTTCGGCGCGATCGTGTTCGGCCGCATCGGCGACATCGTCGGCCGCAAATACACCTTCCTTGTCACCATCCTGATCATGGGTCTTTCGACCTTCATCGTCGGCCTGCTGCCCAACGCGGCGACCATCGGCATCGCGGCTCCGATCATCCTGATCGCGCTGCGCCTCGCCCAGGGTCTGGCGCTCGGCGGCGAGTATGGCGGTGCGGCGACTTATGTCGCGGAGCACGCCCCGAACGGCAAGCGCGGCTACTACACCTCCTTCATCCAGACCACGGCGACGCTTGGCCTGTTCCTGTCGCTGCTGGTGATCCTGTTCACCCGTACCGCGACCGGCGAAGCCGATTTCGCGGCCTGGGGCTGGCGCATCCCGTTCCTGGTCTCGGTGCTGCTGCTTGGCATCTCGGTCTGGATCCGGCTGCGTCTCAACGAATCGCCGATCTTCCAGAAGATGAAGGACGAGGGGAAGAGCTCGAAGGCGCCGCTGACGGAGGCCTTCGGGAACTGGCAGAACGGCAAGCTCGTGCTGCTCGCCCTGCTCGGCGGCGTGATGGGCCAGGGCGTGGTCTGGTACACCGGCCAGTTCTATGCGCTGTTCTTCCTGCAATCGATCCTGAAGGTCGACGGCTACACCGCCAACCTCCTGATCGCCTGGTCGCTGCTGCTCGGCACCGGCTTCTTCATCGTGTTCGGCATCCTCTCCGACAAGATCGGCCGCAAGCCGATCATCCTCGGTGGCTGCCTGATCGCGGCGCTGACCTTCTTCCCCATCTTCAAGATGATCACCACCAACGCCAATCCGGCGCTGGAAAAGGCCATCGAGCAGACCAAGGTCGAGGTGGTGGCAGATCCAAAAGGCTGCGGCGACCTGTTCAACCCGGTCGGCACCCGCGTCTTCACCGCGCCTTGCGACACCGCACGCGCCTTCCTGTCGCAGTCGTCGGTCAAGTACTCGACCACACCAGGCCCGGCCGGCTCCGGCGTGAAGGTCATGGTGAACGGCAAGGAGGTTCCGTACACGAACGCCAAGGACAGCAACCCGGCCGTCCTCGCCGCCGTGCAGGCCGCCGGTTATCCGAAGGCGGGCGATGCGGGTATCGTGAAGATGGCGCACCCGTTCGACATCTTCCGCCCGCAGGTTGCGGCAGTCGTCGGGCTGCTGTTCATTCTGGTGGTGTTCGTCACCATGGTGTACGGCCCGATCGCGGCCATGCTGGTCGAACTATTCCCGACCCGCATCCGCTACACCTCGATGTCGCTGCCCTACCACATCGGCAACGGCTGGTTCGGCGGCCTCCTGCCCGCGACCGCCTTCGCCATCGTGGCCTCGACAGGCGATATCTATGCAGGTCTCTGGTATCCGGTCATCTTCGCATCCATCACCGTGGTGATCGGCTTCCTGTTCCTGCCCGAGACCAAGGACGTCGACATCAAGGCGACCTGATCGAAAGCACAGTCGACAACACGAACCGGCCGCGGTCTCCGCGGCCGGTTTTGTTTTGTCCCTACTGATTGCTGCCGACGAATTGCAGCACGATCTCGCGCCGATGCGGCCGGCTGCGATGTTCGATCAGGTAGATCGCCTGCCAGGTGCCGAGCGCGAGCTTGCCTTTCAGGATTGGCACCTGAAGCGAGGTCCCCGTCAGCATCGTCTTGACGTGCGCCGGCATGTCGTCCGGCCCCTCAGTGTCATGCGTCCATCCGGCATTCTCCGGCGCAAGCCGGGACAGCGCCGTGGTGAGATCGACGAGGACGGACGGATCGGCGTTCTCCTGAATCGTCAGCGAGGCCGAGGTGTGGCGGATGAACAATGTCAGCGCGCCCTCGCGCGCGTGCGCTTCGGCGATGAACTTGGCTGCCTCGCTGGTCAGATCGGTGAAGCCGCGGCCGGGCGTCTGCACGGTGAGCAGCGACGATGCGAGCGTGGTGGTTTGCACGAATGATGGCGCCGAACGCGTTACGGATTTACCTGATGTCATCAAGAGCCTCTCGTCGTCCTGGCGAAAGCCAGGACCCACTACCCCGAATGCTCGTGATGGCGAAAGGTGGCAACTCGTGTCGAAAAAACAGAGAGGCTGCGGTACATGGGCCTGGCTTCCGCGAGGACGACCTCGAAGGGGCCGAATCAAATCTTCCCCGACACGTCCTTCTGCACGCGGTTGGCCATGTCGATCAGCCGGCGCCAGGCCCTTTCCAGGAAAGACATCACGCGGTCGACGTCTTGGTCACTCGGCAGCGGGATCTCGATCTTGCGCTCGCCCTCGGCGGCCTTCGGCTCCGCCTTCTTGAGCGGATCGGATTTCGGCAGCGGCTCGTCGATCTTGCCCGATACCGTCGGCCCAGCCGCGAGCTGGCCCTTCAGCTTCTCGACTTCGGCCTGAAGCCGGCCGATTTCGGTATCGAGCGCGGCCCGTTCGTCGGGTAAGGCGTAGCAGGCCCAGCCGGCGCCGTTCTTGGTGCAAGTCGACATGGTGCCGGTGCGGGTGTCGAGCCGCAACACGCCTTCCGGGATCGGCGTCATGCTGTAGCGGCCGTTTTCGCTGTCAGGAGCGGATTGCGCGGCGACGAAGCCGCCGCTGACGACCATCACCACGGCGAACGTCGCTACCGCAAACCATGATGTTGTGGATGACGTCACAGGTCTCATCTTGCGCTCCGCCACGACGTGCAGGTGGCACTTTCGCAATTCTACCCCCGCCGAGGCAATCCGCCGCCCAAAACGCACCACCGATATCAACGACCGCGACCGTCCCTTTGATCCCGGCGGCGCGGCGAAATGGCGGCTGCATTCGTTGATCATGCGGAGAGCTGCTGCGGTGCGGCGTCACGCTGTGTGCAGCACTGCTGTGCGCGCCAATATCAGCAAAGAAATCAGATACATAACGGAAAGCGACGCAATCGTGACTTGGCTTGACTTGATAATAGGCCATCAGTATGGTCCGCGCGGCTTTTGAGGGTGGCGGGCGTAATTTCCATTCAGCCGCGGCGATTCGGGTCTTCGTTGCATGACACAGGGCACGGAGCACGGCGGGAATGGAGATCGCGATAGATCGTCCGAGGAAGCTGCGCTTTCCGAACGGCTCGGAAATCTTGATCAACGCTTGTCCGAACTTCGGGACCGGCGGAGCAAGACCGAGCAACCCGCAGGTGACGGTGAGGACGGAGCGGCCAGAGCCTCGGCGATGGCGCTTGGTTTCCGGTTATCCTCGGAGTTGATCGCCGGCGTCGTTGTCGGAGCGGGGATTGGCTGGGGGTTCGACCGCTTGCTGTCGACGTCGCCTTTCGGATTTATCGTGTTCCTGCTGCTGGGCTTCGTCGCCGGCGTGGTGAATGTGGTGAGAACGGCGGGCGCGGGTCAAAACAGGCGCGGTGGTTCTTAAGCGATCCGCCCAGCAGAGGAATGATCGTGCCGGCTTTGCCGGTACGGGCCGGCCCGGCCGGCAGACCGAGACCCGCCGGCATTGCCGGCAGACCAAGAGATGCCGCGCTGATGAAAATCGACCCGATCCACCAGTTCAACATCGAGCCTCTCTTCACCCTGGGCCATATCGGCAATCATACGATCGCCTTCACCAATTCGTCGCTTTACATGCTGGTGGCGGTCGCGATCATCTCGATCCTGATGCTCGCCAGCGGCACGCAGCTGGTTCCCGGACGCCTCCAGTCCGTCGCTGAAATCTCCTACGAATTCGTCGCCTCGACCATCCGTTCGACGGCCGGCGCGGAAGGCATGAAGTTCTTCCCGCTGATCTTCTCGCTGTTCATGTTCATCTGCGTCTCGAATCTGGTGGGCATCATCCCCTATACCTTCACGGTGTCGAGCCACCTGATCGTCACCGCGGCGCTCGCGCTCTTGGTGTTCTTCACCGTCCTGATCTACGGCCTCTACAAGAACGGCCTGAAATTCTTCAAGATTTTCGTTCCCCACGGCGTCCCCATCTACATTCTGCCGCTGGTCATGTTCATCGAGATCCTGTCGTTCTTCCTGCGGCCGGTCTCCCACAGCGTCCGTCTCTTCGCCAACATGTTGGCCGGCCACATCGCGCTGAAGGTGTTCGCCGGCTTCGTCGCCATGCTCGGCTTCTCGCTCGGCGCCCTCGGCTGGGTCGGCGGCGTGCTGCCGCTGGCGCTCACGGTCGCGCTGACCTCGCTCGAGATCCTGGTCGCATTCCTTCAGGCCTATGTGTTCGCGATCCTGACCTGCATCTACCTCAACGACGCCATTCATCCGGGACACTGAGTTGTCCGGGGAATTTCCACCCAAAACCCAATCTTTCTTCCAAGGAGACTAAAATGGATCCGGCAGCAGCAAAACTTATCGGCGCGGGCATCGCGTGCATCGGCATGGGCGGTGCGGGCGTCGGCGTGGGCGTGATCTTCGGCAACTACCTCGCCGCAGCCGTTCGCAACCCGTCGGCCGCTCAGGGCCAGTTCGGCAACCTGATCTTCGGCTTCGCCGTGACCGAAGCGCTCGGCATCTTCTCGCTGCTGATCGCGCTGCTGCTGCTGTTCGTTCCGCTCTGAGAACGACGTTTTTTCGCGCCGTTCCAGGCTCTGGGACGGCGCGCGTGACAGCAACAGGAGAACTCCATGGCTGAGAGTCATGGCGGCGCGAAAGGTCCGGCGGGCGCTCACACCGAGGCTGACGGTGGTCACCATGGTGGCGGTTTTCCGCCGTTCGAGAGCAGCAGCTTTGCTTCACAGCTGGTGTCGCTCGCGATCTTCTTCGTCCTGCTTTACGTGATCGTGTCCAAGCTCGCTCTGCCGCGCATCGGCGGTGTGATCGAGGCGCGGCAGAACAAAATCGAGGGCGACCTCGCCGAAGCGCAGAAGCTGAGGGACCAGTCCGACGCAGCGCTGAAGGCCTATGAAAGCGAGCTCGCTTCGGCGCGCATGCGGGCGCAGGCGATCGGCAACGAATCCCGCGACAAGGCGAATGCGCAGGCGGACGCCGAGCGCAAGGCGCTGGAAGAGCAATTGGCGGCCAAGCTGGCCGGGGCGGAGAAGACCATCGCCTCGACCCGCGCCGCCGCCATGAGCAACGTCCGCGGCATCGCGGCGGATGCGGCAGGCCAGATCGTGCAGCAGCTCACGGGCGTCGTTCCCGACGCAGCGTCGGTCAATGCCGCGGTCGACGCGTCCTTGAAGGGTTAGTTGAGATGTTCTTCGAACCTGAATTTTGGGTCGCCGTCGCCTTCGTGATCCTGATGGTCGTGTTCGGCTATCTCGGGATCTTCAAGACGGCGATGGCCGCGCTTGACCATCGCGCCGATCGCATCAAGGCCGAGCTCGATGACGCGGCGCGTCTCAAGCAGGAGGCGGCCAAGGTGCTCGCCGACTACAAGGCGCGCCGTGCCATGGCCGAGCGCGAGGCTGCCGACATCATCGCCAATGCCAGAGCCGAAGCCGAGCGAATCGCAGCCGACGCCAAGGCGAAGATGGAAGACTTCGTCGCCCGCAGAACCAAGACCGCCGAGAGCAAGATCGCGCTCGCCGAGGCCCAGGCGCTGGCCGACGTCCGTGCCGCAGCCGCGGAAGCCGCCGTTCAGGCCGCTTCCACGATCCTGTCGCAGTCGGTCAAGGGCCAGGTCGCCGACGACCTGCTCGCCAGGGGCATCAACGAAGTCCGGCAGAAGCTGAACTGAGAACTCTGCCCTCACCACTCAAAAGCCGGCGCGATGAGCGCCGGCTTTTTGTTGGCCGATCTATAGCTACAAGTCCAGTGTCATGCCCCGCGCAGTCGGGGCATCCAGTACGCCGCGACCTCTCGATAGATCACTCACCTCTCTGGAATACTGGATCACCCGCCTTCGCGGTGATGACAGCCGTAATTGTAGTGACAGCCGAGCTTGAACCCTACTTCTTCTTCCGTCCCTTCGGCTCGGGCGCGAGCGCCTGCGGGTCGAAGCCGACATAGAAGATGTAGGTATCGGCGACCGCGGCCGAGGGCATCGGATAGGCCAGATCTTCGGCCACGAACGTGAACGGCACGCTGCCGCCCTCCGACATCGCGACCGTGGTCCGGTAGGCCTTCGAGGCGATCACCTTCTCGCCGACGCCGCCCTGCACCACGGCAACACGCAAGGGGACCTCGACGGTCGCAGGCGCGCCGGCGGGACCGGCGATGACACGGCCCTGGATTCCGATCCGCGCGGTGATATCACCGCCGCTCCGGGCGCATTCGCGCGCCATCTTGGTGATTGTGGCTTGGAAGCGGATGTCGTTGCCGACGGCCTGCTTGCCACCCGCGCCGACCGCGTAAGTCGAGGCGCCGGCGCGCACCGTGACCTGCGGGCAATCAACGTCGTCATCGGCCGGCTGGCCGGGCGCGGGCGCCGGCTTGGGCTGGGCCGGTTCGTCGGACTTGCCGCCGAACAGGCTCTTGAAGCGGTCGCTCAAGGACTGGGCCGCCACCGGCGAGACAGACGCGAGCGCAACCGACAACGTCAAAGCTGCCACCGTCCTCCGCCGCAACGCATTTCGCGACGACCGAAGCTCCTTCACCATCAACACCCATACTCCATGACAGCACAGCGCCGATCGCTGGCCGGCCCGCGCCGTTATATCGCCAAAATCGGCGAACCCAAGGCAGGCAGATTACGGCAGCAAACAAGGCGGGACGATCAAGACTTTGGCCGCAGGAGGTGGCAGCTCAACCGCGAAAATCCTCATGCAGCAGGCCGAACAGCAGGTGATCCTGCCAGATCCCGTTGATGCAGAGATAGCGGCGCGCCAGCCCCTCGCGCGAGAAGCCGCACTTCTCCAGCACCCGGATCGATGGTGCATTGGTGGGGATGCAAGCGGCCTCGACGCGGTGCAGATTGAGCTCGCCGAACAGCGTCGGCAGCAGCACCCGCAGCGCGGCGGTCATGTAGCCGCGATGGGCGTAGGGCTGCCCAACCCAATACCCGATGGTGCCGGCCTGCACGATGCCGCGCCGGACATTGGCCAGCGTGATGCCGCCGACCATGGCGCCGTCGAGCTCGCGGAAGATCAGAAAGGGATAGGAACGGTCCGCGGCAATGTCCTCGGAATAGCGGCGCAAGCGGCGGCGAAAGCCGGACCGGGTGAGATCGTCCGACGGCCAGATCGGCTCCCAGGGGGTGAGATAATCGCGGCTGCTTTCGCGCAAGTGAGCCCATTGCAGGAAGTCCGACATCTGCGGGGCGCGCAGCAACAGCCCGTTGCCGCGCGGCGCGAGGGCGGCGGGTCCACTGGATGGCAGGCGGAACAGGGCCATGGTGATGCTTCCCGGAGCGGGCGCCCCTTGCGCGGCGGCTCTTAATGCAGCCGCGCCTTGGCACGCGCCCGCGTCAATCCTTCCGCAAAAGATACCGCCGTGTCCAGACCCCTGCCACTGCCCAATGCAACAACCGCAGGGCGGCTGCGCGAAAGCAGCGCACGCGCGGCATCCCGGGTCGACTCGACGCTGACGGCGTCGATCCGGGCCACCAGCTCCTGCACCGTCTGCGGCCGGCCATAAGCCAGCACATGCCGGGCGAGCTGTTCGGCGCGGGAGGAGCAGCTCTCCAATGCCATCAGCAGGCCCGCCTTCATCTGCGCCTTGGCACGCGCGATCTCGGCCTCGGTCAGGGTCTCCACCGAATCATTCATGACATCGACCACGACCTCCATCATCTCCGGCGCGTCGGCGGGATCGGTGCCGGTGTAGAGGCCGAAGAAGCCGGTGTCGGTGTAGGGCGCGTGGAAGCTGTAGATGGAGTAGCAGAGGCCGCGCTTCTCGCGCACCTCCTGGAACAGCCGCGACGACATCCCGCCGCCGAGAATGTTGGTGAAGACCTGGAGCGAGAACAGCGACAGGTCGGTCTGCGGCACCCCTTCGAGCGCCAGCGTCAGATGCGCCTGCTCGAGTTCGCGGTGGACCACCTTGGCGCCGCCCTTGCCGAACTGGGCGGATTGCGGCTTCGGTCCCGGCGTCGCCTCAAAGCTCGCGAAGCGCTGCTCGACCTCGGCGACCACCTGCTTGTGATCGACCGCGCCGGCGGCGGCCACCACCATGTCGGGCCCGCGATAATGCGTCGACAGATAGCCGCGGAGCATGTCGCGGTTGAAGCCGCGCAGCGTCTTGGCGGTGCCGAGCAGCGAGCGGCCCATCGGCTGGTCGGGATAGCAGAGCTCGTTGAGATGCTCGAACACGACGTCGTCGGGTGTGTCCTGCGCAGCCCCGATCTCCTGCACGATGACGTTCTTCTCGCGCTCCAGCTCGTCCGGCTCGAAGGCAGGATTGGCGAGGATGTCGGCGAGCACGTCGAGCGCGAGCGGCACGTCGGCCTTCAGCACCCGCGCGTAATAGGACGTGGTCTCGGTCGAGGTGCCGGCATTGAGATCGCCGCCGACCGCCTCGATCTCCTCGACGATCTCGCGCGAGGAGCGCTTGGTCGTACCCTTGAACGCCATGTGCTCCAGGAGATGCGAGATGCCGTGCTCGTTCGGCTTCTCGTCGCGCCCGCCGACGCCGGCCCAGACGCCGAGCGCCGCAGTCTCGAGATGGGGCATTTTGTCGGTGACGACGGTCAGGCCGGAGGCAAGCTTGGAAATCTCGACGCTCATCCGGCAACTCCTTGCTTTGCGGCGCGGCTGACCGACAGCACGAACCGCTCGACCTCGGCCTGATCGTTCTTCATCACCTTCATGTGTTCGGATTTGGTCATCAATCCGTCGAGCCAGGCGGGCAGTTGCGGCCGCTGGCCGCAGGCCGCCTCGACGGCGTCGGGGAATTTGGCCGGATGGGCGGTAGAGAGCACGATGCTCGGGACCGTCGTGTCGGTGGTGTCGCGGTCGGCGACCGCGAGCGCCACCGCGGTATGGGGATCGACCAGCTCGCCCGCCTCGCGCCAAGCGGCGCGGATCGCGGCCGCGGTTTCGGTCTCGTCGGCACGGCCTGCGTCGAACGCCTCGCGGATCGCGGCCAGCGTCGCATCGGGCAGCACGAAACGCCCGGACTGCTTCAGTGAATCCATCAGACGGCGCACGCCGGCCGCATCGCGCCGGCCAGCCTCGAACAGCAGCCGCTCGAAATTCGACGAGATCTGGATGTCCATCGACGGCGACGCCGTGGCGTGCACTTCGCGCACCTCGTAGATCCCGGTCTTGAGCGTGCGGGCCAGGATGTCGTTGACGTTGGCGGCGATGTGCAGCGTACGCACCGGCAGCCCCATGCGCTTGGCGACGTAGCCGGCAAAGATGTCGCCGAAATTGCCGGTCGGCACGACGAAATCCACCGCGCGCGCCGGTGCACCGACGGCAACGGCCGACGTGAAATAGTAGACCACCTGGGCGACGATACGCGCCCAGTTGATCGAGTTGACGCCGGACAGGGACGTCGCATCGCGAAAGCGATGGTTGTTGAACATCCCCTTCACGAGCGCCTGGCAGTCGTCGAAGGTGCCTTCGACGGCGAGCGCGTGCACATTGGCCGCCCCGGTCGTCGTCATCATCCGCTGCTGCACCTCGGAGATGCGGCCATGCGGAAACAGCACGATGAGGTCAACATTCTCCAGACCCGCAAAGGCTTCGACCGCGGCGCCGCCGGTATCGCCGGAGGTTGCGACCACGATGGTGGTGCGCTGGCCGCGCTTGGCGAGCACATGGTCCATCAGCCGCGAGATCAGCTGCATCGCCACGTCCTTGAAGGCGAGCGTCGGGCCGTGGAACAGCTCGAGCACGAACTGATGCGGCGACATCTGGCGCAGCGGCACCACCGCGGGATGGCGGAAGGTGGCATAGGCCTCGTTGGCCATGCGGCCAAGCTCGGCGTCCGTGATCTCGCCGCCGGCGAAGGGACGAATCACGTCGACCGCGACCTCCCAATAGGCGCGGCCGAAGAAGCCGGCGATGGTCTGCGCCGAAAGCTGCGGCCAAACGGCCGGCACGTACAGCCCGCCATCGCGGGCTAGCCCGGTCAGCATCACGTCGCAGAAGCCGAGTTCGGGGGCTTCGCCCCGGGTCGAGATATAACGAGTCAAACTGCCCTCCAAAGGCCAACCGAGTCTGAGCTCGCTCGTTAAGCCTTTGATTTTACGAAATTACTTGTTAACAGCCAGAGGCTTTGAGCCACCATAAAGTGTTTTGCGGCATCGGGAAACCGCTTCCGCTCGCCCCGTGGCCCAATGAAAAAGGGCTGCGGCATTGCCGCAGCCCTTCTCTTGGAAGGTCTGTCGTTGTGTGCAGACCGGTTGCCTCGTCGGGTCGTTCGACCCGCTAAAACTGTTCACCCAAGCTTTCGTCAGCTGTCGTCAAATCGTCAAGAGCCAAAACGGCGGGCGGGGGAAGATGTTCCAGTTTTTCCCGGCGTGCTCCAGGCCTTCTTTCGCGGATATGAGCAATGACTTGCGTGATATTGCCGTCTTTTCCCTAACCCATGGCCTGCCTGAGGAACGAATGCCGTGGCGGCCGATTGGGTCGGCGGACGGTGCCGGCCATCGCCCATGCATTGCCCGGCCGATGGCGACGCCGATCCGTCGACCGAACCGCTGCCTCCTGGAGCAGCCGGTTCGGTCGTTGGCGGGAGGTCAATTCATCCCGATTTCCACTGCGATCCGGATCAGGTCGGAATGGTTCTTGGCCCCTAACTTCTGCTTGAGCAGGGACGTCGTGTTCGCGACAGTCTTGTAGGAGATGCCGAGCGCCTCGGCGACCTCGACGATTTTGTCGCCGCGTCCGAGCAGACGAAGAATCTCGAGCTCCCGCGGCGTCATCTGCGAGGCTGGATTGGCCTTGATTGCGGCACCGGAAAACGTCACGGCTTCCGCAAGCTGCGGAGAGATGAAATTATCGCCCGCGACCACTTTGCGCACCGCTTTCAGCAGGATCCTGGGATCGTCACCCTTGGAGACATAGCCTTGGGCCCCAAGCTCGACCGCCCGCACCACGAAGGCCGGATCATCGTTCATGCTGAACATGATGATCTTGGCGTCCGGATCGTCCTTCCGAATGCGTCGCATCAGCTCGAAGCCGGAGACATCAGGCAGGCTGATGTCGATCACGGTAACGTCGGGCCGCTTGCTGACATAGGCGCGGTGCCCGGATTTCGCATCGTTCGCCTCGTCGATACGGATCGACTGGTCGGACGCGAACAGGGTGCGGCAACCGGACAGCACCACAGGGTGGTCGTCGACGATCAGGACCTTGGTTGCCGGCTTGGCGGTATCTTGCATCGCAGGCTCACTTGCTTTCTCGACTCATAGACCGGCGGGAACAAATGGAAAGAGAGAATTCCGCCAAAACACGTTAGAATTGACCTAATGTGGCAACAACTCTCGTTCAGGACGCAACTGTTTCTTCCGCTCGGCGCGAGCCTTCTCGCGGCACTGATCCTCGGCGGCGTGCTGCTTCAGACCTTCGCAGGGGGCCAGCTCGTTGAGGAGAATGAGCCAGGCCGGCGTTCGACCCGGGCCATCGCCACCGCGCTCAACAACACGCTGCGCGCTTCGGACAATCCACGACGGACGCTCGATGCGTTTGTCCAATCGTTGGACACCTCCTCTGATATCCAATTCCGTTCCGTGGAAGCGGGTCCCGCGCGCTCCCCGAAGGACGACCCGCGCACGCCGCATAGCGTGCCGCAATGGTTCATCGACCTGATCACCATCCCCGAAATGGACGCGGCATCCCCGGTGACAATCGACGGCGAGCGTGTCGGCGATGTCGTCTTCGTGCCCGACCTATCCGCCGAGCTGTTCGAGAAATGGATCGGCTTCCTCGCGCTCACCGGCCTGATCGCCGGGCTAATGGCGCTTACCGGCACCATCGCCTACGTCCTGGCGGAGTCGGCGCTACGCCCCCTGCAACAGCTCGGCGAAGGACTCACGCGGATGCGACGCGGCGACTACACAAAACCGATCCCCGTGGCAGGGCCGCCGGAGATCCGGCAGAGCTGCGAGGTGGCGAACGCGCTGGCGGGCACGTTGGCGCAATTGAGCCAGGACAATCGCGACCTGTTGCATCGGCTGGTGTCGCTTCAGGACGATGAGCGGCGCGACCTCGCCCGCGAATTGCACGACGAACTCGGCCCGCTTCTGTTCGGCATCCGCGCCGGCGCGGTCGCGCTGATCGAGGCCGCGCCTGCCGTGGGAAATCTCGGCAATTCGGCGCAAGAGGTGCTGCAATCGGTCGAGGCGCTCCAGCAGGCCAACCGCCGTATTCTCGACCGGCTACGGCCGCTCTATGTTGAGGAACTGGGCCTCGCGACCAGCGTGCAGACACTGCTTCAAAACTTTCGCAAGCAGGCACCGCATATCGGTTTGACGGACACGATTGACCCCCGTCTCAACGGATTAGACGGGCCGCTGGCGCGGACCGTCTATCGGTTGATCCAGGAGGCGCTGACCAACGTGCTGCGCCATGCCAAAGCGAGCAACGCCCATGTGCAGACGACCATCACCGGCGAGACGCTCGTCATCGAGATCTCCGACGATGGCGGCGGCTTTCCCGCCGACAACGTCTTCGGCCGGGGCCTGACCGGCATGCATGAGCGCGTTCGCGCGCTCAGCGGATCGCTGTCACTGCTGCGCGCGAATGAACGAACCTATGTCCGATGCCGTCTTCCGGCTGCGCCGACCCGGGAGGCGCCGGTTTAGCTGAGCATGATCTTTTCGGAAAACCGCTACACACTTTTCCGGGTCATGCCCTAGCTAGCACGCGCAGCCAACATGCGCGTTCTGTCGCGCCGGCTCGCACAGCGTGCTGCGGATCTTGCCTTCCGTGCTGAAGCGAAACGAGGCGTGAATACGCAGCGCGCCAGCGATGGAATATTCGAGATCGACGCCGTCGGACCCTGGATCGATCTCTTCCAGCCTGAAGCCCGCCAACGACAGGGTGCCAAGTCGCGGTCTCCAATAGCTTTCGAGCTCGCTTCGGCCGCGATGGCGCTGCGTTCCGTTGCAGATGCATTCAAGCTCGGCGTCGTCCGCATATAGATCGAGCAGCGCCGCGAGGTCGCCCTTGCGGCAGGCATCTACCCAGTCAATGACAATTCCCATCTGGTCGAAATCGCTCACGCTGCAATCCTGTCCTGCCGCGGACACTAGTGGCGGCTTAGAACCACACTCGTGAATGTGCGCTGAACGGTAAAGCCCGGACGATACCGGGTTCCCTCGGTTGATCTACGGATGAGTTCGGTCTTGCCGCCCCCTCGCCCACACCGCGAAGGCGATCAGCAGGGCGCCTGCGAGCGTGAACCAGGTGATCGCGTATTGCAGGTGATCGTCTTTCAGATGCACGTCGAGCGGACCGGGACGTGGAACGCTGTTCTCGGGCACCGGCTGCTCGAGGTCGACATAGAACGGCGCAACCGTCCCCCAGCCGAGCGCGCTCGCGATTGCCAGATGATCGCGCACGAACCAGAGCCGCTTCTCGCGGTTCTCCGCAGGTGTCAGCCAGCCCGGTGCTTCCGGGAACCTGAGATAGCCGGTGAGCACGACCGGCTCGCCCGTGACGAGCTTCTTCACCGCGCGATCCTCGATGGCGCGATCCTGCATCGTGTTCTCGACGAAACCGGCATCGATCACGACCATCTCGCCGCTCGGAAGCCGCGCCGGCAGGAATGCCCAGGTGCCGGGACCGGAGGCGTCCTTGCGCACGGCCGAGCCGGAGGAATAAACCATCGCATCGGGCAGCGGGACGTAGGTTGCGGAGAAGCTGACGCGGCGGAATTCATCGCGCGCGGGATTGAGCGCCGCCCATTGCGCGGGCGCCGGAAGCGCGACCGGCGCGGCCGCAAGCCGTTCAGTGAGAGCAGCGATCAGCTCGTGCTTGGCTGTCCGGCGCTGCAATTGCCAGATGCCAAGTGCGACGAACACAGCCGTCAGGAGCAGCGTGAACAGCCCAAAGCCGGCCACGCGAGGCTTGCGCACGGTCCGGTTCATTTCGCGCGGTCGATGAGTCGGCCCGGCGCCGCCTTGTGGTGGAATTGCAGCGCGATCAGCAGCGACTTCATCGCGCGCAGCGGCAAAAGCGTGGTGGCGAGAATCAGCGGCAGCCAGAGCACCGCGTGCAGCCAGAACGGCGGCTGATACTTGACCTCGACGACGAGCGCGCAGCCGACCACGATCGCGCCGGCCAGCATGATGATGAAGATCGCCGGACCGTCACCGGTATCGATGAAAGCATAGTCGAGACCGCAGCGCTCGCAGCGAGGCGCGAGTGTCAGGAAGCCCGCATAGAGCTTGCCCTCGCCGCAGCGCGGACATTTGCAGGCGAGCCCGCGCAGCGCGCTTTGCAGGACCGTGGTTTCGGACTCGGATGGGCCGGCGGTGTCGTCCATGATGGCAATCTCTATCACAATTTCCGCCAAGGCTTCAGGCGGCCGGAAAGCGAAAGGGCGGCCCTGCGGCCGCCCTTTCTGAATCATCTGCCTCGCAGCTCAGTGCGCGCCGTGAGCCATGGTCTCGGCGCCGTGTCCCCAGACATAGATGCAAAGGAACAGGAACAGCCAAACCACGTCGACGAAGTGCCAGTACCAGGCGGCGAACTCGAAGCCGAGATGCTGGGTCGGCGTGAAGTGGCCGGCATAGGCGCGGAACAGGCAGACCAGCAGGAAGATGGTGCCGACCAGCACGTGGAAGCCATGGAAGCCGGTCGCCATGAAGAAGGTCGCGCCATAGACGTTGCCGCCGAACGAGAATGCCGCGTGGCTGTACTCATAGGCCTGCACGCAGGTGAAGAGCGCACCCAGCACGACGGTGAGGATCAGGCCGTATTTCAGGCCCTGACGGTCGTTCTCGAGCAGCGCATGGTGCGCCCAGGTCACTGTGGTGCCGGAGGTGAGCAGGATCAACGTGTTCAGGAGCGGCAGATGCCAGGGATCGAAGGTCTCGATGCCCTTCGGCGGCCAGGTGCCGGGAACGGAGCAGGCGCCGGCCTGGGTGCCAAGGCCGCAGCCGAACACCGCATCACGCGTGGCATGGACGGCGTCAGCCGGGAACAGCGCGGCGTTGAAATAGGCCCAGAACCAGGCCACGAAGAACATCACCTCGGAGGCGATGAACAGGATCATGCCGTAGCGGTGATGGAGCTGCACGACGCGGGTGTGGTCGCCCTTGTACTGGGCTTCCTTGATCACGTCGCCCCACCAGCTCGCCATGGTGTAGAGCACGCCGACGGTGCCCACACCGAACACGATCGGCGCAGCCGAGAACATGTGGTGCATCCAGGCGATCGCGCCAACCGCCATAATGAAGGCCGACAGCGAACCGACGGCCGGCCAGGGAGAGGGATCGACCAGATGGTAGTCGTGATGCTTGGTGTGCGCCGTTGCCATTTTGCGGTCTCTCTCCTCAATCCCGTGCCTGTCAGGCACTTATCCCCTTGCGTCCAATCCCCCGAGCGTGCGCCCGGCGATCAGAGATTTCCCTTGCGTTTGTCGTCATCACCCGATGCCAGCGGCTTCACCACAGGATCCTTCACCGAATAGAACGTGTAGGACAGCGTGATCGTGTTCAGCCCATCGTTCTCGCGATCCTCGGCGATCGACGGATCGACATAGAACACGACCGGCATTTCCCGCTTCTCGCCGGGCGCCATGGTCTGCTCGGTGAAGCAGAAGCAGTTGATCTTCTGGAAATATGACCCGACCGTCAGCGGCGCGACGTTATAGGCGGCCTGGCCCGCGGTGGTGCGCGCGGCCTGGTTCGTCACGGTGTAGTAGACCGTCGTCACCTGACCGATATTGACCTCGATCTCGCTCTGCTCGGGCTCGAACTTCCAGGGCAGGCCCGGCGCGACGTTGGAATCGAACCGCACCGAGATTTTTCGCGCGATCGGGCCGGTGGCCGGCGCGGAGGTCGCGACTTGGGTCGTGCCGTTGAAGCCGGTGGCGCGGCAGAACCAGTTGTAGAACGGCACCGCCGCGTAGGATGCCCCCACCATCAGCGCCACCACGCCGCCGCAGATCGAGGCGACCAGCGCATCGCGGCCAAGACCACCGATGCGGCCCTTGCCCGCCGTCCGGCTCTGATCCTGCGGTATGGTCGGCTCGTGATCCATGTTTCCTACATCGGCCGCACTAGAACGGCCGGCCCCTTGACCATGGTGACGGCGAAGAACAGCACCACGAGCACGCCGAGCGCCAAAGCAATGGCAATGGAGCGCTGACGACGGCTCTTCTTCTGCGCCTCGGTGAGGACGATTCCATCTGGCTCGGATTTGTCGGCCATCCCTGCCTCATGCGCCCCATGCCATCGGAGCAAGCGCCCGGAATACAACCTGCGCCAGCAGGGTGGCGAACAGCGCAAACAGATAAAGGATGGAGAATGCAAACAGCTTGCGGGTGGCACGCAGCGACTGGCTGCGCTCGCGACGCATGTAGACATTGATGGCGAGCACCAGCATGCCGGCGCCGAGGATCAGCGAGACGATGCCGTAGACGGCGTCGAAATAGCCGAGCGCCCAGGGTGCGGCGGCGACCGCGATCAGCACGATCGTGTAGAGCAGGATCTGGAGCCGCGTCGCATCGGGACCGGCGACGTTGGGCAGCATCGGAATGCCGGCGCGCGCATAATCGTCGGAGCGGAACAACGCCAGCGCCCAGAAGTGCGGCGGCGTCCAGAAGAAGATGATGGCAAACAGCAGCAGTGGCTCGACGTCGACCGTGCCCGTCACGGCGGCCCAGGCCACCACCGGCGGCAGCGCGCCGGCGGCGCCGCCGATCACGATGTTCTGCGCGGTCCGACGCTTCAGGACCATCGTGTAGATCACGACGTAGAAGAAGATGGTGAAGGCGAGCAGCGCGCCCGCGACCCAGTTGACGAGGATGCCGAGCGTCATCACCGAGAAGAAGGCGAGCGTCATGCCGAACGCCATCGCCTCGGGGCGGGTGACGCGGCCGCGCGGGATTGGCCGGTTCGCCGTACGCGACATCTTGGCGTCGATGTCGCCCTCGAGCGCCATGTTGAGCGCGCCGGAGGCGCCCGCACCAACGGCGATGCAGAGGAGCGAGGTGATCGCCAGCACGGGGTGGAAATGCCCGGGTGCCATCGCCATCCCGACCAGCGCGGTGAAGATCACCAGCGACATCACGCGCGGCTTGAGCAGCGCGATGTAATCGCCGACCTCCGCTTCGGAGATGCGAGGATTGATGTCGACGGCATTGTGGTCGAGGACGGACACTTAATTCAGCTCGCTTCCTGATAGAGCCGCGGCGCCCGTCACGGGCGCCGCGTGCGATGGCTTACTGCACCCGAGGCAGCACTTCGAACTGGTGGAACGGCGGCGGCGAGGGCAGCGTCCACTCCAGCGTGGTTGCGCCCGCACCCCAGGGATTGTTACCGGCAGGCACCTTCTTCATGTAGGCGTCGAGGACGCAGTAGAGGAAGATCAGCACGCCGAATCCGGAGATGTAGGAGCCGAGGGACGAGATCAGGTTCCAGCCCGCGAACGCGTCGGGATAGTCGACGTAGCGGCGCGGCATCCCCGACAGGCCGAGGAAGTGCTGCGGGAAGAACACCAGGTTGACGCCGATGAAGGTCACCCAGAAGTGCAGCTTGGCCAGCCACTCATTGTACATGTAACCCGACATTTTCGGGAACCAGTAGTACCAGCCCGCAAAGATCGCGAACACGGCGCCGAGCGACAGCACGTAATGGAAGTGCGCGACGACGTAATAGGTCTCCTGGAGCACGCGGTCGACGCCCGCGTTCGCCAGCACGACGCCGGTGACGCCACCGACCGTGAACAGGAAGATGAAGCCGACCGCCCAGATCATCGGCGCGCGGAATTCGATCGACCCGCCCCACATCGTGGCGATCCAGGAGAAGATCTTCACGCCGGTCGGAACCGCAATGACCATGGTGGCGGCGACGAAATAGGCCTGCGTCGCCGAGGACATGCCGACCGTGTACATGTGGTGCGCCCACACCACGAAGCCGATGCCGCCGATCGCAACCATGGCGTAGGCCATGCCGAGATAGCCGAACACGGGCTTGCGCGAGAAGGTCGAGACGATCTGGCTGATCATACCGAAGCCGGGCAGGATCAGGATGTACACTTCGGGGTGACCGAAGAACCAGAACAGGTGCTGGAACAGCACGGGATCGCCGCCGCCCTCGGGCGCGAAGAACGTCGTATGGAAATTGCGGTCGGTGAGCAGCATGGTGATCGCACCGGCGAGCACCGGCAGCGACAACAGCAGCAGGAACACCGTCACCAGGATCGACCACACGAACAGCGGCATCTTGTGCAGGGTCATGCCCGGTGCGCGCATGTTGAAGATCGTGGTGATGAAATTGATGGCGCCGAGAATCGACGAGGCGCCCGCCAGATGCAGCGACAGGATCGCGAAATCGACGGCCGGGCCGGGGTGACCGGAGCTCGATAGCGGCGCATACATGGTCCAGCCGGCGCCGACGCCGTTGGCGCCCGGCTCGCCCTCGACGAAGGTCGACATCAGCAGCAGCGCGAAGGAGGCCGGCAGCAGCCAGAACGAGATGTTGTTCATGCGCGGGAACGCCATGTCGGGCGCGCCGATCATCAGCGGCACGAACCAATTGCCGAACCCGCCGATCATCGCGGGCATGACCATGAAGAAGATCATAATCAGGCCGTGAGAGGTCACGAAGACGTTATAGGTGTGCGTCTCGTGGAAGATCTGCACACCCGGATACATCAGCTCGGCCCGGATCGCGATCGACATCGCGGCGCCGATGACGCCGGCGACGACCGCGAAGATCAGGTACATCGTGCCGATGTCCTTGTGGTTGGTCGAATAGACGTAGCGCCGCCATCCGGTCGGATGGGCGTGCTCGTCATGATGCGCGTGATCGCTATGTGCCGCTGCGCTCGTTGCCATATTCAAATCCTGCCTTGCGTCCCATTCGGACCGTATGCGGTCCCGCCCTTCATATCGCTTTCAGTCCCTCGAGCTTCCGCCCGGCGCTTACTGCGTCGGGCCGGCCGCGGAGGCGTAGGTGCTGGTGCCGCCGCTCGCGAATTTCTTCTTTGCCGTCTCGACCCAGGAGGCGAACTCCTGGTCGTCGACCACGCGGATCGCGATCGGCATGAAGGCGTGATCCTTGCCGCACAGCTCCGAGCACTGGCCGTAGAACGTGCCGGTCTTTGCCGCCTTGAACCAGGTCTCGTTCAGCCGGCCTGGAATGGCGTCGATCTTGACGCCGAAAGCCGGCAGCGCGAAGGCGTGGATGACGTCCGCGCCGGTGACCTGGACCCGAACCACCTTGTTGACGGGCACCACCATCTCGTTGTCCACGCCGAGCAAGCGGGGCTGCTTGTCCTGGGCCATCAACGAGTCGAACTCGAACTTGCCGTTATCAGGATAGGCATACGACCAGTACCACTGCTTGCCGGTCGCCTTGATCGTCAGGTCCGCCTTCGGCACGTCGAGCTCGAGGAACAGCAGCCGGAACGACGGCACCGAGATGCCGACCAGGATCAGCACCGGAACGAGCGTCCAGGCCACCTCGATCAGCGTGTTGTGGGTGGTCCGCGACGGCACCGGGTTGGCCCTCGCGTTGAACTTGACGACCACCACCACGAGCAGCGCCAGGACGAACAGCGTGATCAGGGTGATCAGCACGAACAGGAAGTTGTGGAACCAAACGATGTTGTCCATCACCGGCGAGCCGGATTGCTGGAGCGTCCACTCCCACGGTGCCGGTTGCCCGAGCTCGGCGAATGCCACACCGCCCGTCGCCAGCGTCAGACCCGCCACGGCCAATCCCAGCAACTGCCGGCCCATCCGGCCCATCGACATCCTCATGCCGTTCGCGCTCCCCTTACGAAATCACCCCACGTGCATTTCCCTATTTCCAGGAAACGCTTATTCCATCCGCCCGTCTGACAAACCGCCGCGCAAGAATACCTCTAAGAGGAATTGGGGCCAGATCGCTAGAACGCCGAAATCAAGCCTCTCAAACCATAATTCTTGATCTATCGCAATGCAGTCTTGGGCCTCAGCTGCCAGGCATCACCCGCAAGATATTTCCTAGTAACATCAGACAAAAATACCGTTTCCCGGCATGGTGCGGCTTGACAGCGAGATTGCCCGCGGTAGGCACTGACAGACGGCCGCGCAGGAACCTGATTCGTGCGGGCGATGGTGGCGCGCGGCGGCGCGATATTTGCTTGGGAATTGCCTTCAAGACGCCGTCATTCCCGTATCAGTCCGCCAGGTGCGAGCGAACCAGGCGAGCAGAGGGACCGACCCGATGGGGCTTTCGAGAAGCATGGCAAGGCAGGCTGGCGGGCCCACGATGCTGGCCACCCTGCTGGTGGCGCTCGCCGTCCTGGCGCTGCCTGGCCTGGCCCATGCGCAGGGCGCGGTGCGCTCCGTCCATGGCGACTGGCAGATCCGCTGCGACACCCCGCCCGGTGCCCAGACCGAGCAATGCGCCCTGATCCAGAGCGTGGTGGCGGAAGACCGCTCCAATGCCGGCCTGACCGTGATCGTGCTCAAGACCGCCGACCAGAAGAGCCGCCTGATGCGGGTGGTCGCTCCGCTCGGCGTGCTCTTGCCTTCCGGCCTCGGCCTCAAGCTCGACAACCAGGACGTCGGCCGCGCCGGTTTTGTCAGATGCCTGCCCAATGGCTGCGTGGCGGAGGTGGTGATGGACGACAAGCTGCTGGGTCAGCTCCGCGGCGCCAAGACCGCCACCTTCATCATCTTCGAGACCCCGGAAGAGGGCATCGGTTTCCCGCTCAGCCTGAATGGGCTGGGTGAGGGATACGACAAGCTGCCGTAGGGTGTGAGATCGAGGGCGATCCTATTGTTTCCGTAATGTGAGGCTTCGTGCCCTCGCGGAACCGTTCCGAAATCATTATCTTGCCCCACACCTCCCGATAATGGACGGACGCATGACCAACCCTGCCACAACCTCCCTGCTCGACCGCGCCAATCTCGACCGCGACCAGGTTCGCAACGAGGTTGCGCGCGGGCTGGCCGGTGCCGACGACGGCGAATTGTTCCTGGAATACAGCCAGACCGAAGCGCTGATGTTCGACAATGGGCGGCTGAAGCAGGCGACCTATGACACCTCGCAAGGCTTTGGCCTGCGCGCCGTCAAGGACGACGCGGTCGGCTATGCGCATTCCTCCGACGTGTCGCTGCCGGCGCTGATTCGCGCCGCGGATGCGGTCGCGGCCGTGCGCGGCGGCTATTCCGGCAGTTTTGCGGCTCCGCCCCCGCACACCAATGTGCGGCTCTATGGCGACGACAATCCGCTGGATGCTCCGGGCTTCGAGACCAAGGTCAAGCTGCTCGCCGAGATCGATGCCTACTTGCGCGACAAGGATCCGCGGGTGCGGCAGGTCAGCGTCAGCCTGGGCGCGACCTGGCAGGTGGTCGAGATCCTGCGCCCCGATGGCGAGAGCTATCGCGATGTCCGCCCGCTCGTGCGCGTCAACATCTCCGTCGTCGCCGGCCAGGGCGATCGTCAGGAGAGCGGCAGCAAGGGCTATGGCGGCCGCGCCGGCTATGGCGAATTCATCGAGAGCAGGTCCTGGCGCGAAGCCGCCGAGGGCGCGCTGCGCGAGGCGCTGGTCAATCTGGAATCGATTCCGGCTCCCGCCGGCGAGATGGATGTGGTGCTGGGCGCCGGCTGGCCCGGCGTGATGCTGCATGAAGCGGTCGGCCACGGCCTCGAGGGCGACTTCAACCGCAAGAAGACCTCGGCCTTTGCCGGCCTGATGGGCCAGCAGGTCGCGGCCAAGGGCGTCACCGTGGTCGACGACGGCACCATCGCCTCGCGCCGCGGCTCGCTCTCCATTGACGACGAGGGCACGCCGACCAATCGCACCGTGCTGATCGAGGACGGCATCCTGGTCGGCTACATGCAGGACCGCCAGAACGCGCGCCTGATGAACATGAAGCCGACCGGCAACGGCCGCCGCCAGGGCTACGCCCATGTGCCGATGCCGCGCATGACCAACACTTACATGCTCGCGGGCGACCGCGATCCCGCCGAGATCCTCGCCTCCGTGAAGAACGGCGTGTTCGCCGCGAATTTCGGCGGTGGCCAGGTCGACATCACCTCGGGCAAATACGTGTTCCAGTGCACCGAGGCCTATAAGATCGAAAACGGCAAGCTGGGGGCGCCCCTGAAGGGCGCCATGCTGATCGGCAACGGGCCGACCGACCTGCACCGCATCCGCATGATCGGCAACGACCTCGCGCTCGACACCGGCATCGGTACTTGCGGCAAGAACGGCCAGGGCGTGCCTGTTGGGGTCGGCCAGCCGTCGCTTCTGATGGAACGCATCACGGTGGGTGGAACGGGCGCATGAGCGTTGAAGAAAAGGTCACTGTCACCACCAAGCGGAAGAGCAGTGGCTGGGGCGGACAGCTGATGCAACTCGCCGGCATCGTCGCCGCCGTGTTCATTGCCAAGGGCGCGCTCGCCGAACCGTTCTACGTGCCGTCGGGCTCGATGGAGCCGACGCTGCTGATCGGCGATGCGCTGCTCGCCTCGAAATTTCCCTATGGCTACGGCACCTCGTCGCTGCCGATTCAGATCAACCTGCCGGAGACTGGCCGCGTGTTCGCGGAGACGCCGAAACTCGGCGACGTCGTCGTGTTCCGCTGGCCAGGTGATCGCTCGCAGGCCTGGGTCAAACGCGTCGTCGGCTTGCCTGGCGACCGCATCCAGATGCGGCAGGGGCAGCTCTTCATCAACGACCGTCCCGCCGAGCTGAAGCCCGATGGCGTTGGCGCTGCCGAGGACGACAAGGGCGGCAGCGAGCCAGCCTACCGCTATGTCGAGACGTTGCCGAACGGCGTGTCGCACCTGATCTTCAAGATGCGCGACAACGGCCCCCTCGACAACACGCCTGAGGTGACGGTGCCAGCAGGCCATCTGTTCGTGCTCGGCGACAACCGTGACAATTCCGCCGACAGCCGCGTACCTTTGCGCTCCGGCGGCGTCGGCCTGTTGCCGATCGACAACCTGGTCGGCCGCGCGGACGCGGTGCTCGGCTCCTGGGATCTCGGCATCCGCGGCCAGCCGGTGTGGACCTGGCTCTCCGGCTTCAGGCTCGCACGGTTCTTCACCGCTGTGCATTGAGTAGAGTGTAGATCGTAGGGTGGGCAAAGTGCCCACCGCTTCTATCGTAAGTGATGGTGGTCACGACGCGCGAAGGAGCGCGCGCCTTTGACCACCCTACGATTCCTACGGTTTGCCATGAGCAAAGAAGAATTCCTCGCTCTCGCTCTGCAAAACCATGTCAACGCCGCGATCGTCGATGAACTCGGCCGACTCGCGCTGCCGGATGCGTGGCTGGTCGCAGGCTGCCTAGTGCAATCGGTGTGGAACGCGGTCACGAGCCGCCCGATCGATCACGGTATCGCCGATTACGACGTGTTCTATTTCGATTCCGATACCTCCTGGGAGGCGGAGGATGCGGTGATCCGCACGCTGCATGCGCGGCTCGCGCATCTCGCCGCCAAGGTCGAGGTTCGTAACCAGGCGCGCGTGCATCTGTGGTACCCCGACAAGCACGGTCTGCCCTATCCACCGCTGACATGCTCGACCGACGGCATCGACCGCTTCCTGACGCAGAACACGCAAATCGGAGTGAGACGCGCGGGCGACGGTTTCGATGTCTATGCGCCGCACGGGTTCGACGACGTCGCGAGGCTGATCGTACGGCCCAATCGGGCGCTGAGTTTTTCCGCCGCCAATTACGAGGCAAAATCCGCGCGATGGAAGGCGCTGTGGCCGGAGCTTACCGTGATTGCGGCGGGCGCGTAACCTCTCGTGTCCGGACAAGACACATCGCCAGCGATGTGTCTTGTCCGGGACACAGGCTTATCTCACAACGCCGGACGTGAACCCGGCCTTCCGCCGCGGCGGCTTGATTTCCTTCTTCAGGAAACAGCGCGCCTCGCGCCCGGTGTAGCCGGGACGGGCATAGGTGAAGGCGCGGCATTTGTTGTCGGCGGTGCAGGCGGCCTTGCAGGTCTCCTCGCCCTCGCCGACCTTGAGCTCGAAATTGCGCAGGTCGCCGCCCGGGCGATCGATCGACGTTTCCACACCCTCGATGCGCGGCTCGATCACGCCAGCGCCGCGCACCCCGGAGATGCAGCAATTGCCCGGCACCCGCGTCGGCACCGTATTCTTGAGCCAGCACACCGCCGAGCCGCCTTCGACGTCGGGATAGTTGAAACTCCAGGAGCGGCAACGGCGGTCACGCTCGCACAGCAGCGCGCAATCCTCAGGGTCGCCCGAAGTGACCGGCGTGTTGAAATAGTCGCCGCCTGGGCGGTCGAACGCCGTCTGCGCCGGCGCCGGCGCGCTCGCAAACAGGAGCGAAAGCAGCGCGACGCAAGCCAAGACGCGGGCCATAACGACCCCAGGCAGGCGGCCCTTTCCCATCGGAACAGCTTTCGAGTTATTGACGATGCACAGGTTTTTCCAGCCGATCATTTGATCGCCGCAAACCTGTACGGGCGATGAACGGCTCAATTGCCTGCTATTAGCCTAATCTAGAAAGCGTATTCCGCGTAGGCAGGTTCCACCGAGCCCTTCCAGGGACCATTAAACTTGTCCAGCATCTCCTCAGCCGGCGTCCGGCCGAACTCGATGATGCGATCGAGCGGCTCCAAATGCCTCGTCTCATCGCGGCCGAGCTGGTCGAGCCGGCCACGCCGGCGCAGGCCGGCATGTGCGAGAACCAGGCACTCCTTGGCGACCTCGAAGAGATAACGATCCCTGATCCGCGACTTGAAGCCGAAGCGCGGCACGTCGTCGCGCAAGGCCTGACGTTCAGGCGCGCTCCAGTGCTTCACGATTTCCCAAGCGGCGTCGAGCGAGACATCGTCGTAGAGCAGCCCGACCCAGAACGCCGGCAGCGCCGGCAACCGGCCCCACGGACCACCGTCGGAGCCGCGCATCTCGAGATAGCGCTTGAGCCGGACTTCCGGGAAGATCGTCGAGAGGTGATTGGCCCAGTCCGACAGCGTCGGTCGCTCGCCCGGAAGATTGTTGTTGCGGCCGTCGAAGAAGGCACGGAACGAGGAGCCCGATACGTCGATGTACTGCTCGCCGCGCTTGACGAAATACATGGGCACGTCGAGCGCGTAGTCGACATAGCGCTCGAAGCCCATGCCGTCCTCGAACGCCCACGGCATCATGCCCGAACGCGCGTTGTCGGTGTCGCGCCAGATCTCGGAGCGGAAGGAGAGAAAGCCGTTCGGCTTGCCTTCGGTAAACGGCGAATTGGCGAACAGCGCGGTCGCGACCGGTTGAAGCGCGAGCGAGACGCGCAGCTTCTTGACCATGTCGGCTTCCGAGGAGAAGTCGAGATTGGTCTGCACGGTGCAAGTCCGGTACATCATGTCGAGGCCATATTGACCGACCTTCGGCATGTAATTGGTCATGATCTTGTAGCGGCCCTTGGGCATCACCGGGATGTCCGCGCGCGACCAGGACGGCGTCATGCCGAGCCCGAGGAAGCCGATGCCGAGCGGGGTTGCGATCTCGCGCACTTGCGCCAGATGCGCCATCAGCTCGCTCTGGGTCTGGTGCACGTTCTCGACCGGCGCGCCGGAGAGCTCGAACTGTCCGCCGGGCTCGAGGGAGATGGCACCGCCGCCGGTGACGTCGTAGAGGCCGATGATATTGCCCTGCTCCATGATCGGCTCCCAGCCGAGCAGGAGCTTCATGCCCTCGAGCAGCGCGCCGATGCCGCGCGCCCCCTCGTAAGGCACCGGTCGGTGGCCTTCGAGCGTGAACGGCGTCTTCTCGTGCTCGGTCCCCATGCGGAATTCGGACGGATCCTTGCAGCCGGCCTCGAACCACGCGACGAGCTCGTCGCGCGATTGCAGTGGCGTCATGTCGATCTGGTCTCGCGCCATATCAAACTCTAATCAAAAAGCGCTTCGACCGAACGCGCGGGTGACGGGGAGCGTCCGCGAACCCGCCGGGCGCGCGGACGTGCTGGTTTGCCGCGCGATCATCGCGACGGTGTGCTTTCGTTGGCGTTTGCGGCGGGCGGCAGTTTCATTTCGCCGCACGAGCAGCCGAGGCGATCGAGCAGACCGCTGAGCTTGACGGCGTCGGCATCCGATAGTTTCGAACCGACATATTTCTCGATCGCGGCCGAATAGGCGCCCCACATCCGCTTCTGCAACTCGCGGCCGGCTTCCGTGATCTCGACGAACTGGCCACGCTTGTCGATCTTGCATTCGCGCCGCAAGGCGAGACCTTCGTCGACCAGGCGGTCGATCAGCCGCGAGGTCGAGTATTGCGGGATCAACATCTGGCGTTCGAGCTCCACCGGCCGCAACTCGCCAGAGGGGGCGCGGGACAGTTCGAGCAGCGCGTCATACCAGGCGAGCGGCGGGAACCCGGCCTTTTTCAGATCCTGCTCGACGCAATCGAGCACGCGGCTCTGCACCCGCATCAGGCGGATCCAGGCCGAAGTTGCCTCGGTCGATGGTTTGCGTTTCATGGTCCCGCTCAAGCTCGTCGCCCGCTCTTTACCTCATTCGATGCACCTGCATCAATCTTGACTATTTCATGCAAGCGCATGTAGTCGTTCTTTCGCTCCAACCAAGCGTCATGAGGAGGAAATTCCATGAAACTGTATTATTCGCCCGGCGCCTGCTCCCTGTCCCCCCACATCGCGCTTCTGGAGGCCGGCCTGCCCTATGAGCTGGTCAAGGTCGATATCCGGGCCAAGAAGCTCGAAAATGGTGAGGATTACCTGAAGCTGAACCCCAAGGGCCAGGTCCCTGCGCTACGCCTCGACAGCGGTGAGATCGTGACCGAAGGCCCGGTGATTGTCCAGATGATCGCCGATCAGGCATCAAGCAAGGCGCTGGCCCCCGCCCGCGACAGTTCCGAGCGCTACAAGCTGCTCGAATGGCTCAACTTCCTCACCTCGGAGGTGCACAAGAGCTTTGGCCCCCTGTTCGCCCCGGCGCTGAACGACGAGGCCAAGGCCTTCTTCAAGGACCGCGTCATGGGCAAGCTGAAATATATCGACAGCCAGCTCGCCGGCCGCGACTACCTCATGGGCAAGCAGTTCACGGTCGTCGACGGCTATCTGTTCACGATGCTGACCTGGGCCGACCGCATGAAGTTCGACCTCTCGGCGATGCCTAACCTGACCGCCTACAAGGCCCGCGTCGCCGCGCGGCCGCAGGTGCAGGAAGCGCTGAGGAAGGAAGGGCTGCTTCAGGCGAAGTGATTGTTCTTCGTCATTCCGGGGCGCCGCGACGCGGCGGACCCGGTAGCTCGCAGTTGTTGCATGACCGAGCAAAGCCGATCGAGATTCCGGATCAGTCCGCGTTGCGGACTGTCCGGAATGACGGGTTCCGTCAGGCCGCCGCCTTCTTCGGCGCGAAGCGGCCGTAGAAGGTTTCGCCCTTTGCGGCCATCTCCTCGAGCAATTTCGGCGGCGTGAAGCGTGAGCCGTATTTGGCCTCGAGCTTGTGGCAGAGTTCGACGAACTTCTTCGTACCCATGAAATCGATGTAGGACAGCGTACCGCCGGTGAACGGCGCGAAGCCGAAGCCGAGGATCGAGCCGACATCGGCCTCGCGCGGATCGGTGATGACGTGATCCTCGACCGTGCGCGCGGCTTCCACCGCCTGCACCACCAGGAAGCGCTGCTTCAGCTCCTCGATGTCGAGCGTGTCAGGGTCAAGCTGCTTCGGCTGCAAGGCCGAGAGACCCGGCCACAGGCTCTTCTGGCCTTTGCCCTTCTCGGGATAGTCGTAGAAGCCCTTGCTGTTCTTGCGGCCAAGCCGGCCCTGCTTCTCGACCATCTCGACCATCAGCTTCTTCTGCTCGGGATTGATGGCGTTGGGGCCGAGATCGGCTTCCGTCGCCTTCATGATCTTGAGACCGAGGTCGAGCGCGACTTCATCCGACAGCGAGAGCGGGCCGACCGGCATGCCGGCCATCTTGGCGCAGTTCTCGATCATTGCCGGCGGCACGCCTTCCAGGAACATCTCGTTGCCTTCGGCGACGTAGCGGCCGACGCAGCGGTTAGCGAAGAAGCCGCGGCTGTCGTTGACGACGATTGGCGTCTTGCCGATCTGCCGGACGTAATCCAGCGCGGTCGCAAGCGCGACATCGCCGGTGTTCTTGCCCAGGATGATCTCGACCAGCATCATCTTCTCGACCGGAGAGAAGAAGTGGATGCCGATGAACTTGCCCTGGTCCTTAAAGCTCTCGGCCAACGAGGTGATCGGCAGCGTCGAGGTGTTGGAGGCGAAGATCACGTCGGACTTCAGGTACTCCTGCGCCCTGGCAAAGGTCTCCGCCTTGACGTTGCGGTCCTCGAACACAGCCTCGATGACGAGGTCGACATCCTTCAGCGCGGCGTAGTCCGCCGTCGCGGTGATGCGGGCGAGCAGCGCCTCGGCATCGCCAGGCTTGGCGCGGCCTTTCTTGATCTGCTCCTCGATCACCTTCTGCGCATGCGCCTTGCCCTTTTCGGCGCTCTCCTGGTCGCGATCGATCAGGACGACGTCGAGACCGGCACGAGCCGAGACGTAGCCGACGCTCGCGCCCATGAAGCCGGCGCCGATCACGGCAATCTTCTTCACCTTGGTCGGCGGCACGTGCTTCGGACGGCGTGCGCCCTTATTGAGCTCTTGCATCGACAGGAACAGGCTGCGGATCATCGCGGCCGCCTCCTTTGAGCGCAGCACCGAGGTGAAATAGCGCGACTCGACGCGCAAGGCGGCGTCGATCGGCAGCTGCAGGCCTTCATAGACGCAGCTCATGATCGCGCGCGCGGCCGGATAATTGTCGTAGGTCTCGCGCCGATAGATTGCGTTGCCGGCCGGGAACATCATCATGCCGGCCTTTGAGAACACCGGACCGCCGGGCAGCTTGAAACCCTTCTCGTCCCAGGGTGCGACCGCCTTGCCACCGCCCTTGATCCAGTCCTTGGCCGCCTTGATGAGGTCGGCAGCGGGAACGATGGCGTGGATCAGGTTCAGCGCCTTCGCCTTCTCGATCGTGACGGGATCGCCCTTGAGCAGGATCGTCATCGCGTCCTGCGGCGGCACCAGACGCGGCACGCGCTGCGTGCCGCCAGCGCCGGGGAACAGGCCAACCTTGACCTCGGGCAGGCCGAGACGAGTCTTGGGATTCTCGGCGGCAACGCGATAATGGCAGCACAGCGTGATCTCGAAACCGCCACCGAGCGCGAGGCCGTTGATCGCCGCCGCCCAGGGCTTGCCGGAGGTCTCGATCGAACGCAGGACCTGCGAGAAGCGCCGGCTCTGCTCGAACAGCATCTGGTTCGCCGCGGTCTCGCCCTGCTCCTTCAAGACCTTCGCGTAGGCCTGGTTCATGCCTTCGAGCATCGAGAGATCTGCGCCGGCGCAGAATGCTTCTTTCGCTGAGGTGATGACGACGCCCTTCACCGCGGCATCAGCCGTGGTCGCCTTGACGATCGCGTCGAGCTCATTGGTCGAGGTCTCGTCGAGCACGTTCATCGAACGGCCCGGGATGTCCCAGGTGACGAGCACGATGCCGTCGGAATCGGTCTCAAGCTTGAAGTTCTTGTACGACATGTTGGTTGCTCCTCGGTGCCGGCCGCCGATCTCAGGCGCTGGCGGTTGACTTGAGATCTCGTAGGGCGGGCAAAGGCGCTCCTGCGCCGTGCCCACCATCATTTTCGAAGACCGCAGTGGTGGGCACGCTTCGCTTTGCCCACCCTACAGCAGCGCGTTACACGCGCTCGATGATGGTTGCGGTGCCCATGCCGCCGCCAATGCACAGCGTCACCAGCGCGGTGGACTTGTTGGTGCGCTCGAGCTCGTCGAGCACGGTGCCGAGGATCATCGCGCCGGTCGCACCAAGCGGATGGCCGAGCGCGATCGCACCGCCATTGACGTTGATCTTGGCATTGTCGATGTCGAAGGCCTGGATGTAGCGCAGCACGACGGAGGCGAAGGCCTCGTTGAGCTCGAACAGGTCGATGTCGGACTTCTTCATGCCGGAGCGCGCGAACAGTTTTTCGGTGACGTCGACTGGACCGGTCAGCATCATCGCCGGCTCGGAGCCGATATTGGCGAAGGCACGGATCTTGGCACGCGGCTTCAGGCCGTATTTCGCGCCTGCCTCTTTGCTGCCGAGCAGAACGGCGCCGGCGCCGTCGACGATACCCGAGGAGTTGCCAGCGTGGTGCACGTAGTTGACGCGCTCGATCTCCGGATGCGACTGCACCGCGACGCCGTCGAAGCCGCCCATCTGCGCCACCATCGTGAAGGACGGCTGCAGCTGGGCCAGCGACTGCATCGTCGTCGAGGGCCGCATGTGCTCGTCCTTGGCGAGGATGGTGAGGCCATTGATGTCCTTCACCGGCACCACCGACTTATCGAAGCGGCCCTCGTCCCACGCCTTGGCCGCGCGCTGCTGGCTTTGCACCGCGTAGGCATCGACGTCGTCGCGCGAGAAACCATATTTGGTGGCGATCAAATCGGCCGAGACCCCCTGCGGCATGAAATAGGCCGGCACCGCCATTGAGGGATCCATCGGCCAGGCGCCACCGGAGGCGCCGATGCCAACGCGGCTCATGGATTCAGCGCCGCCGCCGATCACCAGTTCATGCTGGCCGCTCATCACCTGGGCGGCGGCAAAGTTCACGGCGTCGAGACCTGAGGCACAGAAGCGGCTGATCTGCACACCGGGCACGGCTTGGCCGAGACCCGCCTTCAGCGCTGCGAAGCGCGCGATGTCGCTGCCCGCTTCGCCCACCGGATCGACCACGCCGAGCACGACGTCATCGACCGAGTCCTCGGACAGGTTGTTGCGGTCCTTCAGCGCCTTCAGTGGCACGGTCGCGAGCGCCAGCGCCGTGACTTCGTGCAGCGCGCCGTCCGCCTTGCCGCGGCCGCGCGGGGTGCGAACGTGGTCGTAGATGAATGCCTCAGGCATGACGCCCTCCTGATGTGATGTTCAACGATTGGGAGCAGGCGGCGGAAGCAGGTCAGAACGCTTCCGCCGGCAGTTCCATGATGGTGGCGCAGCCGGCCTGGATGCGCGCGAGATTGGCCGCGGTCTCCGGCAGCATCCGCTCCATGAAGAAGCGGCCGGTGACGAGCTTGGTCGAGAGATAGGGCGTGGCCCCGCTCTCGGCAATCTTCCCTAGCGTCACCTTCGCCATCTTCGCCCACATGTAGCCGAGCGCGACGAAGCCGAAGAGATGCAGGTAATCGGTTGCGGCGGCGCCGGCATTGTCCGGCTTCGCCATCGCGTTCTGCATCAGCCAGGTGGTGGCCTGCTGGAGATGGCCGAGTGAGGTCGAGAGCGGAGCGATGAACGGTTTTAGCGCCTCGTCGCCGCCGTTCTCCTTGGCGAAGGCCATGACCTCGCCGAAGAAGGCCATAATGGCGCGGCCGCCGTCCCGCGGCAGCTTGCGGCCGACGAGGTCGAGCGCCTGGATGCCGTTGGCGCCTTCATAAATCATCGCGATGCGGGCATCGCGCACGAACTGCTCCATGCCCTGCTCGGCGATGTAGCCGTGGCCGCCATACATCTGCTGCGCCTGCACCGCATTGGCAAAGCCGTAATCGGTAAGGAAGCCCTTCAGCACCGGCGTCATCAGGCCCATGTGGTCGTCGGCGGCCTGGCGATCCCTGGGATCCTCCGAGCGATGCGCGACGTCGCTCTTCAGCGCGGTCCAGATCACAAAGGCGCGCGCGGCTTCGTTGAAGGCGCGGATCGAGAGCAACGTGCGGCGCACGTCGGGATGAACGATGATCGGATCGGCCGGCTTGTCCGGGGCCTTGGCGCCTGTCAGCGCGCGGCCCTGGATACGCTCGCGGGCATAGGCAACCGCGTTCTGATAGGCGACCTCGGATTGCGCGAGGCCCTGCACGGCGACGCCGAGGCGAGCCTCGTTCATCATCACGAACATGCCCTGCATACCCTTGTTCTCTTCGCCGATCAGCCAGCCGGTGGCGTTGTCGTAGTTCATCACGCAGGTGGAATTGCCGTGGATGCCCATCTTGTGCTCGATCGAGCCGCAGACGACGCCATTGCGCTGCCCGACCGAACCATCGGCGTTGACCAGGAATTTCGGCACCACGAACAGCGACACGCCCTTGATGCCGGCGGGCGCGCCCTCGATGCGGGCGAGCACGAGGTGGATGATGTTGGAGGCGAGGTCATGCTCGCCGGCCGAGATGAAGATCTTGGTGCCGGTGATCTTGAAGCTGCCGTCGGCCTGGCGCACCGCCTTGGTGCGGAGCATGCCGAGATCGGTGCCACAATGCGGCTCGGTCAGGTTCATGGTGCCGGTCCATTCGCCGGCGACCATCTTCGGCACGTAGGTCTGCTTCTGCTCGGGCGTGCCGTGCACCAGCAATGCCGCGGTCGCGCCCATGGTGAGGCCGCCATACATCGAGAACGCCATGTTGGCGGAGATCTGGAATTCATTGACCGCCTGGGAGAGCGTCACCGGCAGCCCCTGCCCGCCATATTCGGTCGGCGCCGACAGACCAAGCCAGCCGCCCTCGGCGACCTGCTTGAACGCCTCCTTGAACCCCTTCGGCGTGGTGACGCTGCCGTCATCGGCACGCTTGCACCCTTCGAGATCGCCGATACGGTTGAGCGGCTGGAGCACCTCTTCAGCGAGCTTGGCGGCCTCGCCGAGGATCGCCTCGCGCACGTCGCTGGACGCATCCGAGAAGCCCGGCAGATTGTCGTAGCGATCGATCTGGAAGACGTCGTTGAGCAGGAAGTTCACATCGTCGACGGGGGCTTTATAGATCGGCATGGCGTTCTCCCGGCACGGGCCTCGACTTGGTTGAGCCTTGAAGTGGTGGAATTCTCGTGAAGTCCCTGCGGCGCAGTCGCGAGCTTAGCGGCTTCCGCAACCTCAGGGCAGTGTCATGATTGGGCGGCCAACTGCTCCGCCATCAGGCGGTGCAGCATGTTGATCGCCTTGAGCGGACGCACCATCACCTTGAAATGGGTAATGCGTCCGTCGCTGTCGAAACTGATGATGTCGACACCGTTGATCTCGATGCCATCGATGACGTTCTTGAATTCGAGCACGGCGCCAGTGTCGCTGCGCCATTCACCGACATAGGTGAAGCCCGGGCCGCCGAGCACCTTCTCGGCGCTGGAGAGGTATTTGAAGGTGATGTCGCGCCCGCGCTGCGGCGAATGCACGACGGGGCTTTCGAACACGGCATCCGGGTGCAGAAGGTCCCAGAGCGCGGCGCGGTCGTGAGACTTCATGTAGGCGTACCAGGAATCGAGACCGGTCATTCTCGGGTGCCTCCCTAAGGGCAAGGGCAAAAAGTGCAAAAACAACCCCATGCACAGTAGCGAGGAGGTTGATTCCGCTGGATTTTCCGTCGGGGTCTTCGGCCCCGTGCGCAAGCTGCCTCATATGCACATTGACGCATATGCGCCGATGCGCATAAAGTCAAGTAAGTCGGTCAAATTCGCGAAGGGAGGCCGGTCATGGCATTAGGCGACGCAATCCTCGCTTGCCTGACGGAACGTCCGATGACGGGCTACGAACTCGCCAAGACGTTCGATTCATCGATCGGCTTCTTCTGGAAGGCCGACCACCAGCAGATCTACCGCGAACTCTCCAAGCTGCGCGACCGCGGCTACATCCAGGGCCGCGAGGTCGTGCAGTCAGGCAAGCCCAATAAACTGATCTATACCCTTACTCCCGAGGGCCGAACAGCACTGCGGCACTGGGCCGCGCGGCCCAGCACGCCGCCCTCGATCAAGGACGACCTCCTGGTGCGGCTGCATGCGCTCGACAGCATCGACATCGAGCCCATGCGCACTGATCTGATGGCCCGCCTGGAGCATCACCGCGACCGCCACGCCAATTACGAGCGCATCCTGAAGAAGCGTTTTCCGGAGGGAACGGCGGAAGGCCGGCTCGACCTCGGCAATCTGCTCCTGCTTCAGCTCGGCGCCCGGCACGAGCAGATGGTGGCCGATTTCTGCGAGGAGGCGCTTGAGGCGCTCTCGGCGATGAGCGGCAAGACCAGTGTGGTGCCGCTGGAAGACGGCAAACGCGAGGGGAAGGGGTGAGCGGCTGGCCCGACGCGAGGGTGAACCGTCGCGTCTTGCTCGCTGCCATCGCCCGCGAAGCGGGCGATCCAGTACGCCGCGGCCGCTCGATTCCAGCCGCTGCTTCGGAGTACTGGATGTCCCGCCTTCACGGGGGTGACACCTGTTGCTTGACGACCGAGGGGCGCGACGACCATCATCTCCCGGTTCCCTCCGCCCAACTTTAGGACATCACGCCAGCGTTCCTTAACCCGTTATTTACCGTAACAGGAAAAAGTCGGTTTTCGAGGCAGACGACCCGCGCAAATTCGGTTGTGTTTGCAACCGGCACGCGAGGGGAGGCTGGAGGCGCCGGGTGGGGCGCCGGAGTCGGAACCGGACAGAGTCATGAATTCGCGCGTATCGTGGAGTGTTGACGGCATCGATCCATCCGTCCGGGAGCGGGCCGAAGCTGCTGCGCGCAGAGCCGGCATGTCACTCAACGATTGGCTGAACTCCACGCTCGGCGAGACTGCCGCGCCGAACTTTCGCGCACCTTACGACCAGCGTTCGCAGCACATTCCGCAAGGACCGAGCCAGGCGCACGGACCGAGCCAGGAAAGCCGCGAAGTCGCCGACATCCACCAGCGGCTCGACGCGATCACCCAGCAGATCGAACGGATTTCAAAGCCCGCCCAGCGCCAGGACCCTTCGCGGCAGGAGATCTCGCGCGAGCAGGGCGTCGCGCGCCAGCTCAATGATGCGATCTCGCGGCTCGATGCACGGCTGTCGCAAATCTCGAAGCCGCAGCAGCAGCCTCAGACCCAGCGGCCGCCACCGTCACCGGTCGAGACGCGCCAGCGCCAGGCCGATGCGGTCGAGCGCGCGGCAGCCCAGGTCTATCGCAGCTCGCCTCCCCTGAGCCCGGCGTCGTTCGACGTCGCGGTCGCCGAGATCACGGCGCGGCAGAGCGAGCTCGACGGCTTTGCATCGCGGCCGATGCCGCCGCGCGCCGCGCCGCCGATCGCGCCGATGGCGGCGCCACCCGCCCCCGCCTACGCGCCGCCGCCCCAACCGTCGGGGCCGGATTTCTCCTCGCTCGAGCGCCATCTGCTCAAGATCACGAGCCAGATCGAGTCGCTCCAGCGCCCTGACAATACCGAGCAGGCGATCACCGCCTTCCGCAGCGAGCTTGCCGAGATCCGTCACGCCATCACCGAGGCGATGCCGCGGCGCGCGATCGAATCGATCGAGAACGAGATCCGCTCGCTGCACCGTCGCATCGACGAGACCCGCTCCAACGGCACCGACGGCCAGGTCCTATCAGGCATCGAGCGCGCGCTGTCCGACATCAAGCAGGTGCTGCGCACGCTGACGCCGGCCGAGCAACTCACCGGCTATGACGAGGCGATCCGCAATCTCGGCGCCAAGCTCGATCTGATCCTGCGCGCCAATGACGATCCCTCGACAGTGCGCCAGCTCGAAGACGCGATCTCGGCGCTGCGCAGCATCGTCTCCAACGTCGCCTCGAACGAAGCGCTGGCGCGTCTGTCCGAAGACGTGCAGCTGCTGTCGTCCAAGGTCGACCAGATCACCCGCGCCACCGGCCCGAGCGACAGCTTTGCGGTGCTGGAGCAGCGCATCGCGGCGCTCACGGCGGCGCTGGAAACCCGCGAGCGGCCCCAGCCGTCCGAGAGCACCGAGCATCTGGAAGCTGCGATCCGCGCGCTGTCGGATCGCTTCGATCGCATGCAGGTCGGCAGCGATTCGGCCTCGACCTTCGCCCATCTCGAGCAGCGTGTCTCCTATCTGCTGGAGCGGATCGAGGCCGCCTCCGATCCACGCAGCGGCAATCTGAGCCGCGTCGAGGACGGGCTGCACGACATCCTGAGGCACCTGGAGCGGCAGCAGGCGACCTATTCCGCGCTGGCCGAGAGCCGCAATTCGCCGCCGCCGCCCGATTCCGGCGTGGTCGATCTCGTCAAGCGCGAGCTCTCCGACATCCGCTTCAGCCAGGCCGAGACCAACCGGAATACGCAGGATTCGCTCGAAGCCGTTCACAACACGCTCGGTCATGTCGTCGACCGCCTCTCCATGATCGAGGGCGATCTGCGCGCCGTGCGCACCGCGCCGCCGGCACCGCTGATGCCCATGGCCGCTCCGATGGAGGCCGCTCCGATGGAGCCCGCGCCGATGGCGCGCGAGCCGCGGCCGCCGCAGCAGCAGCCGAAATACGATCCGAAGCCGGAGCTGCCGAACCCGGCCGCCGCGCAGGCAGCGCAGGCCGCCTTCGCCGCCGCGCCGCGCGAATTCCATGCCGCGCCGCCGCCGGTGCCGCCGGCACCACCCGTTCCGCCGCGTGCGATCAGCGAAATCCTGGAGCCGCACACCGCGCCCGCGCGCGCTGCACTCGCGCCGGAATTGCCGCCGGATCATCCGCTCGAGCCGGGCACACGGCCGGGTGGACGCGTCGCCACGCCGTCGGAGCGCATCGCCGCCTCCGAGAGCGCAATCAGCGGAATTCCCACCGCTCCGAAAGAGCCGGTGTCGTCGTCCAGCTTCATCGCCGCCGCGCGCCGCGCCGCCCAGGCCGCCGCCGCGCAGCCGGAAAAGACCGGCCGCGCCGCCAAGGCGGGGGCCGATCGCTCCAAGGACAAGGGCAAGGACGGCGGTTCGACCATCACGTCGAAGATCCGCTCGCTGCTGGTCGGCGCGAGCGTTGTCGTGATCGTGCTCGGCACCTTCAAGATGGCGATGGGCCTGCTCGAAGGCGGCAGCCCGCCGCCGGCGCCGCAAACGATGGAGAATTCGTCGAGCCAGCCCACACCGCTGGCCCCGCCGCCCCCGGTCGAGACCAAGCCCGCGACGCCCGAACAGGTCACACCCTCGATGACCTCGCCGACGCCGATCGGACGACAATCCCAGAACAATGCCGCGCCGGCTCCCGCCGCCAATCCGGGCAGCTCGGCCTCGGTCGAAATCCCGCCGGTCCCTCCCGCGGCCCCGCCTGTCTCCAACGACGTCACCGGCGCGCTGTCGGGCACGAGCCGGGGCAAGCTCGGCCTCATCCAGGTGCCGCCGAGCGAGAAGCTGCCCGACGGCATCGGCGGCCCGGGCCTGCGCACCGCCGCGATGAAGGGCGATGCGACCGCGGCCTATGAGATCGGCGTGCGCTTTGCGGAAGGAAAGGGCGTCGCTGCGAACTACGACGAAGCCGCCAAATGGTACGACCGCGCGGCGCAGGCCGGCGTGGTGCCCGCGACCTTCCGCCTCGGCACGCTCTACGAGAAGGGCCTTGGCGTGAAGAAGGACGCCGATATCGCCCGCCGCTACTACACGCAGGCCGCCGAGCGCGGCAACGCGAAGGCGATGCACAATCTCGCCGTGCTCGATGCCGATGGCGGCGGACGTGGCGCCAATTACAAGAGCGCGGCGCTGTGGTTCCGCAAAGCGGCCGACCGCGGCGTTGCCGACAGCCAGTTCAACCTCGGCATTCTCTATGCCCGCGGCATCGGCGTCGAACAGAACCTCGCCGAATCCTACAAATGGTTCAGCCTGGCCGCCGCTCAGGGCGACGCAGATGCGGCCGGCAAGCGCGACGACGTCGCCAAACGTCTCGACCCGCAATCGCTCGCCGCCGCCAAGCTCGCAATCCAGACCTTCAGCGCCGAACCGCAGCCCGACGATGCCGTCAATGTCGCGACGCCCGCCGGCGGCTGGGATAGCGCGCCGCAGGCGAGCGCCAAGCCGGCGCCGAAGCCGGTCGCGACCAAGAAGTCGGCGTCGGCGGCGCATTAAGCTCTTTCCCCTCATGGTGAGGAGCGCGCTCTTGCGCGCGTCTCGAACCATGCAGGCCCGGCTCTAAATCCGGACCTCGCCCTTCGAGACGCCTGCTGCGCAGGCTCCTCAGGGTGAGGAGAAAGAGCTTGGATGCCGCTGTCGCGCGCATTCACCACGCGCAAATTTCCCGATCCCTCCCGACAGCGAATTCCGCTATGGAGGGGCGGGGCAATCGTTCCGACCTTCCCGCGAGCATTCCGCGGCAATCGATCTGTCCCGCCGGCGCGTGGTTCAATGCAGCTCTACCTTCCGATCGCCGATCTTCCGGTCAACGTCTTCCTGGTGCTCGCCATGGGCGCCGCGGTCGGCTTCGTGTCCGGCATGTTCGGGATCGGTGGCGGCTTCCTGATGACGCCGCTGCTGATCTTCATCGGCATCACGCCGGCGGTCGCGGTCGCCTCGGTCGCGAGCCACATCGCGGCCTCCTCCTTTTCCGGCGCACTGTCCTATTGGCGGCGGCGCGCGATTGATCCGGCACTTGCGAGCGTCCTGCTCTGCGGCGGCGTGACCGGAACGGCGCTCGGCGTGTGGACCTTCACCCGGCTCCGTGCGCTCGGCCAGCTCGACTTGATGATCGCGCTCTCTTACGTCGTGCTGCTCAGCACCGTCGGCAGCCTGATGTTCTCCGAGGGCCTGCGCGCCCTTATGCGGACCCGGCGCGGCGCGGTGCCGCCGCGCCGCGCGCACAACTGGATCCACGGCCTGCCGCTGAAGATGCGGTTCAAGCGCTCGAAGATCTACCTCTCGGTGATTCCCGTCGTGGTCGTCGGCATCATGATCGGCTTCATCGGCGCCATCATGGGCATCGGCGGCGGCTTCATCCTGGTGCCGATCATGATCTATCTGTTGCGGGTGCCGACCTCGACCGTGATCGGCACCTCGATGGTCCTCACCCTGGTCACGATGCTGTTCGCGACCATGCTGCACGCGGTGACCAATCACCTCGTCGACGCCGTGCTGGCGCTGATCCTGATGGTCGGCGGCGTCACAGGCGCGCAGTTCGGCGCCCGCGCCGGCCAAAAGATCCGCGGCGAGCAGCTGCGGCTGCTGCTCGGCCTTTTGATCCTCTCGGTCGGCATCCGCTTCGCGATCGAGCTGGTGATCCAACCTGCGGACCTCTTCACCATCCGTGAGCTGGGAGTGAGCGGATGACGCGCGCGCTTGTCGCAGTGCTTCTCGTCCTGCTGCTCGTCGGCGGCGCGCGCGCCGAGCGGCTGATCGTGTCGGTCTCCAACCACCGCGTCACCGTGACGCCGAATTATTCAGGCGAGGAGCTGGTGCTGTTCGGCTCGATCGAAAAGGATGCGACGACCCCGGCCGATCGCACGAGTTACGATCTCGTCGTCACCGTGCTGGGCCCGCGCGCCGACATGGTGACGCGGCGCAAGGAGCGCACCTTCGGCATCTGGATCAACACCGACTACCGGCAATTCCTGGAGGTGCCGAGCTATCTGGCGCTGTTCGCCAACCGTCCCTTCGATGTGATCACCTCGCCCGAGATCGCGCGGCGGCAGCAGATCGGGCTCAACAACGTGCTGCTGACCCAGCGGGTCAGCGGCGACTATGCCGACGTGGTGCCGAACGATGCGTTCCGCTCCGCCTTCATCCGCCTGCGCACCCAGGACGGGCTCTATCGGGAGGATGCGAGCGCGGTGACGTTCCTGACGCCGACGCTGTTCCGCACCGGCATTCCGCTGCCGGCAGAGGTGCCGATCGGCACTTATGAGGTGGAGATCAAGCTGTTTGCGAGCGGTGCGTTCATCGGCAAGACCGAGACCGCGTTCGAGATCGTCAAGGTCGGCTTGGAGCAGTTCGTCGCCACCAGCGCGCGACAACATGGGCTTCTCTATGGCCTCGCCACCGCAGCGATGGCGCTGATGACGGGCTGGATGGCGTCGATCGTGTTTCGGAAGGATTGAGCCACACACTCCGTCATTGCGAGCGAAGCGAAGCAATCCAGATTGCCGTCGCGGAGGGATTCTGGATTGCTTCGTCGCAAGGGCTCCTCGCAAATTGTCGATGTTCAATAATTCGCTGATTGGATCGCGGTGGTCTTGGTAGCGGCGAAGGCCTTGGGAGTTTGTCCTGCCAAGGCCTGATGGGGTCTGTG
>NZ_JADPKU010000048.1:0-878 GCF_023074095.1 Bradyrhizobium sp. 137
GGCACCAAAGCGCGTCTGCGCCGCGCGCTCCTCGTTGCAAGCCAACCAGTACTCCATGTCGATCAATCGGGTCAGCCAGCTGTCGTTCCGGTTGCTGGCCGTCAATTGCCCCATGGCCGCGCCGACGGCTGGATCCTGCATCTTGCGTACGAGTTTGCTGACCACGTCGCTGGCGATTTCCGTGTCGGAATCGACGTTGAGCACGAGATCGCCGAACGACCGGCGTATCGCTGCGATCTGCGCCTTACGCTTTCCAACGTTGCTTGGCAGCAGAATGACGTTGAACCTCGGGTCATATGCGTAGCTCCCATGGACCGGGGCCACTGCAGCGACATTTGCAGAGCCGTCATCGACCACATAGACCTGCAATCGCCCTGGGTAGTCCTGGCTTGCGAGAGACTTCAGGCAGGCGGCCAGCGTGCGGGGGTCCTCGTTGAAGCAGGGCACGATGACATCCACGCTGGGCAGAGCATCGGTGTCGACCGGGTCGTACGGCGGCAGTGAGGCGTCGGTTCGCAGCGCATAAAGCGCCTGCGCGCTCTTATGAACGCTGGAGAGCAACGCGTAGGAGGCAACAGCAACGGTGCTGATGGTGGCAAGCAGGCTCATGGGAATTGATCTATTCAGTGAGTTTGAGGAAGCGACCGGATTGCAAATCCACGGTCATGCAGTGCTGGAATGAGCTGGGCGAGCGCCGTCACAGTCTGGTCGCGCCGACCAGAGTGAGGGCAGCGTTCCAACTCGTCGCGAGGGCACCCGTCGTGCAGGAGCACGATGGCCCCCGGCCGGACCGAGGCCAGCACCGCGGCAACAATCGCCTCGGCGCCAGGACGAGACCAGTCTTGCGGGTCGACTGACCAGTGCAGGGCTGCCAGTTC
>NZ_JADPKU010000087.1:0-50382 GCF_023074095.1 Bradyrhizobium sp. 137
ACGCCGTCCTCGCCGCCGTCGGCTACAACTTCCGCCGCCTGATCTGCTGGCTCAGGCTCTCGTTGTGGCAAATCCTGGCCATCCTCTTCGCCCGACCCCGAATCAATCCAGCCTGAATTCAGGGTTCTTCACGGACGACGACCTTCTCATCGTCGAAAGCACGCAAGGGGATCCTTATGCTGGCCTCATCGCCGCCGATGAATCCAAGATTAGATTATCGCCATCGTGAGCCGCCGCGCGACCCTTAAGCGACCCGCCGCATCCTAGGATGGCTGCGTTGCGGCGGATTTGCGAATTTCAAACCTAGCCGCGCGAACTGGGTCGATCAACGGACCACGTCCGCGGCCGTCCATCAGCCATGATCGCGGCACGCCGAATGCATCTGCGTAGATGCGGCCAGTTTCAGCATTGAAATAGCGAGCCGCGATTTCGTGGGCGCGATAGGTGCCTTGGTGCCACCCAAACCTGACCGCGGCCTCCCGGCTGGACTTGAAGCTGGCCGCCTTTCGGGCAGCGTGCAGACGGACGGTTGGGCCGGTCCGAGCCCCCTTATAATGCTCCTTCATCCCCGATCTTCCCGACGGCCTCTCCCTGTCGGTTTGGCCGTGCCCGTCAATTTCAAGGACTCGTTTACCGAGTGGAAGTCTGTCTTCCTAGCGCCTTGTTTCGATTTGAAGCGGGAATGCCGGCCGGCGAAGCCACCGCGTTCGAGGTTGATATCGCTCGGTTGCGCTTGGTGACGTTCGGTTTTCGGCCAACAGGGGCCCAAACGGACGAGAATTTCTGCATAACTATTGGTTATCACCAAGCTTCATGATTTTTGCCAAATCAGTAACTTTGTTAACTGATCAGGAAAATCGGGTGTTTTAACCCGTTTTCATGCCGTTTCAGGCCAATTTTGGCCTCCTCATCCTTTCTTAGACCCTTTTCGGCCGGTTTGGCACCAACTGCGGGCCAAATTTTATTACTTTGAGGTATTTAGGTAGCGAAAATTGGGTTCTCCAGGCACCAAGAATTTGGTCGGGTTTTTCGGCAAACCACTCGTCGATGAAAGCTGTGGGAGAGCTCGATCGGCGGCCACATTCTCAGCCGGACAAGCGCGTATCGTCGGCCTTCCACCGGAAGGCGCAGCTCGGCTTCTCGGTCTAAATGCGCCGTTGCAATAAATTATTGTAAATACGCAACGGAGTTTTATTGAGATGATCAGCATAATACTATTGATGTTGAACAGCATTATACTATTGTATTCGCACGACATCAAACTATCGGAACCTCGCGAGCTGGAACATGCCCTCCCTCCACGAAAAACTCGCCCAGTCCCTCACCGAGCTGAAGACCCTCAGCAACGGCGGAAAGCGACGAATCTTCCGGAGCGACGAACTTTCGCGCACCCACCGCGAACGGCTGGTGGAGGCCGGGTTCCTGAAGGAGATCATCAAAGGATGGGTGCTGATGACGCGACCCGAGGAGCGGTCGGGCGACAGCACGTCCTGGTACTCGTCGTTCTGGGAGTTTTGCCGCGCCTACTGCAACGAGCGCTTCAAGAGTGACTGGGTCCTCTCGGCAGAAAGTTCAATCCCGCTACTTGCAGAAAATCTTAACGTTCCGAAGCAGGTCGTGATCGCGGCACCGACCGCCAATAACCAAACCCAGCCCCTCCTCCATGGCACCTCCCTCTATCTGTACAAGGCGACCAAACTGCCGGTGACCCCGGTCGAGACCGCCGGGGTTCAGACCTTTCCGGCGCCGCAGGCGATCTGCGCTGCCGCACCAGCTTTCTGGCAGACGCAGAAGAACGACGTCATCGCCCTGCTCGGTTCGCAGAGGAATGCCAGTGCAATCCTAAAAGTCCTCCTGGAAGGCGGACATGCGGCCGTGGCGGGGCGCATCGCCGGGGCGTACCGACTGCTGGGTAACACGCGGGCCGCCGACGATATCGTCACCGCGATGACGGCGGGCGGGCACGATGTCAGGGAAGATGCCGATCCATTCAAGGCGCCGGTACCGATGCAGCTTCCAAGCCGGGCCACGCCGCCAATCATGACGCGAATCCGTCTCATATGGGCGGAGATGCGCGAAAAGGTGTTAGCAAATTTCAAGCTTGAGCCGCGGCGTATCAAGGATCATGACGGATATCTGGCCGCGATCGACGAACGATACACCTCGGACGCGTACCACTCGCTTTCTATCGAAGGCTACTCGGTCACGGAGGAACTGATCGAGAAGGTCAAGACCGGGAAATGGGATGCCAACGGCAGCGATGGAGATCGCAAACAAAGGGATGCAATGGCCGCGAAGGGCTACTGGGATGCGTTCCAGCTGGTCCGTGGCGCGGTGGCCCGCGTGCTCAACGGCGAGGACGCCGCCGAGATCGCCGATCGGGAGCACCTCGACTGGTACCGGGCCCTCTTTCAGCCCTCAGTTCAAGCCGGCATCATCAAGCCCGAAAACCTCGCCGGCTATCGAACTCACTTCGTTTTCATCAGGAACTCGGGACACACACCGGTCGCTTGGGAATCGGTACCTGACGCCATGGAGGCTTTTCTTGATTGCCTGAAGGAGGAGAAGGATCCGCGCGTGAGAGCTGTGCTGGGACACTTCGTATTCACCTTCATACACCCTCTTCCAGACGGCAATGGCCGAACGGGCCGCTTCCTCATGAATGTCATGATGGCATCGGGAGGACTGCCTTGGACAATCATTCCCGTCGGCAGACGCGACGAATACATGCGGGCACTCGAGAGCGCGAGCGTACAAGGTGATGTCGGTCCCTTCGCCGCATTCCTGGCAGACTGTTGTCGTCGTGAACCGCCTCCGCCCCGGCAGAGCCTTCCGGGAGAAGTCCAAGCACTGGCGGACCTCGGTTGAGCATCGCGCCGGACTAGGCCCGGCAAAAAGCCCAGTGTCACCAAATCGCGCGCGCAAGTTGCGAGCCATCGCACGGCGAGATGCCGACGTGACCGGCGCCCGTGGGCTAACCGGAGCGCGCGCGATCATGATCGGGATGACCACCATGATGATGATCAGCGATCAAGCTGACCAGCACCGATCCCGATCGGCGTGATCCCGATCATCATCCTCGGCGGCATCAGCATGCCGATGTCCAGGAGCAGCAGCAGCACGCCATTCCTCTGTCAGCCTCAGAACGGACGGTGGGAGGCCGTTCTCGGCTGCAAGGTCGAGGTGCTGACCAAGGGCTTTCTTTCTCTCGACCCGCGCGGCAGCGCGCGGATGCCGAACAACAGTTCGGCGATAGTGACGCTGGAGAAAAACAGCGTCTCGGCCGCCTGGGCGTCGAGCCAATCACGGACCGATGGATGCGGTTCGGGCTTCATCGCCTCGGAGACCACATTGGTATCGAGCAGGATCATTCGAAGCGCATCGGCTCAGCGGGACGCGCGTCGCGGCCATGTTCAAGTGTCTCGACATCGGCATTGGTGAGGCCGATCTTCCGGCTCATCTCCGAAAGGGCGGTGCCGAGCCGCAGCCGGCCATCGGGACGCAGGGCGGCCTCCAGAATGGCGCGCATTTCCGCTTCCGCGCTGCGATTGTGCTGCGCCGCGCGGACTTTCCCCTTGTGGCAGCACCATTCTCAAGCGCGATCGTGCTGCACGACCGGGTCCACGAAGGTGATATGCAACGTGATCGGCCCTCTGGAACCGTCGAGCAACACGCGAAGCCTGCTGCGCGTAGCACCGAACCCGAGAACGACTCCTTGCTTGCCGCTCAGACGCGGTCCAGCCGCTTCGCAAACGACTACACGCTCACCCACGGTCCAGTCGTGGAGCGTACTTTCACTGGCGCATGCCACTTTGAGTGTCCCAGGACTTTACCCGTCCCAATTCCAACCACGCCGAAAGAGACGATCTGCACATCGGGTCCCTCCGGTCCGACACGCCTCGAATTGCTGCAAGACTCGCATAATCGCGGCCCGACGCCTAGTCGAATTATGTGTATGGCGAGCTCTGCCTGGCGGTTCAGGGCCGCACTGGATCCACCAGTTGGAGTACGAACCTCCCGAATGCTGGTCTACTTTGAATTGGAGGATCCTTTTTGCAGTGGCGTTTATCAATTGGTCTAGGAGGGCCTAACGGGCGCTCTCAGGGCATGAGCGTTCTGTCCACCGTCGCGACGATATCCGCGACCGTGCTGGCATCGCGGTGGTGCTGTTCACGACGCATGACCATTCGGAGGTTGAGGACGATGACTGCCACAAAACTCTCGCGACCCTTCCGTGAAAGAAATGCTCTCGAGCACCTGGGACCGGGAGCTGTCGAAAGATCTTGCCCAGGAAGTCGAGATCTGCACAGGCGACCGCGCGAAACGTTCGCCGAGATGCGCCGCTTCCTTGCCGTCAAGGGCTACCGGGAATTTCTGCCGGCCGCAGAAGGCTCGCGTAAAAAATCGCCGAAGACGCGCTGAACTTGGTCGCTCACGCGATACGCTCCTACGCGCTCGAGAGGCCGGCTCTATCCGCCGCGCCTTTCCGGAGCGCGGCCGTGATTGTTCCGAGTGGGGCGACGCTCGTGAAAACCTGCATACGCTGATAATCGGCGTCCTAGCCGAATTACGGGCTGTTCGGCGAAGCCGCCGAGAACGCCCTCACTACGTTGAGGAGTCTCGTTCGCGCCTACGTGCTGAACGAACTCATGCACACGGTCGTGGGATCGATTCCTACGACGAAGCATTCGACAAGGCCTTCCAGGTCTTTCGTGCCAGGGCTGCCGGCTTTCGCTTCCTCGAGAGGCGGCCGGGGCGAGCGGGCCGTTGCGGCAGGAGCTTGCGTACGTCGCCGATCAAGAGGAAGGATGGGCCTCCCTGTAGGGGATCGAGGTAAGGTCTGGCAACGGCGCTGGCCGAGATTTTGGGTTGGATGCGCTCTACGGCCGGACGCCAGGGGGAGAAATACTGCAATTGCGGCGGACCAGCTACGTCCGCGCAAAGGACATTGCGCTGGCGCAACGGCGGCCCCGGCCGGCTTCAATAAGAAAGCATCACACCAGAATTGGGAGCGTATTGGGCATGAAGAAAACAGAGAAGACTTATCCCATTCTTGAAGGCCCCCTGCATGTTTTCAGTAACTGGCTGAGGCATCGCCGTGAAATCCGTGAGTTGCATCAACTCTACTGCGGCACGAAATCGCGCCCGACCTGCGCGTCACGCCTGCAGACCTCGATGCGTGGTCAAGGACGCTTGCGGCTGACGAATTGCCCCAGTTACTGAAGGTTCTCGGCATCGACCACGAGGATGTCTCGCGATCGAAGCCGGCAGTGCTGCGCGACCGCGGGTTTGCACCCAATGCGACCGGACGCGTGAGTGCAACAACGATGTCGAGATCAGGGTGGGTACCAGAGATTACGAAGATTACTGCCTCAACGCTCCAACGATGCAAGCGCTCGGCAGCGGCCTGGAGGGCCACCGGTCCTGAACGAGCGGCATCTCGCCCGTAGATCTACCGTGCGTTAGTCCCGCTAAGAGATGACACCGAATTCACCGTGTCGCGGTCTCTCGCATCCTCCGGCCATCAGCAAGGAGATCGCCGATGCTTCCGCCCGCACTCTACACCACCCAGCCTTCCAGGACGCGCTCCGCGCCCTCGCCGTCCGCTGCGTTCGGCGGCTGGTCGGCCAGCCGGCGCTCGTGGCCAGCGAATTCGCAAGCGGCAAGGACAAGGAGATCTTTGGCGAGGGCCCACCGCATCGCGGCCGAAGCGATCCTCAAGACCACGGTGCGCCTGGTAAACCGGGCGAGCCCGGACAAGGCGGCCAATACAGACATTCAGGTCCGCGCAAGCTCTGGGTCCTGACGGCCGGCGAGCTGAAGCACGCGGAGGACCACATGCTGCTGCTCGGCCGCAAGAACGCCATGGAGGGTCGCGACCTTCCTGCTCGAGACGGACATCCCGCACCGCGGCCGCCGGCCTGATGGCCGTCCGAGTGCCGCCGTGATATCGGCGACTATCTCGGCCTCATCCTGGAGACGGTCTCGCGAGCCCTGTCAGAGCTTCACGCGAAGGCCTTCTCGGCTTCTCCGGAGCGCGCCAGATCGTGCTGCGCAATCGCCAGCATTTGCCGGACATGGAGGTCGGACTCCCACCACGCCGCCGGTCCGTTCAGTTGCGTCGCCTTCGATTGGGAACAACGCCCCCCACGCAGTGACACAACCTGTCGTCATAACAAACCTGGTCAACCCTCTATCAATGACGACAGGGATGCTCTCCCATTCACTGGAAGTCCGCCGCACCTCGTGCGGAAGGCTACCCCTTTACCGCTTAGCCCGGGCCTCTTGCGGCGGCTCGTCGTCGGCAATTGCCCGCCACGCTGCGCCGTCGAAGTCGTCATACTGACCGCTCCGAAGCGACCAGAGGAAGGCGACGAGGCCTGCACCTCCGAGTGCCAGCGCCAGCGGGACTAGGATCACCAGGATTTCCATCGCGCAATCTCCCGCGACGCGCTACGCCCCCGCAGCGAATTCAGCATGACCAGGATCGACGAGCCGCTCATCGCGGCTGCTGCGATCAGGGGCGTCACGACGCCGCTGATCGCGATCGGCACCGCCAGGACATTATAAGCGATCGCGAGCCAGAGGTTTTGCCGCATCAGGCGCAGCGCCTTGCGCGCGGAATCGATGGCCGCGACGACCGGCGCCAGCGGCCGGCCGAGGAAGATGAGATCGGCGGTCGCCCGGCTGAGATGCGCGGCCGAGATCGGCGACATCGAGGCATGAGCGGCCGCTAGCGACGGCGCATCGTTCATGCCGTCGCCGACCATCAGCACCTTGGCGCCGCGCCGCTTCAATTCCTCGATCCGCGCGATCTTGTCGGCGGGCGTGACGCCGGCGCGCCACTCGGGAACGCCGAGAGAATAGGCCGCCGCCCTCACCGCCGGCTCGCGATCGCCGGAGAGAATTTCGACGCCGATGTTGCGCGCCTTCAGCGCCGCGATCACGGCTTGCGCATCCGCGCGGAGGCCCTGACGCACCGAAAGGATGAATTTTTCGGCCCCCTTGCAGAAAGCCACGCTGGAGGCTTCGGGATCTAGATCGGCACCGTCGCCGACCAAGGCATCGGCGCCGCAGAACGACGGACGGCCGAGACGAATCTCGACGCCGTCGACCGTTGCCCGCACGCCCTGCCCGGCCTCCTCGATTGCACCCACGATCGGCGATTTGGCGACGGCGGCCTGCGCGACCGCGGCGGCCACCGGATGATGGCTCGACAGTGCAAGTCGACCGGCGAGGTCGAACATGTCCGCGGGGATGTCGGCCGCATTCGTCACCTCTAGATCCGGCAGGGTGAGCGTGCCGGTCTTGTCGAAGATGACATGATCGGCTTCGGCCAGCCGCTCGATGGCGTCGCCGGAATTGAGCAGCACCCCGGATTTGAACATGGCGCCGGAAGCGACAGTCTGCACCGTGGGAATCGCAAGGCCGAGCGCGCAGGGACAGGTGATGATCAGCACGGCGACGCCGGTGACGATCGCGTCGTGCCAGCCAGCACCCGCGATGACCCAGCCGAGGATAGTGATGAGTGCGGTCGCATGCAGCACGGGCGCGTAGAGCCGCGAGGCGCGGTCGGCGAGCCGCATGTGGCGCGAGCGCCCCTGCAGCGCATTGTCGAGCAGCCGGGTGATCTCGGCGAGCAGCGTCGCCTCTGAGGCCGCCGAGACCCGCACCCGCAACGTGCCCGAGATGTTCATCGATCCCGCATAGACCGGCGTGCCCTGCTCGGCGGTGACATAGAGCGTCTCGCCGGTGATCAGGCTCTGGTCAATCTCGGAGCGCCCCTCGATCACGGTGCCGTCGACCGCGCAGCGCTCGCCGGGCCGCAACAGCAAGATATCGCCGGGATGAATCGCCGCCACCGGCACCTGCGAAATTTCATCGGGGCCGACGAACTTCGCCGCGGTCTCCGCCTTCAGCGCGGCGAGATTGCCCGCGACCGCGCGGGTCCGCCGCCGCATGTTCTGGTCGAGGAAGCGGCCGACCAAAAGAAACGTGAGCAGCATGATCGCCGCGTCGAAATAGGCGTGCTCGGCGTGGTGGATGGTCTCGACCACGGACATGCCCAGCGCGAGGCACACGCCGATCGAGATCGGCACGTCCATGTTGGTGGTCTTGTGCGACAGCGCGCGCCAGGCCGAACGGAAGAACGGCTGGCCGGCATAGGCTGCCGCCGGCAGCGCGATCAGCGCCGACAGCCAGTGGAAGAAGTCGCGCTGCTCCGGCAACATGTCCGAGACATTGCCGGACCACACCGGGATCGACAGCATCATCACGTTCATGGTGGCGAACGCGGCGACGCCGAGACAGCGCAGCAGGAAGCGCGATTCGGCAACTTCAGTCGCCTCCGCGCTCTCGGTCTCGTAAGGGTAGGCCTTGTAGCCGAGCTCTTCCAGCCGATCGATGAGACGGCTTGGGTCGAGCGTGCCCTGCTTCCATTCCAGCGCGACGCGCCGGTCGGTGAGGTTCACCCGCGCCAGCGTGACGTCGGGAATCGCCGACAGTCCGCGCTCGATCCTGGCCATGCATCCGGCGCAGTGAACGCCGTCGACGGCGAGATCGATGTGCTGGACGCCTTCGCCCGCGGTCCGGACGTAGTGCGAAAAGTCCCGCGTGATCCGCATGGCGAAATCCTTCAGTTCAGAATCACGCGGTTGCGTGACAGGAAGACGCGCGTCCCCCGCGCCTCACCCTCGATCACCAGGTCCCACTGGCCCGGCGCGACGGACGCGGCATCGCCGCGATAGAGGCCGATGCCCGCCTCGGTGAGCTCGACGGCGAGATCAGCGCGCTTGTCGGTCGGCCGCTCCAGGCGTCCGCCGAACCTCAACCCGCTCACCGGCTGCCCGGCAGCGTCGCGCGCTTCGACCTGGAGCACGGCATTGCCATCGGCGCGCCGCTCGATATGAGCGTTAACCTGCCATTTGCGCGCGGCTTGGTCCTGCGCCGCCGAGATCTCGCGGTCATAAGTGAGGCCTGCGGCATAGGGGCTGTCGACGTCGGTGCCGGGCAGCGTCGCGATCGCGAGCTTCATCATGGTGACGTTGACGCCGATCACGCCGCCGAAGAAGGCGACCAGCATCAGGAACACCTTGGTCCCGGTGAGCGGCTTGGATGCCATGGGTGTCTCCTGGACTTACGGCGAGACGAAATTGTCGGTGGCGGATGCGGCCTCGCCGAGCCCGATATCGGTGACGTCGAAGCGGACGGGAATCGACTTCTCCGGATTGCTCTGCGCCGGCGCGGTCACGAGCGTGCGCAGCTCGCTGGTGGAGTCGCGGGGGATCACGATCATCGGCCGGTCCGGCGTCACGGAGTCGACGCCGATGACGTGAATGGTCGCGTTGACCGGGCCGTTGGCGTCGATGGCGATGACGCGGTCATAGCCGCTCTTGTTCAGCAGCCGGACCGTGTAGGCGTTGCGGATCGAGCCGTCGCTGAGCCTGACCGCGACCGGATTGCGGTCGTGCAGCACGTTGACGTCGAGCAGGCTGCGGGTCGCGAGGGTGTAGATCATGATGCCGCCGACGGCCGCGATGATCGCGCTGTAGGCGACAGTGCGGGGCCGGACGATGCGGTAGACCGGCGCCTTGCCTTCCTGGCGGCGATGGATGTTGATGTCGTTGTCGTAGCCGATCAGCCGCTTCGGCCGGCCGATCTTGGTCATCACGTTGTCGCAGGCGTCGATGCAGAGCCCGCACTGGATGCATTCGAGCTGCGGCCCGTTGCGGATATCGATGCCGGTCGGGCAGACCGCGACGCATTGATAGCAATCGACGCAGTCGCCTGCGTGCTCGCCGAGCGCACGCAGCTCGGCGGCCTTCTTGACCGAGGTACGCTTCTCGCCGCGATCGTAGCGGTAGGTGACGTTGAGCGCCCATTCGTCGGTGAGCGCCGCCTGGATCCGCGGCCAGGGGCACATATAGACGCAGACCTGCTCGCGCATGAATCCGGCGAGCACATTGGTCGTCGCGGTGAGGATGCCGATCCAGGCGTAGGCGATCATCGGCGCCTGAAAGGTGACGAGCTCCTTCACCAGCGTCGGCGCGTCGTTGAAGTAGAGCACCCAGGCGCCGCCGGTCCACCAGGCAATCAGGAGCCAGATCGAATGCTTGAGCACGATCTCCAAGATGCGCTCGAGGCTCATCGGATCGGACGATTTGTCCTTCTTCATCCGCTCGCGCCGATCGCCTTCGATCAGGCGCTCGACAGCGTAGAACAGGTCGGTCCAGACCGTCTGCGGACAGAGATAGCCGCACCAGATGCGGCCGCCGACCGAGTTCATCAGGAACAACGCCACCGCGGCGACGATCAACAGGCCCGTGAAGTAGTAGACCTCCTGCGGCCACAGCTCGATGAAGAAGAAGTAGAAGCGGCTGTTGGGCAGATCGATCAGCACCGCCTGGCTGGGGGCGCCGAGACCGCGGTTCCAGCGCACGAAGGGCAGCAAGTAGTAGAAGCCGAGGCAGAACGCCATCAGGCCCCATTTGATCCGGCGGAAGGTGCCGGAGACGCTCTGCGGATAGACTTTCTTCTGGGCCACATAGAGCGGCCCGTAATCGTCGTCCGATGTGAGCTCGTTCGGGTTCACGGTCTTGTTCATCGCCTGGAGCTTCTCGAGAGGTGCGATTAAACCTAGACCCGACGCCGCGGCGTCCATTGATCCAGCGCAAACGGCAGCACTTTTGTTAGCCCCCGTTTTCTGCCGATCTGCTATTTTCCACCGCCCAGCGAGTGGACGTAGACCGCCATGGCCTTGATGGTGGCCGGATCGAGCCGCCCCTCCCAGGCCGGCATCACGCCGGCGCGACCCAGGCTGATGGTCTCGATCAGGCTCGCCTCGTCCGAGCCATAGAGCCAGATCTTGTCGGTGAGATTCGGCGCGCCCATCTCGGGGTTGCCCTTGCCGCCGTCGCCATGGCAGGCGACGCAATTCTCCGCGAAGATCTTTTCGCCCTTCGCCGCGTCGTAGCCCTTGCGGGTCGACAAGCCCGATAGCGACCGCACGTAATTGGCGACCGTGACGATCTCGTCGCCCTTCAGCACGCCGTCCTTGCCGAAGGCGAGCATTTGACCCTCATGCGCCTTGGCGTGACCGGAACGCGCGCCGAACTGGATGGTCTGCATGATCTGGTCGAGCGTGCCGCCCCACAGCCAGTCGTCGTCGTTCAGGTTCGGATAGCCTTTCGCGCCGGCGCCGCCGCTGCCGTGACACGGTGCGCAATTGTCGCCGAACACGGTCTTCCCCTTGGCGCGGGCAAGCGCCAGCAAGGCCGGATCCTTCTCGATGTCGGCGAGCGAGGCCGCACCGAGCGCCACCATTTTGTCGCCGCGGATCTTCTCGAGATTGGCGAGCTCGACTGCGACGTCGGCGCGGGACGAGTATCCGAACATGCCCGTGGTATTGCTGGAGATCAGCGGCCAGGCCGGATAGACGAGCCAGTAGCCGATCGCCCAGACGATGGTGAGGTAGAAGGTGACTACCCACCAGCGCGGCAGCGGCGTGTTGAGCTCCTTGATGCCGTCCCACTCGTGCCCGGTCGTGGACCTGCCGGTGACAGAATCGATGTCGCTATGATGATCGGTCATGATCTCTCACTCGTCCCGCAACGGCAGGTGTGCCGCTTCGTCGAAAGCGGCCTTGTTGCGAGGCCAAAATGCGTAGGCGATGATCGCGAGAAAGATCGCGATGAAGACCGGCGTCCAGATCGTGGTCACGAGACCGGACGCAAGATTGTCGAGTGTCAGGATGGCTTTCATCGTTGATGCCTTCTCAGCGAAGATTGGCTTTCTCGTTGTAGATCTTGAAGTCGACCAGCGTGCCGAGCATCTGCAAATATGCGATCAGCGCGTCCATCTCGGTCGGCGTGCCGGTCTTGCCGTCGAAATTGCGCACGACGGCCTTGTAGCGCTTGCTGAAGGCATCGCTGCCGGAGTTGTCCGGATCGGCCTGGGCCTTCATATCGGCGCCGGCGCTCGCGATCTGATCGTCGGTGTAGGGCACCCCGACGGTTCTCAGCGTACGCATGTGGTCGGCGATCATGTCGGGATCGACCTCCGTCTGACTGAGGAACGGATAGCCCGGCATCACCGACTGCGGCACGATCGCGCGCGGGTTGGTCAGATGGGTGACGTGCCAGTCGTCGGAATATTTGGCGCCGACGCGAGCAAGGTCGGGACCGGTGCGCTTGGAGCCCCACTGGAACGGGTGGTCGAACATGCTCTCGGCGGCGAGCGAGAAGTGGCCGTAGCGCTCGACCTCGTCGCGCAGGGGGCGGATCATCTGCGAGTGGCAGAGATAACAGCCTTCGCGGACGTAGACGTTGCGGCCTGCGAGCTCCAGTGGCGTATAGGGCCTGACACCGTCGACCGCCTCGATCGTGCTCTTGAGGTAGAACAGCGGCGTGATCTCGACGAGACCGCCGATCGCGATCACCAGCAGGATGCCGACGATCAGGATGATCGAGTTCTTTTCGAAGACTTGATGGCGTGTCCAGAACGACATGGAAAACTCCTCATTCCGCCGGCTGAAGAGCGACGGGCCTCTGGACTTCCGCTTCGCCGACGCGAACCGTCATCCAGAGATTGTAGGCCATGATCATCGCGCCGATCAGGAACAGGGCGCCGCCGGCGGCGCGGATGATGTAGAAGGGATGCATCGCCTCGACCGTCTCAATGAAGGAATATTCGAGGAAGCCGAGCGAGGTGTAGGCGCGCCACATCAGACCCTGGAGGATGCCCGACACCCACATCGCCGAGATGTAGAGAACGATGCCGAGGGTTGCGATCCAGAAGTGCCAGTTGACGAGCTTCAGGCTGTAGAGGCCCTTGCGATTCCAGACCCACGGCACCAGGCAGTAGAGCGCGCCGAAGGAGACGAAGCCGACCCAGCCGAGCGCGCCGGAATGCACGTGACCGATGGTCCAGTCGGTGTAGTGGCTGAGCGAGTTGACCACCTTGATCGACATCATCGGGCCTTCGAAGGTCGACATGCCGTAGAAGGCGACGGAGACGACGAGCATGCGCAGCACAGGGTCGGTGCGCAGCTTGTCCCAGGCGCCCGACAGCGTCATCAGGCCGTTGATCATGCCGCCCCAGGAGGGCATCCACAGCATGATCGAGAAGGTCATGCCCAGCGTCTGCGTCCAGTCCGGCAGCGCCGTATAGTGCAGATGGTGGGGACCTGCCCAGATGTAGAGGAAGATCAGCGCCCAGAAGTGGATGATCGACAGCCGATAGGAATAGATCGGCCGCTCGGCGCGCTTCGGGATGAAGTAGTACATGATGGCGAGGAAGCCGGCGGTCAGGAAGAAGCCGACCGCGTTATGGCCGTACCACCACTGGAACATGGCGTCCTGGATGCCGCCCCAGGCGACGTAGGATTTGGAGCCAAACACCGAGACCGGGAGGGCCGGATTGTTGCCGAGATGCAGGACCGCGATCGTCACGATGAAGGCGAGATAGAACCAGTTTGCGACGAAGATGTGCGGTTCCTTGCGCATGATGATGGTGGCAAGGAAGACGAGCAGATAGGCTACCCACACAATCGTCAGCCAGAGATCGGCGTACCATTCCGGCTCGGCATATTCCTTCGACTGGGTGACGCCGAGCAGATAGCCGGTGCCGGCGATCAGGATGAAGAAATTGTAGCCGATTACGACGAACCAGGGCGCGAGGTCGCCGGCCAAGCGCACGCGGCAGCTCTTCTGGACGACGTAGAAGGACGTCGCGATCAGCACGTTGCCGCCGAAGGCGAAGATCACCGCGGAGGTGTGCAGAGGACGCAGACGGCCGAAGCTGGTCCAGGGCAGATCGAAGTTCAGCGCCGGCCAGGCCAGTTGCGAGGCGATGATCAGGCCGACGAGGAAGCCTGCGATGCCCCAGAACATCGCCATGAAGGAGGAAAACTTGATCGGGCCCATGTTGTAGTTGGGGCGGCCGTTGATCTCCGCCGGCGGCAGCGCCGCCGCGCGATCGAAGTACCGGTTGATGATGCAGAACACCGCGGCCAGGCTCGCGGCCGCGCTCAGCGCAGCGTGGAAGGCGAAGGGCGCGTCGAGCGCCTTGGCCGAGGCGATTAAGCAGAAGAAGGCGGTGACTGCGAACACGACAGCCAGGCCGCTTTCACCTGACGTCATGGATTTGGAGAGGGCGGGCTGGCTCATGCGGATTCTCTCTGAAAGAACACGCCGCCAGAAACCACATCCGCCCTCGCGGGGAATTGATTGAAATCAAGCTAGCTGGATTTCCGTTGATGTGAGACCGATGCGGATCAGGGAGTAGTCGTCAATTGCTTGCGCACGGCACGGCGCACACCGCGAAGCATTGCCTCCGGAAAATCACGGAGCTTGAAATCGCGGGATCAGTCCCGCGCGGTGGCCTTGAGCGCCGCGATGACGTCCTCGCGGGCGATGATGCCGACCAGCTTCCTTGCGCCGTCGAGCACGATGATGCTCCTGATGCGATGCTCGACCATGATCTGGAGCACGCGCGTCAGCGTTGTGTCGGGGCTGACATAGATGAACTCGGGCGTCATGACGTCGCCGATCTTGCGGCTCATCAGGTCGGGATAGCGCGGCAGCATCTGGCTCGGCGTGAAGGCGAAACACTTCAGGATGTCGAATTTGGTGACGATGCCGACCACCTGCCCGTCATCCTCGACTGGATAGGAGTTGAAATCGTCGCGCTCGAACATCTCGCTGAGTTCGAGCAGGTCGAGATCGCACTGAGCCGTCCGTACGTTGCGTGTCATGTAGCCGCCGACGGTCTGTTCAAGAGACTTGTACACGGCGCGTCCTCCTGGATTGGTCTGGGTTCGCCGGCCGTCAGTGCGACAGCAACACGCGGGGCCGATTGCGTCATCAGATCATGCGTGGCGCCGCCGAGGATCAGCTCGCGGAAGCGCGAATGACCGTAGGCGCCGGCGACGATCAAGCCGGCGCCGATGTTATAGGCGATCTTCTCTAATTGCGCGGCGGCGGTTTGGTTTCTCGCGGCTTCCGGGATGCGCGCGATCGCAGCGAGGCCGTGGCGAGCGAGCCATGTGGCAACGTCCGTGACGCGCCCCATCGTGGCCGAGCCGTCGCCAGCGTATTCCGGAAGCTCGACGATGGTTATGTCCTTCGCGTTGCGCAGCCTCGGCAATGCATCGACAACCGCCCGCCGTGCCTCGGGCGTGTCCTTCCAGACTATGAGCACGCTACGCAGATCGAGCCAGTTGACTCCGTCGGTTACCATCAGGAGCGGCCGGCCAGCCTGCATTACCAGATCCTTCAGGCTTGCAAGCGAAAAGGCATCGGAGAAAGCGGGCTATATCCGCCGCTGACGACGATGTCGGCGCACCGCACCTGCGCCAGGACAAACCGCCTGGGAAAATCCAGGGCGCTGCGCCATTCCGAGTGTCCGCCGCGCGCCTTCGTCGCGGCGCGGATTGCGCCTCCAGCTCGGCAAGGCGTTCCTGACGGACGCCTGCTCCCGATCGATCAGCCCTAGGGCCTCGGCGCCATCTGCGAAATAGAGCGGCGGAGCGAACTGCGCCGCGGCAACGCCGACAATGGTCGCCTCGAACCGCTCGGCGAGTTCGCCCGCGACCTGAAGACGCGCCTCGTTGGGCTGATCGAGCGCCAGGCTGACCACCACGGTCGGATATGTCATCGGGAGCCTCCGGGCAGTACGTTGCTGTGGAAATCTAGCCGCGCCGACGCAAGGCAGGATGAGGTAGATCAATTTTCGGCGCCCAGTTGGGAGAAATCCGCCGATCAGACATCCGAACTTGCCTCCGGTCCGGCCTTGGGCGAAATTGCCGCCACGGGACCCCGCCGCGGGAGAATGGGAGCAATAGCTTGTCGCTGAGCCGCGTAACGCATCCGCCAGAGGACGCTCGCGGCGAGCATTTCGGCGTCCGGATCGAAGGCTTTGGCGTCGGCACCTGGGATCTCGATCTCAGGACGCGCGACCTGGAGTGGTCGGAAACCGCGAGAATGCTGCTCGGCATCGAACGGAATCAACCGGCGAGCTATGAACTCCTTCTCTCGCGCCTCGGTCCCGCGGACCGCGCGCGCCTGGAGAGCGCGATCGAGCATGTCGTCGACCACGGCGGCGGCTTCGACGTATCCTTCAGAGTTGCCAATGCCTCAGGCCTGGGGCGCTGGATTCGCGCCCGGGCAGGTCTCATCCGGGACGACGCCGGTGCCGCCCGCCATCTCAGCGGCATCTTTCTCGACGTCAACGAGGAGAAACAGGTTGAGGAGGCACTGCGCACCCGCGAGACTCACCTCCAGTCGATCCTCCAGACCATTCCCGATGCAATGATCGTCATCGACGGCCACGGCATCATCGAGCTCTTCAGCACGGCGGCCGAGCGCCTGTTCGGCTGGCCCGAGCAGGAGGCCATCGGCCAGAACGTCAGCATCCTGATGCCTGAGCCCGACTGCACCCGCCACGACGGCTACATCGCGCGCTACCGCACCACCGGAGATCCGCATATCATCGGCATCGGGCGTATCGCGACAGGCAAGCGCCACGACGGAACCACCTTTCCGATGCATCTGGCGATCGGCGAGATGCAGTCGGGCGCCGAGCCTTATTTCACCGGATTCATCCGCGACCTCACCGAGCATCAACAGACCCAGGCGCGGCTCCAGGAATTGCAGTCCGAGCTCGTCCATGTCTCGCGGCTGACCGCGATGGGCGAGATGGCCTCTGCGCTCGCCCACGAGCTCAACCAGCCGCTGGCGGCGATCAGCAATTATATGAAGGGCTCGCGACGGCTGCTCGCCGGCAGCAGCGATCCGAACACACGGAAGATCGAAAGCGCGCTGGACCGCGCCGCCGAACAGGCGTTGCGCGCCGGCCAGATCATCCGGCGCTTACGCGACTTCGTGTCTCGCGGCGAGTCCGAGAAGCGGGTCGAGAGCCTGTCCAAGCTGATCGAGGAAGCCGGCGCGCTTGGGCTTGCCGGCGCCCGCGAGCAGAACGTGCAGCTCCGCTTCAATCTCGATCCGGACGCCGATCTCGTCCTCGCCGACCGGGTGCAGATCCAGCAAGTCCTGGTCAATCTGTTTCGCAATGCGCTGGAAGCGATGGCGCAGTCGCCGCGGCGCGAGCTCGTTATTGCCAACAGCCGCATCGCCGATGATGTGATCGAAGTGGAGGTGTCCGACAGCGGGTCCGGCTTCCAGCGCGATGTCATTTCAAACCTGTTTCAGACCTTCTTCACCACCAAGGAGACCGGCATGGGCGTGGGACTGTCCATCAGCCGCTCCATCATCGAGGCTCACGGCGGCCGCATGTGGGCCGAGAGCAACGCATCGGGTGGCGCAACATTCCGCTTCACCCTCCCGGCAGCCGACGAGAACTGATTCATGACAACCAAGGGACATGTCTACGTCATCGACGACGACGAGGCGATGCGGGACTCGCTGAACTTCCTGCTGGATTCCTGCGGCTTCGGCGTCACCCTATTCGACAATGCGCAACGCTTCCTCGGCGCCCTGCCCGGCCTCGCCTTCGGCTGCGTAGTCTCGGACATCCGCATGCCGGGCGTTGACGGAATCGAGCTTCTCAAGTGCATGAAGGCGCAGCACAGTCCGTTCCCGATCGTGATCATGACCGGTCACGGCGACGTGCCGCTCGCAGTCGAAGCGATGAAGCTTGGTGCGGTCGACTTCCTGGAAAAGCCGTTCGAGGACGACCGCCTCGTCACCATGATCGAGGCCGCGATCCGCCGGGCCGAACCGGTCGCCAAGAACGAGGCTATGGCGCAGGATATGGCCGCCCGTGTGGCCTCGTTGAGCCCGCGCGAGCACCAGATCATGGAGGGGCTGATCGCAGGTCTCTCCAATAAGCTGATCGCCCGCGAATACGACATCAGCCCGCGCACGATCGAGGTCTACCGGGCCAATGTGATGACCAAGATGCAGGCCAACAGCCTCTCGGAACTGGTCCGGCTGGCGATGCGCGCCGGCATGCTGAAGGATTGAGGCAGGTCAAGGCACGTGTGCGGGCCTGTGGTAGCCACGCAGGCATGATCGAGATCGGCTCGCCCCATCAGCGGCCCCCAGGCGCATCGGCAAAGCCCACCGTCTACGTGGTCGACGACGATGCCGCTGTGCTGGGATCCCTGCGCTTCCTGCTGGAAACCGAGGGCTTTGCCGTGCGGACCTTCAGGAGCGCTCCGGCGCTGCTCAATGCGACGACCCCGCCCGGCGCGGACTGCTACGTGATCGACTACAAGATGCCTGACATCAATGGCATCGAGTTGGCCTGGCGGCTGCGCCAATCCGACGCCGACAGGCCCGTGATCCTGATCACCGGCTATCCCGACGGAAATATCTCGGTAAAGGCAGCGGCGGCAGGGATCACGGACGTGATTTTGAAGCCGCTCCTCGATGAAAACCTAGCGAAATGCATCCGCCACGCCATCCAGGACAGGCGCGGCCACTGACCTACGGGATTCTCCGTAGGTAAACCTCCTTAAGATAACGCTCGAAATTTCCGGATCGCGCGATCCCGCGTACCAATGCACCATCACAACGGAGATGGCGCAGATGCTGACCCAGACGCTCAAGACCCAGGCGATTAAGACCCATATCGGCGGTAAGATCGCTCCCGCGCTTTCCGTTTCCGAACAGTTCGGCGCGATCGCCGGACATGCCGGCCTCGTTGCCACCGAGTTCTCTTATCGCAAGGACGAGGAGATCTATGGCGAGGACGAGCCCGCCGAATATGTCTATCAGGTCGTCTCCGGCGCGGTGCGCAGCTACAAGCTGCTCTCCGACGGCCGCCGTCAGATCGGCGCGTTCCATCTTCCCGGTGACGTGTTCGGCCTCGAACCCGGCCAGACGCATCGCCTTGCGGCCGAAGCGATTATCGCCACCAGCGTACGCCTCGTGGAGCGAGCCAGCCTCGAAAGGTCTGCCAGCACCGACGTACAGGTCGCGCGCAAGCTCTGGGTCATGACGGCGGGCGAGCTGCGTCACGCCGAAGATCACATGTTGCTGCTGGGGCGCAAGACGGCGATGGAGCGTGTTGCAACCTTCCTGCTCGAAATGGATCGCCGCCTCGCCGTCGCCGGCATGATGGCACTGCCGATGTGTCGGCGCGATATCGGCGACTATCTCGGCCTCACGCTCGAGACCGTGTCGCGCGCGCTCTCGCAGCTTCACGCAAAGCGCATACTCGGCTTCTCCGGCGCCCGCCAGATCGTACTGCGCAACCGCCAGCGCCTGCACAATCTCGATGCCGGATCGCTTTCACCCGGCCGCGTTTCTCCTCTCCGACTTGGCCCGCCGAACGCATTTCGGCGGGCCTTTCTTGCCGCAATCAAGCCGCGGGCTGCGTTTCCGGCCAAGAGGATCAGAGTCGCCAAAACGTGTGCCAACTGCTGCGGCGGAGTTGAAGCCCAAAACGACCAAACCGGTTCGACCTCTCCCATCAGGTTGTGGCCTAGCAGCCGGCCTGACGTTACGGTGCGCGCAGGCGAATGCGGCGCGGATGTTGACGTCCTCTAGATCATCCTGATTTCGCGGTACTGGGCCTGCTGGCAGCTCTCGCACCAGTGACGCTGGTCTGGATCTCAGTCCGGGTCCTTCAATGCCGAATCCTGAAGACAGCTTTGTCGAGCCCGCCGCAATCTCCCCTACGAGGCCGACTGGACGAGAGATGGGACCCTCGGCTTGGACCGACTTTCCGCCGCAAGACGCTACGGGCGTCCGATCAAGTAGCCTTGCATCTCATAGAGCCCTCCTGGACAAGGAGCGACATTTGGACCTTCGTTTCGATCCCTTCAGCAAGCACCGGCACGCCAAGACCCTGAGCGAGCCGATGACAGCGCGAACGATGGCCAACGATCGCTCGTTCTGTCCAAGCGAGCCAACGAATGCCCGATAGATCTTGATCCAGTCGAGAGGGTATTCCTCGTTGGTAGGACAACGAGGAATACCCGGTCCCGAAGTCGTCCAGCGCGATCAGGATGCCGAAGCTCTTGAGCGATTGCATCGTCTTCTTCGCGCGCAAGACATCCTCGATCAGCACGCCTTCGGTGATCTCGAGCTCGAGGCCGGCCAGCGACAGCCCGCTTTCGCCCAGCACCTTTCGGACTTGCGCATCGAGGTTCTCCCTGCGGAATTGCGCGGCCGAGACGTTGACGGCGATCCTCAAGAGTCGGTTCCACGACGCGGCCTCACGGCAAGCTTCCATCAGCACCCGGTCGTCAATCTGGGCAATCGAACAGCCTCAGAGCGCCGCTCACGCCGCTTAAGCGCGATCAGCCTACCGCCAAAAAGGCCTTGCCCGCTCAGGCATGTCGAGGGGATATCGCATGACAGAACTGTCGGGTGGGACGCGCTTTTTGAAGCCAAGCGACCGGGCCGGAAAGTTCCGGCAGGCGATCGCCCATGGAAACAAAGCCATTACGGATCGGTCCGCCACTTGGGGCTTCTCGGAGAGAGCCGATCCGCTCACCATCCCTCCAAGGCGAACGCGAGCGAGCGTTTCGCCCAGAACAAGGCGAGAGGGCCGCTCGGCGGAGCACAACCAGGACACAGAAAGCGAGGCCCTCGGAGGTGGTACCAGGGGGTGGCGCGATGAATATCGCAACCGCCCGGCCAAGGTCTTCGGCGGGATAGCGACGCTGTGGCCCTGCCGGCAATCGTCAAAACACCCAGAAGCCCGCAAGGCAACCCCGGTGAACTTACCGAGACAACTGGTCTCCACGAGGTCATAACTGGTTCTGCACGATATGACCAGTGTTGAATGTCGCTCGCAACCGAGACTAACCTGGAATCTGCACCGGCAGTGCGGAATAACCGTGCACAAAATTGGATTGAACTCGCTCCGGTTCGCCGACCACCTTTACCTCCAGAGATCGCTTCAGCATCTCCTGCCACAGGATTTTCAGCTGCAGCTCTGCAAGATGCCTACCCATGCAACGATGAATCCCAAAGCCAAAAGAGAGATGTTGCCGTACATGTTCTCGATCGATGATGAAGCTGTTGGGGCTAGCAATAACGTCGTCGTCTCGGTTGCCAGAGATGTACCACATCACAACTTTATCGCCTCGCCTGATTTGCTTGTGCCCTATCGTGAAATCGTCCAAAGCGGTCCGGCGCATATGGGCGATAGGCGTTTGGTATCGTATAATCTCGGATACCGCCCCCGGCACTAGCGAAGCATCATCGCGGAGTTTTCGCAGTTGGGACGGATTTTGACTCATGAACAAGACGCCACCGGTAATTGAGTTGCGCGTAGTATCGTTACCTCCAACAATCAGCAGAATGAGGTTGCCCAGGAACTCACATGGCTCCATGTTTCGGGTCGCCGGTGAATGCGCCATCATAGAGATTAGGTCAGCGCGCGGCTCGGATTTTGCCCGTTCGCTCCAAAGCCGTGTGAAATAGTCCAAGCACTCGGACAGCACCGCCTTTCGCTTTTCCCAGCTGTCAATCTGGTGGCCCATTTGTGGACTCAAGGCGGCTACGTCCGACCAGTAGGTCAGCAGCCGTCGATCTTGAAAGGGAAAGTCGAACAGCGTGGCCAGCATTTGGGTCGTCAACTCGATGGAGACTCTATCGACCCAGTTGAAGGTATCATTGCGCGGCAAACCGTCCAAGATCTTCTGAACCCGCGAGCGGATCAAGCCTTCAAGCTTCGCCAGGTTCTCCGATGCTGCGATCGGACTGACAGTCTTACGCTGCTGAGCATGGACAGGAGGACTCATCTTAATAAAACTGGGAGTCCAATACTTCTGCGGCGGGTCCACAATTGTGACGCTTCGCTCTGACGAGAATATTGTGTGATTTGAATCCACGGCTACGATGTCGCGGTATTTTGTTATCGACCAATATGGACCGTACGGGCTGTCTTCGCAATAATGGACGGGATCTTCCCTTCGCAGCCGCTCGAAACAAGGCCAAACGGTATCATCTTCAAAGCGCTTGGGCTCGCTTACATCAAGGCGGCTCAGCGGGATGTCAGCCTCCTCGCAAGCGTTCTCTGCCGATAAGTCTGTCATGATTGTCTCGCGGACATTGGCGTGCAATTTTGAAAGCTCGGCTCATGCGCTATTTGCACTCGCATGGAAGCTCGGTCGAAACACAACGAGCTGGGCCCTCCAGTAACAATGTGTGACGCATGTCCATGGCTGGGCTTCGCGAGAGCTCGCACAATCGTCAGAACTCTGAAATTATCTTACGGCCTAAGTTACTTGGGAACTTGGTTCGGCCCCCGTCGATAAAGATAGTGGAAAGGCGAGCGAAGCTCCCCTATCAAGATTGGGGAGGCGCGCGAACTCGCTTTTGTGGTAGTCAACATCAGGACGCAAGCACTCGCCGCGATGGCACCCAGCGGCACGCCCGGTTGCCACTCGACTACTTATATTGCGCGAGCAGATGGGACCCTAATCACGGTAGGGACTAAGAAGAGAGCGCGGTTTGCCAAGGACACTCGTTTTTCCTTCACTCGCGATGCGGGCTTTCGTAGAACAGGAGACCAAACCGGCGATCGTGCGCGAGCCGGACGAAGAGTAAACTAACCTGACGTCACAACTGGCACTAAAGTAGCGTCCATGCGCTGGAATAAAAGAGAATTGGCACAGCTGGAAAAGCTCTGGGCCGCGGGACAGAGTGCCGCGCAGATCGCGCGTCATCTCGAGTGCAGTCGCAACGCAGTTTGCGGCAGGCTAGCTCGGTTGGGCCTCACTCGAGGTCACAAGCCACCAACAGCAAAACCCAAGATAGACCCGCCCCGAAGCGAGGGCCGACGGCGATGGCGGCTGGTCGCGATTGCGTCGGAACGAAGCTGTCGCAAAAGGCGCTAGATAGCCAGCCTCAAGAAATGAGCAAGCGGCAGCTTTACGCGATGCTAGCTGAGGCAGTCAGGAATACCGCGTAGAACTATCAGGCGCGCCGCGATCTCCCGGGCTATGCGCCGTACTTGGTCCATCCGGACGATTTGCTTGTTGGTTTGCGCGCTTTGTGGCTATGGGACGAACAGTGGCGTCGAGTAGAATGTTCGCGGCGGAGGCTCGATCGTAGGTCAAGTCATCCAATCTCAAGAGGCTGGATGCACTGAATTAGAAGAAGAATGCGTTCTGGTTCTTGAGCCTGTTTTCGGTTATGCGTCTTCGGGGAAGCGCCCGACGTCCTGGTTTGCGCCGTGTTTGGAAGTTTCTGCACACGCCGTGCCCGACGAAGTACACGAGCTCGGGTGAAGCCGCTTGACCGTGAGCCTGTCCCGACGGAACCTCCGACAGGTACCGCCCCGGCGTCGGTGACAAGCTCAGCCTTGGAGCAACTTCACGGACCGCCGAGCTCTCGAGATATTGTCTGACGTCGGTCAAAATAGACTCCTGCAGTGCCCAGACACACGAAGACGACCACCACCCACCATAGGTGCCTTGACGATCTGTGCAAAACCGGTGGCAAGTCTGAAACGGCTGTTCAATTGCATCGATCACTTCTCGCTCGCCTACCCGGCTCATTACTTTTTCCATACCAACTGCGAGAACACACTCACGCCAACAGCCGTGGCGCCGCGCGACACCGACGATCCTCGCATTGGTGAAGTTCGACTATGTACCGGGATGTCCCCGAGGCGGCGCAGGATCCCTGGGTGGATGGGGAATACGCCAGGCAGAAGTCAACTACCAAACCTTGTAAGTTGATGAAGATTGCGAGGCGACGTATCAATTTTGATCGATGAACTTCGCACGAGTCAGGTCGTGGAGCAGTTCGAGCTCTAGCAGCGTCAACGGCCCCGGTGGATGTCTCGTTGGCGAACGTCGGAGATTAGCGAAGCGGAGTTGAATCTGGGGCCCCGCCGTGGCCGTGTTGATTCGAGTATCTCGCCTGCAGCAGTTGTTCTCTGTCTTCGAGAGGAACGGCTTGCTATCCCACACCGCGTTTCGTCAGCAGATCGGCCGTCACGCAAGCTTCCAATTGTCTAGCGACATTCCGGACTACTGTCGGCAAAAAGGAATGCAAAAGACTTCGCTTGCGACCACAAACTTCGTAAACATAGGATAACAATCGTTGCAGACCTCGGTCCTGGAAAAGTATTGCGATGCTCGCCTTCCTTGGTACACCATCTATCCAACTGTAGCCCAGTTCTCCACGGTGGTCGGCGCCGAAGCCTCTGAGAAATGGCTGCAGCGCCTGCCGGTTAATGAGTCCGTGTCGCTCTATTTCCACGTTCCGTTCTGTCGATCGATTTGCTGGTATTGCGGCTTCGCTCGAAGCATCACTCGCCGGGATTCACCCATCCTAGAATATTTGGCGGTTCTTCGTAAGGAGATCGAGTTGGTCGCGGCGCAGGTGCCGCAACGGCTGCCTGTGAGCGACGTGCACTTCGGCGGTGGAACGCCGACCCTCATCGAGCCCGCGCAGTTCGGGGCACTGATGGAACTTCTGCGCCGCCGCTTTGCGGTTTCGAAAACGGCCGCCATCGCTGTTGAGATCGACCCCCGCACGTTCACGCTCGCCACATCCGAAGCGTTAGCGGCTGCCGGCGTGAACCGCGCGAGCCTGGGCGTCCAGAGCTTCGATCCAATTGTTCAAAAGGCCATTAACCGCGTTCAGAGTGAGGCACAAACAGAGCGCGCTGTCGAAATGCTGCGGCAGCATGGAGTAATGCGCATCAACTTCGACCTCATCTACGGTCTGCCAAATCAGACGGTGCAGTCCTGCGTTCAGACCGCGACTACGGCGGTGGCCATGCGACCAGACCGGCTTGCGGTATTCGGCTACGCGCACGTTCCTTCCTTTAAGAAGAATCAGCGCCTGATCGACGAGGCAGCGCTGCCAGACAGCCCTGCCCGTGCAGAACAGGCCGCGGCAATGGCCAATACACTGATTGCTGCGGGCTACCGCCAAATCGGACTTGACCATTTCGCCTTGCCGGACGATGAGCTCGCGCTGGCGCAGAAAGCCGGTCGCCTGCGGCGGAACTCACTGGGTTACTCGGCCGACACCTGCCATAAAGTCATCGGTTTCGGCCCGTCGGCCATCGGCCGAGTTGGCGATGGTTACGTCCAGAATGAAGTTGCAGCGGGTTCTTACAGCGGCCAAATCAAAGCCGGCCGTCTGGCGACGTCAAAGGGCTACTGTCTCAGCCTCGAAGACCGCGTCCGGGCCGCAATCATCGAGCGGCTGATGTGCGATTTCGAGGTCGACGTGCCGGCAATTTGCATTGCTCATGGATTTGACCCGGTCCCGTTCCTCGGTTCACCCGAACGCTTGGCAATGCTCGCCGAGGATGGGATCGTGGAGGTGGAAAAGGGATTCATCCGCGTGAGGCAGGAGCATCGTTTTCTAACTCGCGCTGTGGCCGCCGCATTCGATGCTTATCTCGGCGCGCCGCTCTGTTAAGGCCAGCCAAGGAGCGCTGATCGTATGAATGCATTACCTTCCGTTACGCGCCCAGAAGCCCGGGTAACGAGTTTCGCTCACCTGGTGCACTCACGTACAGCGCCAAATTCGTAAAGGACGCCGTGCGCAGCTGCGCGACGAGAGCCGGCCCGGCCCTAGCCGCGAAGTCAGCTAGGCGAGTTGCTGCCGGGAATTGGACGCCCCCGACTGCAACGCAGTCCGCTCACGCGGCGTGACCGACAAAGTTCATCACATCACCACCATTGCCCGTGTGGCCGCGGACCTCGACCAGGACGACGACTGGCTGCGGGACGTCGCCAACAAAATGGCGATCGAGGACGGCTTCATTTGGGTCTACCGCGTCGGAGAAGATGAGATGTAGGCGTTCAGCGACTTCGGTATCGAAAACCTGATCGAGCTCGTCCGGATGTACGAGGATATTTCGACCTCCTCAAGCGCTGGCAGCCCGGGATACCGCAATCAGCCTGCGGTCTACGCTGGATACGAACTCCCAGCAAAGAGGAGCGCTTCGTGGTGATGCACGACGGATCCTATTGATGTGCATGGTCGCCGCTCGACCGGAATCGCTACGGATCGCTGCGTGCAATCCAGAGCAGCAGCTGGTCGACGCGATGAGCTAGACCAAAGAGCACAAAAGGACCGGCGCCGGCGCGACACGGCGCCAACGATAATCGAGCACCACAGTTAGAACCGGATCCCGCGGGATCGAAACAAGTTTCCCGTAAGAGCCTCGCGCAACCGGAATCGAAGCGACCTTCCCGAATGGCACCCCTCGATGCTGCCATACCGGAGTTCGTCCCTGACGCCGGGACGGTCTCGCGCCGAGCGGCACGACAGATTCGCACAGCGAGGCCGACGTCCCGCGCCCGGTCAACCTACCAAACCTAGCAATTGATGGAGATGACGGACACATGCCAGTCAGTGCCGGTGAAACTCGCTCGGGCCACATCAAGGACGAAGTCGCGATGCGATATAGATCCGGTAACTCCAATCGAGCTGATGGATGTTCTGTCTGGTCCCGCAGCTATCAAAACGCCTCCAATCGCGCTCTCCATCTTCCCATGAGAGCCAATCAAGGCCTCGTGCCGGCCTCAGCGAGCTTACGGGGGTCAAAAGATGTTAGCCCCTTCTGCCCGCCTGTGCTTCATCCCATGGACCGAGCTGCGGGCGTTTCTAGGGTCCGGCGTGTTCTTATGCGAGCTCAGCTAGCGCGGCTCTCTGTTGAAGAACATCCTCGTGGCAGCGGATTTGTCGCGAGAATCCCTGGGCTCCGGCGCTGGCCGCCAATCTCTTGCCAGCGAACGTCACATCGAGCAGGCCACACCCCGTCTCGACACGGTGCAGCAGATGCTTGCACTCGATTAGCGATCGAGCGGCTGGGTTGCGTCGCGCTGGGTACCACCACGTTGGCCAAGCTGCGCCAGCAGTGGTGATAGCGCGGAAGGCTGAGCGGGTCTCGTTGGCATAGAGATGCCGCCTGGCCTCAAGCGTCACCTAGTCCGCCTTGAGCACTAGGATCCCGAACCGGTCTAGACCGTCAGGTGGACGTGCACCTTATTCAAATCGACGGACGTGGAAATCACGATGCATTGTTGCGGTATAGCGCCAGTATCCATGCGGACATACTCGGCTGGCGAAGTTGCTTTCATCTCTCGACCAAGTGCGAAATCAAGAGGGCGTATTCTCCTTTCCCTGATAGCTAGTCTCGCCTGCAGTTCGGCGGAGGCAGAACCTGGTGATATCTCTGGCCCTAGAAGTCACAGCCCCGATGAGCTCGCCGAAGCAAGAAGCCAAACAATCTCGAATCCGGCTGTAACCTTCCGAAGCGGCCGGCCCAAAGGAGCAGCGCGCCTTTCTGGGAACTCGCTGCCAAAAGCAGCTAGGTCTACCACAACGCGCGACAGTGCGGAGGTCACCGCCAAGAGCAGAAGTCAAAAGCAGATTGACCCATTCGCAAAATTCGAGAAGCTCCGCGAAAAAGGTGCGGCGTTCACTGGGCCTGGTCCTGCGGACACCATAGATCAGGATACAGCTTCTGTCAGATCCGAGCTTTCGGATCTCGGGATTGGATTCGCCGGCTGGACCCTAAACACGTTTGTCAACAATCAACTCGGTAATGCGACCAGAAGCACCATCGCCAATCAACAATATGTCGGCCAGAATCCGACATTTAGTACGGTCAACTCTATGATCGTGACCTATGACCTCGCTCGGTTTGGAATTCCCGACGGTCAGATCGTCGTGGGAGCCGAGCATCAATATTGGACATGGAAGAGCGCCGGGCCAGACCGACTGGGAATTAATGCAGTTTCCTACTATCAAACGTTCTTCGAAAGGAAGATCGAACTCAAAGTGGGTTACCTCAGGAACCAACATGAGTTTGCGGGTGCCGGAGAAAAAGTTTTTGGACCCTCGTCGAAGATGCTGTTCCAAGCAGGCATGAGCAACAATTGGGCGCCAACGCCGGCTTTTAATCTGAAGTACAATTTTGACGATCGCTTATATAACAAGCTCTCAATCCAGCGCTCGCTTAGTCCAGCCGGTCAATATACGCATGTAAGCGAAAATCCCACTGGCTTGAACTGGAGCACGCGCGACGCGGGCATTCTTTTACTTGATGAAGTTTGCTATAAGAACAAGCCTGCTCCCGGGGTACCCGAGACTTGGCTGCGGGCTGGCGCGGGCTTTAACAACAGCAGCTACACGGACCTACAGCATCCGACGCAACCGACAGCCAAGGCGAACAGCGTCTACTATGTAGCTGCGGATAGGCAATTCTGGCAGTCTGCCGTCCATGGCTCGGCATCTCGCGGAATCTATGGCGGGTTCTCTGCGATGTACGCTCCGCCTGACCTAAATAGGGCTAGTCAGTACTACGAGCTTCGCCTGTATGCGAAGGGCCTATTTGACAGCCGGCCCACTGATCAGATGAGTCTTGTTGTCAACAACACCATCTGGAGCCATTTCGCGGTGGACGCTGCATTGGCGAAAGAGCAGCTGGCGCACCGGGACAGCACAGCAATTTCGGGACTGTATACGGCGCATCTGGCGCCCGGGATATATACAACCGTAGGACTGACGTACATCAATCACCCGACAAGCATTACCTACACGCCGCAAACAGGACACGCCCTGAATATATTGGTATCTACGTCGGTATTCTTCTAGGCTCTCAGGACTGCGCGGACCGTCATGTAGTCGATATCCCCACTCGCCCTTTTCAACGGTGTGGGCCTCCCATCACGGCGATTTTGGTATCCGCTGTGCTCCTGACGCGAAGCCGGGTACCCCGTAGATTGAGCCGTGATATCCAACGTAGCATGCTGTTGGGAATGGTAGGTTAGAGCCTGCTGCTTCGGTCTACGAGCGATAGGCCGACATCGTACTTGCGCAAGAGCTATACCCTCCGGCCGCGGAATGATGTTCGATGCTCATTTGTTCAATTGAGTGCTGAGCTTGCGGCAGCGACATTGCTTTTGGATGATTGCTGGTGCAGTTCGTCAGACTCGCGTCCGAGCTCGTACTCTGCCATGACAAGCCGAAATCGTGCCCTCGGAGCTTAGTTCACGCCGAAGAGGTGTGGTAAGCGGAACCGCGACACAGGTGCCAAAGCTACCCGACTACGGCAATCGCTATATCTGTCCGACGGTCGCGGCGCTGGCCGAAAGGCGATGCGCGAGGTCGGCGGAGATGTGCCCCCCTTCGGCGGCAAATCGACCGGACGCGGCCGGATGACTTGCGCCACTCGAATGCTGACTCATTTTCGCCGGTCGAGACGAGCTTGAGCATCTTACTCCAGCAAGGAGGTCGCCTCCCGAGTCTGCGGCGCGTTAGCCCTCCCATCCAATTGCGCGTGGCGTTCTGCTGGGTTCACTTCTCTTCTCAAACATCTATTCGCGCGAACATGCGATAAGAGCAGTGCATTATCGGTGAATTTGCCGAGCCTTGCTAGGCAACCTTCGTGGACGGGTGCTTCGTCGTCTTGAGGCGCGTTACACTGCATCGACCGTCGACGCTGACGGGCGCGTCACCATCGATTGTGGCACGATGAACGACGCGATGCTGGTCACCGTAATCGTTGACCGCATAATGCTGCGTTGCGCGGTTATCCCAGATCGCGACATCGCCTTCTTTCCAGCTCCAGCGTACGGTGTTTTCGGGTGCCGTGATATGAGACTGGAATAGATCAAACAGCTTCTGACCGTCGCGTTTTGGGATATCAATAAACCTTTGCACCAGATCGCCGAGCACCAGCGCGCGCTCGCTGGTCTCGGGATGTACACGGACCACCGGGTGCTCCGTCTCATAGATCGTTTTGGTAAAGACCTCATCAAAATGCTTCTGGTCGATTTCGCGAACACGGCAGGTCCCGGCGTAGTCGAAGGCGTTGCTGTGAACGGTCCAGAGTTCGTCGGCAAGCCGTTGGAGCGGCCGCGGCAGATCCAGATAGGCGGCCACAGCGTTCGACCAAATCGTATCGCCACCGGACGATGGGACCACAATGGCTCGCAGCACCGCAAGTCTAGGATACGCCGCGAGAAAGGTTCCATCGGCGTGCCATACATCAGCCCGGCTACCTCCGCGCGCGGAATCAAGCTCGATGATCGAGGTCGTTCCATTGATCGTACCGAGTGTCGGATGCGGCACCAGCCTTCCCAAACACGCAGCAAAGCGCTCCTGCTCCGCGTCATCAAGATGCCCCTGATCACGGAAGAAGATCACCTTGTGTTCGAGCAGCAAGCTGTTGATCCCAGCGACAGTTTGGCTCGGTAAATCACCCGAGAGCGTGATATTTCTGATTTCAACACCGATGCGCGCTGCGCGCTTGACGACGTCGGTCAGTGGAATGACACTCTCGGTCGAAGCCGTTTGTTTCATTGCGAATTTTTCCAAGCTTTGCAGCTTCTTCAAGCGGACAAGGGCGCGTGTGACTCGGTTTCGAAGGCGAGCCTCGCGCTACGGGTACTCTCGAGCAAGCACCATGCCAGTCGGAAAACGGAGCTGTGAACGTCCGTCAGGTACAGGATCGGATTCGAGTCAAACAGTTTGCCAGGAACTCGATGCCACCTCCCACCCTCTTGCCAACGCCACCCGGGTCGGCGGCGAAAGGCATAGGGCACATAATCGATAAGAAATGTACCGCTCGGCACCCGAAGAGAAAGGCCATACGGTCCTCGTGCAACGTCGGGCAGCCAGCTGTGCGTGCTGTTCTCGTCCAGTATGCGCCCTCCGCTCAACAGTTTGCGGACGTCGGCCAGTCTCGAGCCGCCTCTGCGAACGGGCCGTCACCGGCTCTCAAGGTGTCCGGGACCTGCCCTGGCCGTGATCACTGCCGAAACATCATCGGCTGGAAATGGAAGAGGAATAGATGACCTTGGAAGAGCTCCAAACGATGAACTACGGCTTCATCCAGGCGAAAGCCATTGATCCGCGGCACTGGGATCGCGATGTTCTCGATGCACAGACGTCCGAGCACGGCGAGGCAGATGTTCTGCACGGTCCGGCTGGGTTTGCTCAACAAGCCAAAGATATGTCCACTACCAGTCTTGATAGGTGTTTCAATGTTGTCAAAGTAGTTGCCCTCGATCAGTACTTGCACAGATGGTCCAGCATCCACTGCATGGAAGAATCCGCCGCTCTGTTGCGCATTCGTGTTGCGGAAGTAATTGCTAAGGAGATGAATAATAGCCTGCGCTCCGTCAATGTGCGGCGCCCGCCCTGAGATCTCATGGAAATAGTTATTTGCGATGGTGATCGTCTGCGGGACACCAAGAAACAGGAGATTCCAATGGTGCTCCCCGTTACAATAGGAGGAATAGGTATCGCCGCCATCGAAGTCGTTCCAGGAAATCGTAATATTCGTCGTAGGGCCAAAACCGCCGGCAATCATCTGCCGCCCGATATTGTGAAATCGGTTGTGATCGATCCTAACCAGGTCGGCTCGTGCAATTGCAATAGCATCGCCGGCAAATATCACGCCTTGATTGATATCACTGATGGTCAGGTTGCGAATAACGACGTTGCTGACCCCATTTAGGCGTAGCCCCTTCCCTTTGATTGTAGCGCTCGGGCCAACGCCGATCACCGTCTTGTTTGAGCCAATCTCCAGCGGGCGCTTGCCGGCCCGTCGAAGCCGACCAATGTCTTCTCCTTGCCATCGCAATGCGCATCGTTGCCGTCTATAAGGAGAAGGGACTCACTCTTGTAAGGTGCCGAACAAGCACGGCCGTATTGGCAACCCTGCCCCTCGCCTTGCCCTTCCGTACGGGTAAAGTCTATTGTTCCGGCTACCTGGATCTCGCGCGGACTATTGTCATTGCAGTGCCCGTCGCTGTACGAACGACACAACTCATACTTCAGAGCTTTGGTTGATCTGACCTGAACTACCTCGCCTCCAAGGCCGCCCGTCGCTGCAGAGCCAAAGCCCTTGAGGGCTTCCGATCGCACATTGTTCGATCCGAGCACGGAAGAGACGCCGACGACGACAGCAAGTCCACCGAGCACGCGCAACGACCGCTTGATGTGCTCATCGTGTCCTTCATAGGCATATGCTCTCTCTTACCCGGAAAATCCGCACGAGGACTTGAACTCTCGAACTGAAATGCTGAACTGGAATAGGCCATCAGCATGCGGCGTTAACGCCATCAGATCGTCCTCAATAAGGCAGGATCGGAAGATCGGAACCATGCTACGCAACAGCCGAAGTGTGCAGCCGCAGGCTCCGCGCCAGCTGTGATGGATCTGGGTAGCCATAGAGCCAATCACGGCCGATGAAAGCAGCGGTCGATGCTTCGAGGCCCCGTCAGCGGAATACTGTAGCGCGCAACACGTCTGGCCTGGGAGGATGGGCCGTCGCTCCCGACGTTTTGCTGGACCGGCGGGAGGCGCTTGAGCTCTTCGGCATTTTCGACCAGCACCAGAACGCGTGATGCATGATAATTCGCATCCGCGGGAAACAGATAGGCGGCGCGGCTGGGATCCTCGTCTTCCTGGATTGCACGTCGGATGTCAGGCCCCTTCTTCTGCGATATAGATGGGCCAGATTGGCCCCGTATGTCGCGTGCCAGACACATCACACGGACGGACGCCTCCTATCGATTTCATAACCGGCAATCATCACGCCGCCGGAATGGCTACGATTTCCTTGTTTTTGATTGTCTGTCCAGTGCCAGGGGCGGATCTAGCACAGCCAGTCACCGCCAACCTGCGGCTCGCGGCGCTTCGAGCTGATGCGGCAGGGCTCAGCCGCAATTCTGGTCGTCCCCACTCACAGCCCTAAGGTGAAGCTGCTCATGTGCTGCAGTCATCGGCACGAAGAGCCGAATTCGTCTGCAAGCGGGCGCATAGAAGGCAACGGCTGACCAGCGTGCAAACTCACCCTCCGATGTGCACCTGCACCTTTGACGCATCATAGGTTTACTGCCCCCAGGGCCTAGCGCGCGCGGAGGACTGAAACCACCCACCAAAACTGATCGTTTTTATGATCCAGCATGAGGTGTACCCCAGTCCGAATCATGAGTCGCCCGGCTTTCCGTCGGGCTGCCGGGGAGCTTCGTCGATGTACACGCCGCCCTCCTTCCAAGTTGTCGATATCACCGACGTTCATCGGACGATGCGCCAGGCACGCTCGGCGACACTGATCACCGCTACTCACGAAGGGCTTGTTGGAACGATGCTGCCCGTAGTACTCGACGAGCGCGAAGGCTCCATGGGCACGATTTACGCCCACGTGGCGCGTGCGAATCCGCAGTGGAAGCTGACACCGACTGGCGAGGCGATGGCCATTTTCGCTGGAGCGGAGGCCTATGTCAGCCCCTCCTGGTACGTGACCAAGCACGAGAGAGGCGAGGCCGTACCGACGTGGAACTATGTCGCTGTGCATGCCTACGGGCCGGTCGAATTCTTCGATGATGCCGATCGGCTGCGAACGGTGGTCACGCGGCTGACCGATGTGCATGAGCGCTCGGGCAAAGACCGCTGGGCGATTTCTGACGCCCCTGCCGATTTCATCAAAACGGAGCTTAAGGGGATTGTCGGTCTGCGATTGCAAATTACACGGCTCGATGGCACGCGGAAGATGAGCCAGAACCGCAACGCGGCGGATCGCGCCGGCGTCATCGAAGGGTTATCGAAGAGCGACCGTGACGACGACCGTCGTGTGGCTCACCTCATTGCGAAAGGATGACGAACTCGAACGACGTATTGTGAACGACGCGGTATCACCTGGATTTTCTCCATATCCTCGACTTTGCGCAGCGATGCGCCGGCGGCGGTCGGTTCCTGCTCGCCTCAGGCGCTTTTACAGAGCACAGAAAACCATACACGACGCCATCGCTTGCGCGTCGCCTATTGCGAGCGGCAGCAGCGGCGCGAGGCCCTGAGGCCAACTCCGGAGAAGAGCGGTACACCGGTTGCAATCCGGGGCCTGCTTCGGGGCGCATGACAGGAATGCTCTGCATTGAGATCGGATTCAAGGGGGCTGCGCTGGCTACACTGTTATCAAAGCAACCCTTCCTAAACCACTTTAGCACTTGGGATTGGCTCTAACAGATCAGCCACACCGAGACTCTGCGCAGCCACAGGCGACGGTTGCATGCATTATAAAGTAAATCATGTCGCTCTCCCGACTCAAACAAAGATGCTTTGGAGGGCGATTGCCGTCATTCTCTCGAACACTGCGTGTGCAGCTTTCGTCTGATTCCGCTTGACGCCCTGCAAGTCTCAAGAGACTTGCAGGAAGCCCTCAAAGCGTCCTGAATCTGACGTTACGGTCAGACTGTAGATCTTCTGATAATTCGCGAAAATCTGCGAGACCGCGCGATCGAGGTTGCTGTCGTTCGCTCCAACACTCCTTGATGGGCAGTAAGAAACGCGAATGTCTCAAATCCTCGAGGTGTCGCCGCTCGCTTCTGTCACGATGATCGGGGCTCCCGGAGCGCCCTGCTCGATATCCAACTCGAGCCTAAGACGGTGAAGCGACCTGTTCCGACCGATCCACGCCCTGCGGCGCAACCGGCATGCTGAACTGAAAGACCGCCCCGCGAGGATCATTGGCGCCCGCCCACATCCGGCCTCCGTGCGCCTCAATAATAGAATGGCAAATAGCGAGCCCCATGCCCATGCCTTCGGACTTGGTGGTGTAAAACGCCTCGAACACGCGGTCAGCGCTGTTCGGATCAAGTCCTGGACCCGTATCCCGAAAAGTGACCACTACGTTGTTCGAGTCATCTGTCCGCGCGCTGATCAGTAACTCGCGGTCACCTTCGTTGATCTCGCTCATGGCCTCGATGGCATTCGTGATCAAATTGAGAATCACCTGCCGGAGCTGGACGCGATCCGCGCGGACGAGCGGCAACGCCTCAGCCCGTCGCGTTTGCACCCATACATCATTTTTCGCAAGTTCCGCGCGAACTAGCGCCAGCACCTCTAAGATCAATTCGTCAATTGCGAGAAGCTCCGTTTGCATAGGAGCCTTATTCATAAGAGCGCGGATCCGACGGATCACGTTCCCTGCACGCATACTGTCACGGACAATCAAACCGAAGGTCTGTCGAACTTCTTCCAGATTTGGCGGCTGAGCACCGAGCCAATTTAGCCCCGCCCCCGCATTACTGCTGATCGCGGCAATCGGCTGGTTGACCTCATGGGCGATTGAGGCGGCCAGCTGTCCCATTGTCGTGATCCGATTGGCGTGTGCCAGCCCCATCAGAGTCTCGCGATACCGTCGTTCGCTTTCACGGGCTTCCGCTTCCGCTCTCTTTCGCTCTGTCAGGTCGAGGACGAAGCCAACACCTTGGTCGTCGCGCGCATCGAAGACGGCGAGGCCAATTAGCACCGGCACGCGGCTGCCATCCTTGCGGACATACTCTTTCTCGAACTGCTGAACAGCTCCGGTCCGTTTTGCTTCTGTTCCAGCATCCAGTGTGCGCTCGTGCCATTCTGGCGGTGTCAGGTCGAGACCGTTCACTCGCCCCGCGACGAGATCCTCTCGGTCGTATCCAACCATCGTGAGGAAGGTTTGATTTGCCTCGATGATCTCGCCTCCTTCGCGGATGATAAATATTCCGATGATGTTAGCGTCGAGTAAGCGCCGGATTTTCGACTCCCGTTGCTGAACTTCGCTGTACAACCGGCTGTTTTCCAGCGCTGTTGCAGCTTGCGAGGCAAGCATTTTCAGCACCGAGTTGCGGGCAGCCGAGAATATGCGCGCGGCGAGATTATTCTCCAGATAAAGTACGCCGATCAGCTTGCCCTGCGTGATCAGTGGCAGGCAAAGAATAGAACGCGCTTTGCGCTCACGGATATACGGATCTTCCGCAAATGAAGGCTCGGCGGCAGCATCTTCGAGAATGACGTTTTCGCGGACACGTAGGACGAAATGCAGCACGGACTCGGGAAGTGCCATCGGAGTTACGGGTTGTTCATTCACCTTTACAAGCAGCGCATCCGCCACCGTTGCGGCTTCCGCCTCGATCCGCGGCTCGCCTCCATGCAGCAGAATTAACAAACCTCGTTCGGCGCCGGCCTGCTCAATGGCAGTCCGCATAAGCGTGTCGATTAGTTTTTGAAGAACCATCTCGCCGGAAATCGCCTGCGACACTTTTGTCACCGTCGCGAGATCAAGATGCTCAACCGGAGCTCCGATCCTCATTCCATTCGCGGCAGGAGTGGTCTCCTCATGGTTGAGATGGGGATTCAACTCGTCGAGCTGACGCACTTTGCCATCTGCTCCCCAACGAAGGTAGCCGCGCCGCGCGTCCTGCAGGTAAACCCGGGAGATTCTGTCAAAACCGCGCGCAGCATAAAAGCGCGCTGCAAGTTCGCAAGCGATTGCCTCGTGGTGGGCGAAACCGTCACGTGCTGCGGTCTGGATTGAGTGTTCATACAGTCGCATTGCGTCTGTATCGCGGTATTCCCGCCTTGCAATTTCAGCGCCGACCAAGGCAGCCCGATTCTCAAAATTTTCGGGGCAATTCGCCGCCCATATCTGCAGCTGTCTGTAATGGGCATCAATGATATCCCGATGTTGCTGTTGTTCGCTTTCGCCTGGCTTGTCGCAATAACATGAGTGAGACAGCGCACCATAGAAGTGAAACTCCGCGATCAACGGCTCTGTCGGCATGGTCCATAATTTGGGCTTCGCCTTGGAGCGAGCATCAACAGCCGCAGCATAATCGCCGGCTATAAATCGCGCCTGAAGTTTACGGATCCAGTAGACGGTTTCGCTAGGTGACAGCTCCGGACTCCGTGCCAACGATCGCTCGACGTCTAGCTCGTCAAATTGTTGGTCATCGAAGCAACCGAATGAGCGCGTGAGGCCGCGCATGCTTCTAATGATTGCGAGCTGAGCGGCTACGGTATCAGCAGCAAACTGAACCTTTCTATTCCGTATCGTAGCGAGGCTTTTCTCTATCTCGTTCTGTACCTCTTTCAGGGGATCTCCGGCCATGATCATATTTGAGGTTAGATGAAGCAAGCTGTACGCCTCATAGATGACATCGCCGCTGCTGACCGCAGCTGCGAGCGCTCGCCGGATCAAAACCCGGCCACCTCTTAGGGGCTTCGTCCACGGGATGACGTTGCACCCGAAGGCCAAATAGACGGGAGCCCGAAAACGGGAGAACTCACCGCGATCAACCAGGTCGCAAGCAAGACGACCAAATTTGTCAGCTGCTTGGTAGTCACCGAAGCGCCCGGCCAAGATTCGGCCTAGCCATGCGTAATGGGCGCAAGAAGCATCAGTGTTGCCGTATTCGAGGCTGATGGTGACAGCTCTGCAGATGACCAAAGCGGATAAATTGGCGTCCGTGAAACCTGCGGGCGGAAGAATCCGGGTCAAGACGGCGAGCGTGGCAAGCGTGGTCTGATCTGTCATTGCAGGCAAACTAGCAAGATCCTCGATTGCGTCGGGCAGTTGTGACCACATCCGCTGATATTCGGCTAATGTTTCCTGGTCCGTCGGATGCTGCGACCACTCGATCCCGACGTCGTGAAGATATTCGAGCCCTGTGAGCACTGCCCGCCCGTGCTGACCGAGCGTCAAGTAAAGATCGACCCGCAAACATGCGACCGTTGCTCGCTGGGGCGCGTTCAAGGCGCGCTTCGACAGTACGGACAGGAGGCTCTCTGCAATGTCCAGCTGGCCTACCAAGAATTCGCATTCGGCCCGGCTTGTCTCCAGTGCGAACGCGAGTTCGTGGCGCCTTTGCCAAGAGTGCTCCGCGAGCAGCGCAGCACCGACGGTGAAATATGTGAGTGCCGAGGCGTAGGCCGCCGACGCCCTGGCACGCTGCCCTGCCACTAAATTCAGCTCTGCGAGCTGCTCACGCTCCTGACCGGAGGCAATTAGCGCGACACCTCGATTAAGTTGGCTGACGATGTCGAAGATAGCCTCTTCGCGTTTGTGCGCAGGGACGTGTGCCGCCAGCATCCTACCGATCCGCAGATGGGCAGAAGCGCGCGAGGATTCTGGCACCAGCAAGTAGGCCGCCTCTTGAACGCGATCGTGGAGGAAGCGGTAGGCTGTTCCGTGGCGCGCGATCAGTTCCTGCCGGATCGCCGGCCACAGGGTCGCGTGCACCTGCTCCTGCGAAATTTCGAGCACGATCGCAAGCTCCGCCGTCCCGGCGATGTTGCCGAAACAGGCCAGCTGTTGCAGCGCGTCCTGCGTTTCCTCGGGCAGGCGGATGAGCTTGCCGAGCATCAGATCCACGACGTTCTCGGTGTACGCTTTTGCGTGAATACGCTCGAGATCCCATCGCCAGCGCGCCGACTCGTGATCGAACGTCAACAGCTGCTCTTCGGCCAGTTCAGAAAGGAATTGAATGGCGAAGAACGGATTACCCATCGTCTTCTGATGCACCAACTTTGCAAGCGGGGCAGCGCGTTTTGGTCCGCAGCGAAGGGTATCCGCGACTAACTGCGCGACATCGTCTGCAGTGAGCGGCGAGAGCGTGATCTCCTCGAAATTTACGTCGGCTCCCCTGATGGAGTCGAGCTTGCGTTTGAGTGGATGGCCTGCATCAAGTTCGTTGCCGCGGTAAGCTCCAATGAGCAGCAGGTGCAGATCCGACTGGGTCAGGAGATCCTCGATCAAGTCGAGCGTTGCGGCATCATGCCACTGCAAATCGTCGAGGAAGAGCACCAAAGGATGGGTTCGCCGGGCGAACACGCCAATAAAGCGACGAAGCACCAGCTGGAAACGAATTTGCGCTTGCCGGGCTGGAAGCTCAGCAACCGCGGGCTGCTCGCCAATGATCAGGCTCAGATCGGGAATCAATTCGGCCATCAGTCGTCCATTCGCGCCGAGCGCCTCCCGCAGCGCTTGCCGCCAGGTGGCGAGTTCGCCCTCACTTTTGCTGAGAAGAGGACGGACAAGACTCTGAAACGTCTGCACTAGCGTCACATAGGGAACGTCGCGCTTCAGTTGGTCGAATTTGCCTGACACCAACTGCCCGCGCGAGGGCACCAGTGCTTTGTGTAGCTCCTGGACGAGCGAAGACTTACCGACGCCGGAGTAACCGGCGACGAGCACCAACCTCGGCGTGCCGCTCTTCACCGCGCGATCGAAAGAGGCAAGCAAAGCCTCGATCTGAAGGGCTCTGCCATAGAGCCTCTCGGGGATGAGCAACCGATCAGGTGTGTCGTCTGTGCCGAGCTCAAACGGGTCGATGCGACCGTGGGTGGCCCATGCTGCGAGACAGTGTTGCAGATCGTGCTCAAGGCCAGCGGCAGTCTGGTAGCGTTCCTCGGCGGTTTTCGCGAGGAGTTTCATCACAATCTGAGATATCGGCAGGGGGAGGTTTTGTGATTTCTCGACGGGCGGTATTGCTTTTCTTGCAATATGACAATGGATCCACTCCAAGGGATCTGAGCCCGTGAACGGCAGCGCGCCGATCAGCATCTGGTAGAATGTCACGCCAAGTGAATAGAGATCACTGCGACAATCGACCGAGCGATTCATTCGTCCGGTCTGTTCGGGCGCCATGTAGGGCAACGAGCCGGCGATGAACTCGGCAGGCTCAGGCGGCACGCGCTCGCGGGAAAGACGGGAAGCCAGACCAAAACCAGTGAGTCGTACCTGTTCGTCAGGACAATTGACCAGAATGTGAGCGGGTTTCAGGTCCTTGTGGACTAAGCTGTGCCGGTGAAGCTTGCCCACGGCCCTGGCGATACCAACAGCGAGGCGCAGGAAGCGCTTGGGTTCCATACGGACCCCGAGTAAATTTAGCAGTGGCTCGCCGCATGGATCCTCCAGGACCAGCATAGTCCGACCAGCTTCCCGGATCAGTTCCAACGGCCGCACCGCCCATGCCTCGTCTAGCTCCTCCCTCAGCTCATACTCATGGGCGAGGCGGTCGAGCGTCGTTGGGTCTTCCGTGATGGGCCGCACGACAAGCACGACAGCCCTGCTGCCGTGGATTTGCCGGCGCCACGCACGGCAGAACGCGCGATCACCGTCCTCCCACAGGGGCTGGATGTCACTGTCGACATTTGAGCCGAACAGAGTTCGGCTGAGGGGGTCCCGCGGCATTTGCCCGCCCGGTCAATAAGGACTGAGCCGAAACCTGACACATATGGGGCGAGCTTGTGAAGGGACTTCGCAAAACGGCGCGAGTACCGATTAAGGCCGCCAAAGAGTGGACCGCGGCACGCCGAGATGCGACTTACACACCCAATGCGTGGCCCGATCGTGTCGATCCAGCCCAGTCGTGCGCGCCGGCCGGGCCTGCACAGCATCGGCGGCGGGCGCTGCCGACTAGCGCAGTATGTGGGCGAAGGATTGTATTCGATAGAGCGGCTCGTGGCCCGTTACCCGACCACGGCCCACTGCGCGACGTGCAGCAGCGCCCAGATCGCTGTTACCGCTCAAGCAGACAATGACATGTGAAACCTGATCGGTTTGCCCATGATCGGCACAACGCGCGAGGCCATTGGACGCCGGCTTCTGAGCGCTGCATCGGCCTGAGCGTCCGGGCCGCGATGCGCAACGCCATCCCATGAGCCAATTGCGAGATCTCCTGGCGAGAACTGAAGCCCCGAGCGCCACAACCCGGCGCGCGCTATCAGGACCTTAGCGTGCGCCCGGTCCGTCCCGGCGTTATCTGTGAAATGTCGATCCTGCTGTCCCCATGAAACAAGCAGCGCGGCGACACTGAGGTCGCCGTACCGAGCTAAGGAAGCACAGAGCCTGCGTATCCGACACGATATTGAAGGAGCTCGCCGTGCACAACATTGCACTTGAGGAAGGCTGCCCCTTCGACAACGCCTCTCAGACGCTAGTCACGAGCCTGATTCACGATCGCAGCAGAGACTTCGCTCCAACGAGACGCATCCAATGATGCGGCGGCGCGTTTGGACATTGACCAATAAACGACAACGCCTGATCGAGCGACTTGGGCCAAAGAACTGAAGCAGCTTCTTGGTTGCATGAGCCCCTCGAAATCGGATGTACTAGGGCTGGGAGCGCTCGGTCCATTGCAGCAAGTCGCACAGCTGGACCTTTCCGCCGCTTCGATGGCTACCCCGCGGACATAAGCGGCCGATATTGCTTTTTCGAGCTGAAACCGCACTGGCGCGGTATCAGCTCAGCCTATTCCCCTCAAGGCCCGCACGAAGCTGTCGATCTCCGGGCAGTCCCTAGATCTGAGGTCGGTGCCGGCCGAGGAATACCGGACGGCAGGGCACTTACGCTGACCGGCGGAATGTCGCTTCCCTGGTTGACTATTGTGCGAACCGCTCTGAATGCGATCAGACGATCAGTGAGCTCGGCGATCGCCTTGCTGATATCTGGCATGTCGAACGACCCTTTCTCACAGAAGCTGGTCCCGAGAATTCACCCACGCTTAACAGCACTGTCGCCAAAGAAGTTTGCTCCACAATCGCCCATGAAGGCGTGCTTCTAAGGCCCGAGGAGAAGCAATATGCTTGTCGAATCGCTGAACATAAACGCCGCAAGGGCGCTCAGGCTAGAAATCCGGCCGACAAGCGGGTGCCGTTTTCGAGATCGACGTTCACTCCTGGCTCCATGTTGGAGGCGCCATGCAGTGATCGACTCTGAACCACAGCATCAAGGGCAAATCTGCGAGCCACTGTGAGCGAAACCGCGCTCATAACTATTCTCTTCATTGTTGCTCCCATTGATGGAGCAACTGACCCGCGACAAAGGCACCCCTGATGCTCACCGGGCGCCGCATAGGCTCTCGCTGATCGGAATGCCGCTCGCTGCGGTTCGCTGCTTGAACCGCTGTTCAAGAAAGGCGTAAGCTACCCCAAAACCGGTGAAGAGAACTGCAATTAAAATGAAGAACAGCGGAACGCCTTCTTTGCCAATAGATGTACACCGGCATCGTACAACCTGACGCTACGAACGATTCAAGCCCTTCCTGGCCGGTGCGAAGTAGCAGGCAGTCACTACCTACGCTGCCTTGCTGAGCGAGCCTCAGTTTTGCCGCGCTGGTTGCTCCATTCGAGGCAGCGTCACCACGGATGTCCTGGCGATGTGGGGCGAGCCCGACGCGCTTTCTGCTCAACGGAGTGCATCGGGCCGCCCGTAATGACCCTGCCTGAGCCGTAGGCCCTGAGCAAATCGATGAGCTACTGGCAGATCTGACAACAGCTTCAGGTTGACGCTCGGGGCGCGTTTTGTCGTTCCTATGTAGGTCAAAGAGCGGATCTTCAAGGTGCCTGGCACGGACCTGTGATGTCCGCCAATTCTGGTAGGAGAATGATTCTTTCGCTGGATCAGCGGTTGTTTGGCTGATGCAGGAGAGCAAATATTACTGCTTTTTGGCGAACTGGTCCGCAGCTGGACATCGAATGGAGTGTGTCCCGCCTCTCCATTCAGATTACGCCGCCTCATCTTGGGGTGCGAGCCTCGTGAAGGAAGCAACGGCACGAACGCACGTGAGCGCCCCTGCAGCAGCTCGAGTTCGAGCATCTTTACGACAAACATGACGGAAAGGACTTGAATCTCACCTAGCGTCAGGTTGTACGAAGTCGGTGCAAGGTGCTTTCCTCAACCTCGCAAAGAGCAACTCACAGGCGCTCTGAGAAAAAGAAAAGTTCATGTGCTGATGCCGCTGCTACTCGTTCTGATGTCTATTTTCCTTACTATGGGTGCGATAGTCTACGCCGCTTGCCGATCTCAACGCCGGCGGGATCGGCGCATGCACAGGCACCATAGCGCCAATTCGCTCAGCTCGCGCCCCCGCGTTCAACTACCAAGGCGCCGGGCATTCTGATCCTTCAGCCGCATAATGGGTCGTCCGCTGCAGCCTCATTCGCGAGGCCCAGGCGACACGCGCCGCCATGCTAAAGCGAGCGCCTCAAGTTCTGGAGTCGGTGCTTCTCGATCGCTGCTGATCGTTTGATCGATGCCGCGGGGCCGATCCGACGCGACGGCGGACAGACGCGAAAGGCAGTTCTCGACCAGTCGGGCGGTTTTTGCTAGACTTTCCTGTAATGCATCACGCTGGCGCGAATGGCTGACCCGTCACATACCTGGAAAATCTCAAACTTTGCACTGCGCGAAAGTCCTCGAAAGGTCAATCAAAGGTCGTAGTGAGGCGACGATTCTACTGTAAATCGTACAAGTGAGGCTCTGATCGTGACCAAGCGCTCTGAACCGCGGAAGGAAGCCGCAAATGTCGTAGGGCCGGAGGTGAGGCCGAGCGTCTTCCTCGTCGACGATGACCTCTCAATGCGCGAATCACTGGTCAACCTATTTCGTTCGATCGGTCTGGATGTCGTTGCTTACGGATCGGCCCGGGAAATGCTCCAGAGCGAGCTCCCTGATGTTCCTAGCTGCCTTGTGCTTGACATCAGGCTGCCGGGATTGAGCGGCCTTGAGCTCCAGAGTGAGTTAGCCAAACTGAAGATTCACATTCCTATTATTTTCATCACCGCTCATGGCGATATTCCGATGACTGTCAAAGCCATGAAGAGTGGAGCAATCGATTTTCTCAGCAAGCCGTTTCGCGATCAGGAACTACTCGATGGCGTAGTCGCAGCTATCGAACAGGATCGGAAGAGACGAGGTGTAGACAAGGTGGTCAGGAGGCTGCAGTCCTTGTTTGAGGCCCTAAGTCCACGAGAGCAGGATGTATTGAAACTAGTCGCCGCCGGCCTATTGAACAAACAGGTAGCTGCGGAACTCGGGCTCGCCGAGATTACAGTCAAAATCTATCGCGGTCACGTGATGAAGAAGATGGGAGCTCGATCGCTGGCCGATTTGATCAGGATGACTGAGAGGCTGGGAATTGGGACCGACCGTTTCAGGGTACAAACCTAGGTATGATTTTACAATTTCGTCGTGCAAGCGCATCCTTCTGCTGGCCGTCATGCTTCCGCCAGCGCCTTCGCCCAACTAAGAACGGGTCGTCTTGTCTAGGTATTCAACTGTTTCCGTTGTCGACGACGATCCTTCGATTCGTGCCGCACTGAACAACCTTTTGAAATCGCAGGGTCACAACGTTCGTACGTTTGCATCGGCTGAGGAATTCTTGCGGTCATCTCAATTGAACGATACGTCCTGTGTCATTGCAGACGTGCAGATGCCCATGATGAGCGGCTTTGAACTTTTGGAACAGATGCGGGCCCAGGGCCACGCTGCGCCATTCATCCTGATGACTGCCTTCGCAGATGATCGCACGCGAGCCCGCGCGTTGAGCGCCGGCGTAACCGGCTTTTTTGCCAAACCCTTTGCCAGTCTGGATTTGATCGCCTGCGTCGATGAAGCGCTTAGCGAGCATCGTGGTGGAACGAACGCGTGAAAGACGGGGAAGCAGTCTGGACCAAGCCGCACCCGCGCGGCGCTTACGATGTCGATCAATGCGCGATTGCCCGTGCTACCGCGTGCCAGTGGCGATCCTCGCCTTTCGATCTTGCCGCATTCCTGTCGTTGTTGTTGCACTTTCGGCATCTGGTTGAAACACTTGCAACGTCGGGCTCCTGACAAGACGCCTCTGGTATGATCGCGCAATCAGACGAGGCGAGGCCCTCCTCGCTTTAACGAAGGAGCGCCCTACGTTCAGTGCTACGACTGAGCTTAGCGCGAAAGTGCCACGGCACCGGCTTGCCGGCAGTACCTCGTTAGAACAAAGAACTCACCTAAAACTTGTGCGACCGCTCCAGATAGGTCGGGCACCGGAGTTTGTGGGAGGAAAGGCGCGGCGATCGCGGCCAAAATCACGCAGTCGGTCGAAACGATCGGTGCGGAATTCACAAAAGCCACAAAGATCGCATTTTGGCGATGTTGGCTTTCGCAGGATCGAGTGGTGTACGCCAAACTCGCCAACTTGCATTCGCTCCCAGCAACCCTTCGGCGGGCCGAAGCACCGGAAACCTACGCATCCGCTGCGGGGCAACACAAATGCCACTGGTCGAAGCGATTTCAAGCCCACGCCTTTGCTGCCGAACGCATCCACGCCTCTCCGCGCCGGTCCCGGCCAAACGCAAGGCCCAAAGCGGGGCTCTGGACGCGCGATAAGCCCGCGCGCCGGGCCAGATCTGCGGCGGCCGTGTCCCTTCTACTCGCCGGGACCGTGAGCGTGAGCCACCAACACACGCTTCCGGCTGGCGGGCTCCGCCGTCGCCGGGAGCGCATCGGCCCCTCTGGTCGCGATGAAATTTTTCGGCCCACATACTTCCCCGTTTCCAAGCTAACCGCGCAGTACGCGCAAATTCTTCAATCGCGCGCGGCTAAGCAAATCTGCCCGCGAAGGACGACTTAGCCGGGGCCCTCGCTGGATGGAGACGAAACTACTAAACATAGTAGCTTTGTTCCGCCTGGTTCTCGGGTAAGCCGTTGGAGCTGATTTTCAGACGCCCTACGCATAGCCCAAAGGACGCCGAGAGGCGCCGGAACCGTGCGCTCGTGGTCTGCCAATCCTGTACGATGTTGGCCGCGCGCTTGTTCGTCGGGCAGATTTTCTTGTCGAGGAGACGACCACATGGTTGGAGGACACGAGCCGCACAGAATGAAGACAGTCGAAATGCTAGAGTCCAACGTGCGTTCGTACTCACGTTCTTTTCCTGCTGTCTTCAGCAGGGCGCGCGGCTCGATTATGTTCGCAGAGGGTGGCCGAAAGGTCATTGACTTTCTGTCCGGCGCTGGAGCGCTAAATTATGGCCACAACAATCAGGAGATCAAATCGGCAATCAGCGAGTATCTGGAGTCGGACGGGGGTCGTCCACGGCTTGGACATGGCCACTCCAGCAAAGGTCGAATTCATGGAGACCTTTAGCTCTGTCATCCTTCGTGAACGGAATCTTTCCTACCGCTTTCAATTTACGGGGCCTACGGGAGCTAACGCTATTGAAGCAGCTCTAAAGCTCTCGCGTAAGATCACAGGACGTCACAACGTCATTTCTTTCACGAATGGATATCACGGCCAAAGTTTGGGAGCCAAAGCCGCGAGCGGTAACCGCTTTTACCGCAAAGGCAGCAGCATTCCTTTATCGGCACAACGTTCATGCCCTATGATGGGTATCTTGGCTCCGCTCACAGTGCGGCGGATTACGTGCGAAAGGTATTAATGGACGAGAGCAGTGGCACTGATCTTCCAGCCGCCATTCTCGTCGAAACCGTGCAAGGAGAGGGAGGCATTAACGTCGCCGGCGAGGAATGGTTGCAGTCAATTCAGGCTTTGGCAAAAGAGGTCGGAGCTATTTTCATAGTTGACGATATCCAAATGGGCTGTGGCCGTACAGGCGAGTTCTTCAGTTTAGAGTTCGCTGCGTTGTCGCCAGGCATTGTTGTAATGTCGAAATCGCTGAGTGGGTACGTTTGCCACTATCGATGCTCCTGATCAAAGAAGCGATTGACGCATGGGAACCAGGCGAGCACACGGGGACGTTTCGAGGAAACAACCTTGCACTCGTCTCTGGCAAAGCGGCTTTGAATCTGTATTGGCGCAACCAGACGTTCTCGCAACAGGTCCGACGCTTGAGCGCATTTATGCGGCGTCGACTCGATGCTATCGCGCACCAGCACGGAAACAGGTTTGCTGTTCGTGGACGGGGCATGGTATGCGGATTCGATTGCAAAACGACCGAAATCGCAGAGGCGACGTCACATGGAGCGTTTGAGAAGGGATTGATTATCGAGCGATGCGGACCGACCGATCAGGTTGTAAAGTTCTTGCCTGCACTTACGATCGAGCAAGAAACGTTGGGACAAGGGCCTAGACATATTCGAGGAGTCATTGACCGAAACGTTGGATTCAGCCCGAGCAAGCTAAACTTGTAGGCGCACGAGAGAACCTGTTGCTAGCGACCGCATCGCCGCACAAGTCGTGGCGTGTGTTCTCGCTTGCCGCCGAAATGGTCAGGAGTTTTGAGGCCATGATCATCAAGGTGAAGCCTGAAGGCCAAGGCTATCTGTGATCCGCCGAGTCGGCTGATGCGTGGAGAACGCCTGCTGCCCTCCTCGGTCCACAGCACGTGAGTGCGAGCAGCACCTTTGAACCTCGCAGTCGCGAGCGACTTTGGTCGAGCTGGTTATCTAAAGTTTCCACTCTGAGGTCTGCCGAAGGTGAGCTCGCAGCGGAATGGAGTCGAATGGCGTGGTATGGCTTCTTGGTGGCCACGTGCCCAGCCGCACCGGCGCGACTTTGTTAGGACCGGAGATTGTGCAGCAGCGATCCAGCCTGAGCCGTTTAGAGCATAGGTGCAGCAATAATCACTCCGGCGGCCGGCTTTGCGACGAAAGCCGTCAAGGAATGAGCGGTGGGGATGTCCCGGGTTCTGTTGAATTTCTGAAGAGGTCGGCGTTGTCACCTTGAGCCGGTAGGCTCGGGGTGCTGATTCCAAAGGAGAGCAACGCGATTACGAGAGATATCACACCGACTGGTTGGCCGGCGACCGGCGCTGTGGACGAAGCATTTGCAGAAGTGCAGGCGAGTGCCCGAGTTCAGCTATCAGAAGCCCCTATTTGGCGTGAGCGCCTCGGCGGCAAGCGAAGGTGACGGACCAAATGTCAACTATGCTGGGCCAACCGAAGAAGCCCGACGCATCTGCCGGGTCCGAGATGCGTCGGGCTGAGTGGAGGACTGAGCGCGACAGTCTTCCTCCCAGAACCGCGTCTGCAAGTAGTATGCCGTGCCCGTACTGCTACACAAATATCTCAAATTAGATATCTGCTCTGCCACAAAGTTCCGCGAGGCATTCAGAGACGCTCGGCCAGCTCCATCTTCAAGGCCTGACTATTCCCGTTCCAAAAACTCCCGCCATCACCTTTCGTTTGGATCAAAAATGAGGCAGAAGAAGCGGACAACGGGCCGCCGGCTCATCAACAACAGATATCTAGATGTTTGATACATTGCTACGCGTGACTGGAACGATCGCGCCGAGCTCGCGCACGACAGAGGCAAACGATCGAGATCTAAGCTTAGATTTCGCGAAAGGTGCGCTCATTGTTTTGGTGATCGTTGGGCACCTGATTCAGTATGTCATCTACCGAGACGACGGGTTTTGGTATTCGCCGTACTACAAATCGATCTATATGTTTCACATGCCGCTCTTTATGGCGATAAGCGGATATCTTTCTTCTCGATCACTGCTGCAAAAGTCGTTCACTCGAGCCGCCAGCGACCGTGCGAAGCAGCTCTTGCTGCCGATGCTGTTTTGGTGGACGTTCATGGAGACAGCTAAGCTGGCGGCATTGTGGCGCGCGCCCAGCCTAGCGAGCGGACTTTTGGAATTTGTAGACGATTTCGCTGGCACATACTGGTTCATCTGGGCCACGTTTGTTTCCTACCTTCTCCTCAAGATTTCTACCAGGCTAAACCACCAATCGTGGGTCATATCTGGCTTAGCCATACTGGTCGCACTCGCGCCTCTGACATTCTCCATATCACCCCTGATCAGATTCACTTACCCGTTCTTCTGCTTCGGCTTCTTGCTTGCTCAATCGAGAGAACGATGGACGCGTGCGTCGCGACATCACAAGCCGCTCCTAATTTTACTTCTCTCGATAGTGACCTGCGTATGCTTTCTAGCTTGGGGCAAGGATACCTATGTCTACAATAATCTTGGGGTAATTCACGATTTCCGGTCGGCTAAAAACGTGCTTCTGATGTTTGTTGGCTCTGCAGCTGCCTCAGCAATCGCTATCGAACTCCTGCTGCAATGCTGGAGCGTTGGCCGTTCAAATCGAATGGCCCGCTTTATCGCTGTGGAGTTGGGCCAGACCACGTTGCTGCTCTACCTGGTCCAGGGTACCGTGTTCCGTCTCATGGATTTCGTACAGTTCGGAGAACTTTGGGATCTCACGACCCGGTTGATCATCGCGGGTATGCTCGGTGCGGCGATTATTGCGATCGCGCTAACGGTGCGCTCGATTGTTCGCGGCGTTCCATATCTGTCGCAGCTCGTCCTTGGAATGCCGCCACGCTCAGGTCTTCCGCAAGCCAAACCTGCAATTAACTAGCTGTATGCATTTGATTGTTTGAGTACGGCAGGGTATGGCGATAGCATCGACTTGTGACGCCGCCGGAATAGCGTTCGAAGCCAGATCCGGCGGAGACGGCGTGCCGCCGGTCGAGCCGGTGATCGGCATAAGAGCAACCCCATCGAAGCGTGTATTGCTCAGGGTTTGTATGCCACCGGCGAACTCAGCCCATTGCGTCCGTCCAAACAAGATCGACTGTCGTGAGATTAGCTTCGCTGCACCAGTCGTCTAGCCGCCGGGTTTCGACCCAGATCTGGCGATTTCTTCGAGCGCCGTACTCAAGTACTGAACCCGAGACGTCCCAGTCGTTCGAATTTCCGTCTCGGCCCGCAGCTGCCCGAAGTAAAAGGCCCTCGGCAACGAACAAGCCGTTCTTGTTCGATGAGATGGCGAGGCGTGCTCATCTCGAGCCTGTTGTGCTCAGAGATTCAGTCGCTCGCGCAGCGAGCTCGGCCGGGATGCCTTCGAGGACAAGAGCAAAGCATCCGGCCTGGTGTAGCTGGTGCGCATCGTCAAGCAGACGTAGGGCATCGTCCGCGTTCCGACCCTGTACCTTGAAGCCACCCATCGCGTTGACGCTTTGTGGCGTGAGACTAAGATGACCCATCAAGGGAATTTCGCAATTCACCAAGGCTCGGATCATCTCGACCCGCTTACCCCCTCCCGAAGCTTGACGGCGTCTGCGCCACGCTGCAGGACGCCTCCAGCGTTGCGTATCGTGTCGTCGGAACTGAGATGAAAGCTGAGAAACGGCATGTCAGCTAGCGCCAGGCCCTGTTTGTGCGACCACGTCCAGGTGGTGATTCATCATCGCCATGCTGACCGGTAAAGTGGTCATCAAACCCAAGGCATACGTTGCCGACGCTATCGCCGACAAGAATGACGTCGACGACAGGATCGGCGATGCGTGCCGTTACCCGCATCATAAGCCGTGATCATCACGATGGCGCGCCCTTCCTCCTTGCGTCGTTGCAGAACTGGAATCGTGACGCGTTCAACCGCCAGCTGCGAAGTGTGGCTCATGTCGATCTGATCCGGCCCCGCATGTCTCTGGAAATGGCCTTCCCATTGGAGAGCGAAAGGTATCTGTCATTAGGGAGCCCGAAAAGGCGCGTCACTGAGAAATCGGAAGCACAAAGTTTCCAATGATTGGGGGTCAGCAAATAAGGTCTTTCAACATGTCCTCTGCGCGGTGTTCCTGGGACTGACCATCCGAACATTCTGAGCGTCAAAAACGGCGGCCTGGAGACGACGCACGCGAGCGGCGATAGTGGATGTGCTTATGAGGCTGCGATCTACGTGTCAAAGCCGCTGTCGGCCCTTTAAGGCGGCATGTCCATCACCTCTGGCTGCTGACAAGGAATAAGCCTCCGAGGGGAGACGCCTTGCGGCGGGCTGGCCTGATGGTTGAGAACTGTACGTATGGACAGCCATACGATCAGTACTCTGAATCGACTTGAAGTGGTTGATACAGGCCGGCGGCGCCGCTGGTCTGAGGAGGAAGGCGCGGATTGTTTTGGAAAGCCTATCCGAGCCGCGCCTGGT